>NZ_JBSGWY010000072.1:0-22022 GCF_053609145.1 Streptomyces sp. NPDC054961 | reverse complement strand
CAGGCCCCCACCCTCCGGATAACGCATACCACCGGCATACCGCAGGGATCATGAACCGTCACCACCCGACGACAACCCGAAATCCTCAGTAGCAGCACGGGGCGGGCGCAGGGTATGCGCATGGCAGGAGGAACGGCCGATCTCGTGAAGTGGATCACTGACGGTTGTGCAGCCTGCCGCGCAACTGTGGCGTCGCCGGCTCGCCCAACGATGCCCTGGACTGCGCCTGCGCCCTGACCTATGACGGACCGGCCCTGCGGACTGGGTCATTGGCGCTGAGATTGATCTTGATGCCGGTCCGGCTGCTGGCCTTCTCTGGGCTGCCCCGGGCCAGCGCCGGCACACGTAGACAGGTAGACAGCCTCAAGTTTGGACAGATCTGGGCAGTCGGACCTCCGTGCTCTCTCAGCTCAGCTGGCGTGAAGGATCCGAAAGCGCTCGGGTTCCGCCGGATCTCGATCAACGACTTGGATCGGCGTCCCAGCCCATTGCCAAACGCTGATGCCCGGCGTGCGGGAGAACTGGATCTGCCCGCGGGTGCCTACGACCGCGACGCGCGGCCAGGATTCGGCGATGCGCGCCCGGTCCGCGCCGTGAGAACGCAGCACATCGGCGAGGACGGTGACCGTGTCGTAGCCCTCGAAGGCGACGAAGGAGGGCGCTTCGCCCAGCTGCTCAAGCAGGGCCTTCTCGACTCGTGCACCGAGTGGGCTGAGGCGCTCGGGCAAGTAGCGCAAGAACGGGACCCCGGCGCCATCGTCGCCCAGCGATGTCGCCCACTCGGCGAACTCCGGTTGCCCGGCCGGAGCACCGATCAGGATCTCGGCGAGGCGCTGGTCGCCGCGGACGGACTTGACGATCGGCACTGCCGGATCCGGGTGGCCGACCAGAAGAAGAAGGGCCGTCGCCCGATTGTCGGCGAGTTCGTCGCACACGTCCGCAGGGGTGAGCGCACTCATGTCGAGTTCGACGACGGTGCCGCCACGCGCAGCGAGGCGGTCCCGCAAAATACGGGTACCGGTTGCCCAGTAGACACTCGGCTGGGCCGCTACGGCGATGCGACGGTGGCCCGCGCCGAGGAGGAAGTCCGCGTAAACCTGCCAGCCGCGGGACTGCGGCGGGGAGAGGCGCGCGACCCATTCCGTCGGCTGTTCGGTGAGCGCGTCGAGAACCGCTGAAGAGCAGAGGAACGGCAGGCCGAGGGTGTCGGCCCTGCCGGCAGCGGCGCGCGCGACGACGCTGTGATACTCCCCCGCCAAGGCGGCCACCCCCAGGCCGGCCAATTCGTCCACGGCCGCCGCAGCCCTCTGTGGATCAGCCGCGGTGTCTCGGACCACCAGCTCAAGTGGTCTTCCGCCGATCCCGCCGACTTCATTGACTTCGCGAACGCCCAGCTCCAGTCCGGCGAGCAAGTGTTGGCCCGCCTCGACCCAGCCGGGCCGAGTCAGCGGAACGAGAGCGCCGATCCGGATGGACAATCCGTCAGTCCGCTCCGCCCCAGGCGGCGATGGTGGCGTATTCATGCGTTGGCGTCTCCCTTGTGACGAGTCGGTTGCAGTCCGCCCGGTGCGCAGAGCGGCAAGGCCCGGTAGTACGCGTTCATCTCATCTCGCCGTGGCGGGCGCACCTGGGTGATCATGCCGGACATTGCATCCACCACCATCGCCAATAGGCAACCGATTATTTCCAGGTGCCCCCTGACTGCACCTGCGGCCTCTACCTCGCCGGACCGAACCTGCGATCCTCACTCCGCATGCGCCCTGACCTCACGTCAACCCCCGAAGGACTTCCGGCGTCGACCACTTAGTCACATCGCTGCGAACGGGCTTCGCCCTTGCTGACGTAGGCCGCCGAGCTGCCGCTGCTCCACCTGTCTCCGGCGTCTTCGCCTCACCCTGGACAGAATTCGGCTGGGTCCTGAGCCAACCCCTTTATGGCCCCAACCATCTGACTCGAACAGGACCAGTGACCGACGCCAGCCAGCTCCGCGCACACAACCTCGGCATCCACTGAGCGGGCCCTCGGACACAAGGGCCCGGCCCATCGGACTGTCGTACCCGCATGCGAGCGTTGGTTATGGTCATGCCCACGTAGTCACCCAGGAGAGGCCGATGGCAGCCGCTTGGGAACGACTGAAGGAACTGTTCGGCGAGCCGGCCTGCGCTGGGGCTGGGCACGGCCGCACCTCTGGCAGGCCGCCGAGGAACACCTCGGTGTCCCGCTCCCCGTCGACTACAAGGCGTTCCTCGACCTGTACGGCCCTGGCGCCGTCGACGGGTTCCTCTGGATGGACCGGCCCGTGGACGGTACGGCGGATGAACTGGAACGGCTCTGGCCCGCGTCCGGCCGCACGTCCCACCTCGACGATCCTGACCGCTACCCGTTCCCCTTCCACCCCCAGCCCGGCGGCCTGATCCCGTGGGGCGGAGAAGAAGGAGGCACCGTCTACTCCTTCCTTCCCGAGGAAGCAGACCCGGACCACTGGCGCATGGTGGTCGAGACAGACGAAGGCGAGTGGCACGAAACGCCCGGCCCCATCACGGAGTTCCTCCTCAGCCTCGTCGAAGGCCCACACCGCCCATCCTTCATGGGCCGCTACCGCCCCAGCCCCACGGTCCGGTACCACCAAACTCCCACCCCCTGAGCGCGCTCTCTCAGCTTCGTGTCAGTGCGCCACCTGCACGCATTCCACCCCCATGACAGTGAAATCACCGAGATCTCTCACACCACTGTCACGAAACCGAGAGAGCGCAGCCCGGAATCGAGAAATTGCCGGCCAGATCATTCCGTGACGGGAAGGCACTCGGCGAGCAGGTCGACGATGTCGTGCCAGGCTCGCTGCGCGTGCCGTGGGTGGTAGCCGACGCCGGGGACCATGGGGTGGTCGACCGGCGGGTGGTGGAAGGCGTGCAAGGCGCCGCCGTAGACCACGAGGCGCCAGTCGACGCCTGCGGCCTGCATCTCGGCCGTGAACGCGTCCCGTTGCGCGGGCGGCATGATCGGGTCATCCGATCCGACCCCGGCCCACACCGGGCAGCGGATGCGCGCCGCCTCCCCCGGTCGGCCCGTGGTGGTTGCGTTGACTGTCCCGATCGCCCGCAGGTTGACGCCGTCGCGCCCGAGTTCCAGCGCGATGGCACCCCCGGTGCCGTAGCCGACGGCGGCGATCCGGTCGGGGTCGGTCCGCGGTTCGGCGCGCAGCACGTCGAGCGCCGCGTGGCCGATGCCCCGCATCCGGCCGGGATCAGCGAGCAGCGGCAGGCAACGGGCCAGCATCTCCTCGGGGTCACCCAGATAGCGGCCGCCGTGAAGGTCGAAGGCCAGCGCTACATATCCCAGCTCGGCAAGAGCATCGGCCCGACGGCGCTCGACGTCACTGAGCCCCATGCCCTCTGGCCCGAGCAGCACCGCGGGCCGACGGCCGACACCGGCCGGGACGGCGAGGTGCCCGATCATCGTCCGACCGTCGGCCTGGTACTCGACCGTGCGCGTCGTCATCGTCATGAGACTGGACCGTAGTGATCGTCGAGCTCGGTCGGACCGGTGTTCACCGCTGGCAGAACAGCGCGGGTATGCCTCGCAAATGCGGCGATGGCTCTCGTGGGCGGCGTGTGCGGCGCCACGCCCTCGGAGACCAGGAGCCGTAACAGCGGGCTCCCCCATGGCCGCAGCCAACACCTCCAACAGAGCCCGCCTGGAGCTGTGTGACGCCTACAACAGCGTGGTTGACACGTCGCTGGCCACCGTCGACGCCGAGGCGGCCGGGTGACGTCGCTGGCGGCTGCACCAAGAGCGACCGGGCGGCCGGGCCGCTGGGAATGGAAGCCCATACTGTCCGTGGAAGAAGGCATGCGGTCCGGTCCGCCGTGGGACTGGATTCCGGTGTGACGAACCGCTGAAGGACTGATCCGCCCTTCCCCCATTCAGCTCTTGCGGGCATCTCAGCCTGGGTGGAGGCGAGCGTATTCACTCGGCGCCTCCGCACGGTACTTCCCCGGCGCGCCGACGGCCGTGAGCCGCGGGCTTCTCGCCACAGCCACCACGGCCATGCCGCACAGGACGCCGGATCCCGTGGTCAGCGCCAGGGCCTGCACGAAGGCCAGTCCGTCCACCGGGTAACGCCCCGCGGCTCCTGACAGGATCTCGCGCCACATTCCCGGGTCCCCCGTTCGCCACGCGCCCGCACCTACCAGCACCGCGAACAGAACACCTGCGGCGAGTACGGAACCCGTACGCGCGAACGGCACCCGCGGGCGGGAGGTCTGCGACCTCGGGCTGGAGGGGACGAGCAGTGCCGCAGCCGTGAGGGTCAGGACGAGCGCATGCGCGGCGAGCACATCCGACGGCCGGTGCCACTTCGCCACGACCGTGAGCACCCCGAAGGACGTCGCCCATGCGACCGCGGGAACCGCGACCCAACGACGCCACCGTTCCGGAACGGAGATCACCAGGGCGGCACACAGGCTCATCGCGAGGGTCGCGTGACCGCTGGGCAGGGAATTGTGCAAAGACTGCGCGTAGGGATCGAGGGCGGGCCTCGGCAGTACGTCGTGTTTCAAGATCTGTGACAGCACGGCGCTTCCGCCGGTCACTACGCTCACCCTCACCGCCATGGCGAACCCGTGCCAGATGAGCGCTAGCAGAGTCAGAGCCGCGCACATCAGCACGAAGGGCATCGTGAACGAGCCCAGCGCATCGCGCGCGGCGTCTCCGGGAGGGGAACCGAAATCCGGCGCACCGTGGAGGACGTCGCCTTCCCATCTTTGTCCCTGAGGAGTACGCACCGCCAAGGCGTATACCAGACCGAAAACCGAGATGGACGCCAGAACGACCAGGGCTCGATTCAGCGAAGTGGAAATTGCAACCCTCACCCTCTCACCCTTCTTCTTCCCCCTCGGCAGCTGCAGCGAAAACAGCACCACGCCATAGGGGGGACGTGGGAGGGACCCGGGAGCAGCCATTCTCCCTCGGTCAAGCTGACGATTTCCTGAAGATCCTTTGGCGTTGGTCCAGGCTGGCGGGAATAGAGAAGCCATGCTTGTTCTGTTCAGCATCTTCCGGCCACCAAAGCGTCACGGAATTCACCATGCGTCGTGTTGAGGTCGCATTCCAGGAATGCCCGAATGGCATCGTGGTGGCAGTCCAAGACAGGGCGGACACCCTTCGCCGGCGCAGGGCCAGGAGGTCTCTGAAGCGGCGGGGCGAGCAGGTGGGCGCGCAGCCGAGGGCCCGGAAGGCGGTCCCATATCCGGCAGATTTCCTCGGGGACGTTCCGCAGTGCGCTGAGGCCTGAGGTGGTCAGCATGGCGACGATCAGGGAACGGGGGTTGTCGGCGGCCTGGGGACGGTGTTGCCGGGCGTGGCGCAGGGTGCGGCGATGGTAGGCGTGCCGGAAGAGATCACCCGGTCCAGGACGGTGCGACGGTGCGGGCCATGGCCCGGGGCAGTGTGGAAGCCTGCGGCGTGCAGCAGCAGTAGTCCGAGGAGTCCGCCGGGCGCCCACCACACTCGTGGCAGCGATTCCCCTTCCTGAGCCGGGGAAATCGCCTCGCCCAGAGCTGCCAGGGCAGAAAGAGCCGGTTCGGCGGCGGCCTCCCAGAGCCATTCCAGGATCTGGCGCAGCGTCTGCTGGGCAGCGGTCCGGTCACCGTCGGAGCTGTCGCCTCGGTCAGAGCCTGGTAGAAGGCGTTGACCTGGTTGCTGACGGCTTCCTGGGTGAGCCTGGGCGGATGCCCTGCTGCTCACCCGCGAGGGCGTCACCTCCTGCCCCCGTGACCGGCCGGCGGGCCCGGCATGGCCGATCTGTCTCCCGCGACCGGTCAAGCAGCACGTCAGCGCCATGACCGGCCCGTGCAACTCCCGACCGAGGCGGTGACCGGTCATCGGTCATCGGTCATCGGTCATCGGTCATCGGTCATCGGTCATCGGTCATCGGTCATCGGTCATCGGTCAGCCCCGGCCTCGCCGAGGAGCCCCGGGCGGACCGTGGCCCGGCTCGCCGTCTCCTCACCGAGTCCCGGCGAAGGGTCCGGACCCATCGGCGAGGGCAAGCTCCCAATCGAGCTCCCACCACTTCATCGTGAAATCTTGTCCGGCGGACAGCGCGAAGTACCCGTCCCGCGAGAGCGCGAGGGCGAGAGCGCCTTTCTCGTGTCCGGTCAGGGACCGTAGGCACTTCCCGGTGGCCACCTCCCATAGGCGGACCGTGGAATCCGCTCCCGCGGATACCGCGAAGCGTCCGTCCGCGGTGAGCATGCCGGTTACCGGCCTGTGCTCGGCGTCTACGTCGAACGCTCGGATGCAGGCGCCGGTCTCGACGTCCCAGAGTCGGATCGGGCGGTCGTCCACGGGTCCGATGGACAGCAGGAACCGCCCGTCGGTGCTCAGGCTCACCGCCTTGGCCCCGCGGTAGCCGTCGAAGGTCCGCACGCAGTGGCCGTCCGCCAGTCGCCACAGCCTCAGGTTGCCGTCGCTTCCGACGGACGCGGCCAAGCGGCCGTCCACGCTGGGTGACAGGCATTCGACCTGCGGCTTCGTCTGCGCCAAGACGGCCTTGAGCATCGGCGGGTCCTCGGGCCGGATGGGGATGTTGCCGTGGCCAGCCATCTTCTGGAGCAGTCGCCCCGCGCGCAGGTCCCACAACCCGATGCTGCCGTCATTGACTCCGATCAACGCCTGCTGCCCATCGACGCCGAACCGGACGGTGGTCGGCACGAGGGGGGCACAGTCCAACGTCTGCAGGCACTCGCCGGTCTCGGCCCGCCACAGCTTGACGAATCCGTCCGACGCGCCGGACAGCACCCGTTGACCGTCGCCGCTCAGAGAGAGCCCGGTGATCCCGACCCGCTCATACGGAGGTTTCGGGGCATGCGCCTTGATCTCCCGGGTGACCCTGCCCTCGTCGCGGCTCCAGATTCTGATGTCCCCGTCGGGGCCGCCCGTCACCGCGATCCGGGCGTCGTCGGACAGGTCGACCAGGTCGGGGTTGCCGTTGGTCCGGACGGTCTTCGCCTCCCAGGCCCCGCGCAGCCCGGCACGGGTTGTGGACCTGCCCAGCTCCCGCCACACGGACAACACGCGCGGTGCGTGCTCGTAGCCGGGGACCTCGCGCGCCTTGGTCAGCGCGTCGAGCGCCGACCGGAAGTCCCGGGCCGCCAGCGCCTGCTCGGCAGCACGGACGCGCGCTTCCATCTCCGCGTTCAGCTGGCTGAGTTCCGCGTGGACCCGAGGCTGGCTCAGTTGATACGGAGCGGAATGGCCGACGGGCAGCAGCCAGTAACGAATGGCGTTGTCGTGGCCCACCGAGAGTCCGAATCGGGCGTCACCAGTCATCCAGACCGCCTCCACGAACTCCTCGTGGGCCTTGAACGTCCGGACGCACTGTCCTTTCACCACATCCCAGAACCGCACCGTCTCGTCGCTCGCGCCGGACAGCACGTACTGTCCGTTGCCGCTCAACGCCAGGGAACCCACCGAGTCCGCGCCGGCGATGGCCCTGACGATGCGTCCCCGCAGCAGGTCGACGACGCGCAGGATCCGGTCGTGGTTCGCCCCGACGACCGCGAAGTACGCACCGGGACCGATCTCCATGCTGAGGATCCCGGCGTCCGCGTCGAAGACCCGAAGCTCCCGGCCTCGTCCCCGCGACAGCTCGAACAGGTGCAGCTTGCCGTCGGCGGCGAACAGTGCCCGGCGTCCGTCGTCGCTCAGCGTGATCTGTCCCCCGAACTTCCCCTCGTGCAGTACCTGGTGGTGGCCGGTGGCGAGATCCCGGAGCTGGACCGCGCCGTCGCCGCCCCACAGGACCATACGTCCATCGGGACTGATGCGTACCGTGCTCCAGAAGGGCACGAGCCGCTCGTCGGGATGCGCCGTGGCGATGACGTGCACGCAGCTGCCGGTTCGCACGTCCCAGACCCGTATCGTGTTGTCGTCACCGAACGACACCGCCGTCCGGGCATCCGGGGTCACGTCGATGTCCCGCAGGCTTCGGGTGTGCCCGTGCAGCGTCAGGCGACAGCTCCCGTCGAGCAGGTCCCATACCCGGATCGTGCCGTCCAGGTCGCCGGTCAGTGCGATCCGACCGCTGGCCGCTATCCGGATCGGAATCTCCGCCGCGATGTAGCCGCCGCTTTTCAAGTCCCGCCTTTGCAGGTAAGCGTCGTCCGTCCACCACGGCATCTGCGTGCTTCCGACGGTCCCGGCGTGCGGAAGCCGTCCGGAGCGCAGCAGCTCGATGGTCTCCCGGACCTCCGGCTTGTCTTCCAGCCCCGCGACGAGCGCGCGGGCGGCTTCGACGTCGCCGCGCTCCAGCTGGATCTCGGCGAGGAGGTGTCGCGCCTGCCACGGATCACCGGCGTCACTGCGCACGCCCTCGAACTCGGCCACGAAGTCCTCGTCCGTGATCGCACCGCACCGCCATCGGAGCAGCCCCTCGTTGTACCTGGCCACCAGATGCTGCGGATCCGTCCGCAGCGCCGCGGCGAACGTCTCCGACGCTTCGGTCAGCCGATCCAGGTCGAGCAGGGAAAGAGCCCTGTTGTTGAGCTCGTCGGCTCGGAGTTCGGCGACCACGGGCATCACCCGTGGGTAGCGGCGGCCCGCGACCTCCCCGTAGATCTCGCCGATCGCCGCGGCCACCTCGGCCAGCGAGCCCGGGCGGGCGGCGGGTTCCGGGTCCAGACAGCGGCCGAGCAGCTCGGCGAGGGCCGGCGGCATGGGCAGCTCGGCGATCGCGCCGGAGCGGTACCGCGCCAGCGCGGCGCTCGCATCAGGTCCCCGACGCCAGGTGCGTCTGCCCGCGAACATTTCGAGCACCGACGCCGCGTAGCTGTAGATGTCGGTGCGGCGGCTCAACGCCCTTCCGGCCCGCTGCTCGGGCGAGGCGTACGCGGGGGTCATTCCGGCCGCGCTCACCAGCACGCTGACGTCGGCCCGATCATCGGCGCAGGTCGCTCCCGACTCGGTCAACAGGCTCGCTCTCGCGCGCGCGAGACCGAAGTCGGTGACCTTGACGAGCAGGTCGCCCTCGGGTGATCCGGAGTCGAGCAGGACGTTGGCCGGCTTCACGTCCTGGTGGACCAGCCCGCGATCGTGTGCGTGTCCGAGTCCCCAGGCGAGCTGGATCGCCACGTCCAGGGCCCGCAGCGTGGCCTCGGTGACCGATCCCTGATAGAGGATGCGTTCGGTGATCCACCGCTGCAAGCTCCCGCCGTCGACGTACTCGGCGAACACCGTGGGCACGTCGTCGATCTTGCGCACGTAGTGACATCCGCAGACGTTCGGATGAAGGCCCACCGAGACCCAGGTCTCCGCCTCCCGCGTGAACGCCGCGATCTGCTCAGCACTGAGTTCGGCATCCAGGCGGGGGCGTTTCACTGCCAGGTCGACGCCCCACAGCAGGTGTCTGGCACGGTAGACCAAGCCCATTCCGCCCGCACCGGCCAGGGCCGTCAGGCGGTAGCGGCCGTCGATCAGCTCGCCGGGCTGCCATGTGTGGCCGGTGCCAGGCATGTCAGAGCTCCTCACCGAGCGCGTCGAGATCGTCGGGGATCAGGGTGGCGCTCTTCAGCAGTGCTTCGATCAGATTCACGTTGAGCGTGTTCCCGACGGGTTCGCCGACCTCCTCGCGCAGCAGCCCGCGGACCGCGTCCGGTCCGCGGGACAGGCGCAGGCGCAGATCGGCGATCACGTGGTCGACGACGCTGTCCGTCCACCGCCGGTACGGCGCCACCCGGTTGAGATCGTGCGCGAGCTGCTTCCACGACACCGGCGTGGGATACGGCTCCCGACGCAGGTACTGCTGGGCCAGCACGGTGACCACGAGCCGCTCGACGGGCTTGAGGTCATGGACGTCCTCCGTGTCCGTCGGCGTCTGCGCGTCCTCCCTTGGCACCGGGCAGGGCCCGCCGACGACGTGCACTTCGATCAGGTGCGCCTTGCGGTGGGGCGTCTCGATGGTCAGCGGCGTGTAGCCAGCCGGCATCGGCAGCTCGTGGCCGCGCAGCACCATGCCCTCGCCCGGGAACTGGATCGGGCGCCGGCCCTCGTTGCGCAGCCACCACTGGCCGCCGTCGCAGGTGAAGACGCCGTGCAGTCGGCTCACGTGGGCGTCACCGGCACCCACGAGCACGTGAACATCGCGCACGGCACGCCCGAAGTGCAGCGTGAACTTGCGCCGCGGCACCGCGTACCCGCCTGCCGCGGCCTTGACGAAGATGGTCCCGGGCGGCGCCACCGGCAGTCCGTCGGCCAAGCTGGGCATCTCCGGCGGAAGCATCTGGGCCCTGAAGATCTTGTCTGGCATTTCCGACTCCCCCGTTGCGTCCGGCCCCACTGCAGTCACCGTAGGGCCCTGGCCCCCGGGACCGGTCCCGGAATCGCGATGCTGCCATGAGCTCATGATGAAGCCACGAAAGCTGTACACAGCCGTCGGTATCGCGCTCGGTATCGCATTCAACGCGCTCGCGGTGAGCGACTTCACCGCAGGCGATTCCGGAAACGGTCTCCACGCGCTCCTCAACGCGGTGTTGAGCTGGACCGCCAGCAGTGTCCTGGCGGTCCTGGAGCACAGCGACCACGACCAGCGCGGTCAGGACGGGTAACACGATCGCGCGCGCCAGGCAGAGGACGTTGTGACCCGTCGTTTCGCCCCGTTATGCGCACTTAACATGGTTCACGCTCCTCGCCAGGTCGGTGTGGATTGATTCGTGGGTGAGGCGGCGGGTCATCAGTTCGCGAACAGCACCCGCAGTCACCAAGGCGGCGCCCACGAACAGCCGACCGCCGTCAGCGACGTCGCGGCGTGACCAGTGGGCGAGCGAGCGGCATGCACAAGCGCAGCGGTGACCGTCCGACCCAGCTGATGGTAAGTCAGTTTTATCCAATCCAGGCACCCCGGTCGGCCGCTAGGTTCCCAGCTCGGCCCGGAACACGCCCCCCTCCGCGGCAGTGGAGGGACGGACGATCGCGTTCCGGCGGACGTCCACGAAGTTGGAGGGGTTTTGGTGCCTGGGGTTAACGGTAGAGCGCGATTATCCGCGCGGTCGTGGCTACGGATGATCGTCTTCGCGCTGGCGACTGCCTTGGTGGTTTCACTGGCGCAGGCGGGGAGTACACCCTCCGCGTCGGCGGCGTCGGCGGCTCCGAAGAAGGTGCCGCGCAACCTGCCGCTCCTGTCGGTCCGATCTCCGGGCAAGCAGGGACCGCACGGGCCACAGGGGCCACAGGGGCCACAGGGGCCACAGGGGCCACAGGGGCCACAGGGAACGCAGGGGCCACAGGGAACGCAAGCCGAACCGAAGCAGCCGAAGGCTGACTTCGCGCCCTTGGCGACCGGCGAGCACCCCCGGCTCGACGCCCGGAGGTCGGTGCGAGGCGCCGACGCCGACCCCGCACCGCAGACCCGTCCGGTCGCCCCGGTTGACGGCGCGGTGGTGGGCAGCGAGACCCCGCTGTTGCAGGTGGAGCCGGTGGGCGACGGGTTCCTGTACTGCTTCAAGATCTCCACCGGGTTCGACGGCCGCTCGGGCAGCGTGGTGGACTCCGGGTGCCTCGACCAGCCGCAGTGGACGGTCCCCAAGCACGTGCTGCACGACGGCGGCCGCTACACCTGGACCGCGGCCACCGCCGTGGCCGGCTCGACGACGGCGACGCCGCCTCAGTGGGTCGGGCACTTCACGGTCAACCAGCGGGTGGGCGATCCGGGACCGGCGCCGACCGACCACCTGGGGCCGGTGACGGTGAACCTGTTCAACGGCAACGCGCACGTCGAGGCTGCAGGCCCGGCGTTCCAGACCGTCGGCGGGTCGGCTGGCATCAGCCTCGCCTACAACTCGCGGGAGGGCGCGCCGCACGGAGTGCGCGCCTCCTACTTCAACGACTCGCGGCACACGGGCACCCCGGACACGACCCCCGTGATGGTGCGCGGCGAGCCGCAGGTCAACCTGGACTGGGGCATCCCGTGGACCGGCAACCCGGACAACCAGCCCTGGCGGGACAACCCGATGCCGCCGGCACTGGACAAGAACTGGTTCGTCGTGCGCTGGGAGGGCCAGTTCAAAGCCGCGGTCACCGGTGACTTCCAGTTCGCGGGCGCGCACACCGATGGCGCGCGGGTATGGGTGGGCGACAAGCTCGTCTACGACAACCCCGGCCCCGCCGATCCCGGTGACGGCTTCCTGCTGCCCGGCGCGCACCAGGACAAGGAAGTCTCCCTCAAGGCCGGTCAACTGGTGCCGATCCGCGTCGAGCTCTACCACCACAGCGACCAGCGCCCCCGCATGGTGCTGTGGGCAAAGAGCAGCACCGGTTCCGATGAGGAGCGCACCCACAACCTGCAACCGCGGATCGTGCCGACGGAGTGGCTGTTCTCCTCGGACTCGCAGTCGCTGCCGTCGGGTTGGACGCTGTCGGCGCAGTCCAGCGGGTACAGCCACGCCGAGATGCTGGACGGATCGGTGGTGCTCACCGACTCCGCGGGCGGCAAGCACACCTGGGCCAAGGCGTCCACGGCCGGCTACACGCCGCCGGTGGGCGAGGACGGCGTACTCGCCTTCGACAGCAAGGGTCAGATCACGGTCACCGAGGGCGAGACGGTGTCGGTGTTCAACGCCGACGGCAGGCTCGCGGCGGTGGAATCGGTACTGGACAGCAAGAAGCCCGCCGCCCTGCAGTACGTCTACAGCGGCAGCCCACCGCGCCTGACCCGGATCAAGGACCCGGTCTCAGGCCGGTCTCACCAGCTCTTCTACAACACCGACGGCAGTGACAGTTGTTACGGCGGGACCTCCCGCCCACCGGGCTCGGACCAGGCCCCCGCGCAGATGCTGTGCCGGATCCGCTACTGGGACGGCAGCGAGACCCGGCTGTGGTACCAGATGGGCACCCTCGCCCGGATCGAGAACCCCGGCGCGGCGATGCAGGACTTCGACTACGTCGGCCGCGCCTCGGCCAAACAGCGCTACGACGAGGCCGGCGACAACGAGGAGGAGAAGCAGAAGGCCCTGGACAGCATCGGGCCGCTGGCCACCCTCCGCGGCAGCCTGGCCTACGACTGGGTGGCCCGCCAGGCCCCGTCGGAGGAGAACGGGTGCACCAACAACAGTGACACGGCGGCCGCGTGCACGGTGATCGGCTACGACTCCGTGATCGAACAGCCCCAGGAACCGCCGGCCCTGCGCGCGGTCCAGGTGCTGGCGCCGGCCCCGGACGGCCGCTCCAGCGGACTGCGGGCCGAGCACTTCTACCAGTACTACCTCGAACGCAAGCAGGCCACCGTGGCCCTGGCCGGGGTGTACGACTCCACCCGCTCGCGCACCGTGACGTACGACGACGCGGGCCGCGCCCTGGTCACCACCGACTTCACCGGCGCGACCATCTCCGCCGAGTGGAACGCGAAGGACCAGGCCACCGGCGCGGTCGACAGCGCCGGCCGGCGCTCCACCACGGTCTACGACCATGCCGACCGCCCCACCGACAAGTACGGCCCCGCACCGGCGGCCTGTTTCAACGGCCAGACCCCGACACCCGCCTGCGCGGCGAAGATGCCGCACAGCCACACCAGCTACGACGAGGGGATCGCGGGGCTCTCGGCCGCCTTCTACAACAACCCGGAGCTGTCAGGTGTTCCCACCACCTTCGCCACCGGTGTAGGCGCCAGTGACGGGGCGCTGTCCCGGTCATGGGGAGCGAGCCCGCCGGTGACGAACACCAGTGGCTGGTCGGGGCGGTTCACCGGAGAGATCCAGCTGCCCGCCACCGGCGCATACGGTCTCGGGTTCACCGCGGTCGACGGTGTGCGCCTGTGGGTGGACGACGTACTGACCGTCGACAGCTGGAGCGACAAACCCTCCGCCGCGGTCACCGGCACGTACACCAACACCACGGCCGGCAGCCACCACCGCGTCCGCATCGACTACTACAACCGCTCCGGCACGACCGGGGCGCTGGCCTTCACCTGGACCCCGCCCGGCGCCGACGCGCCGGCGCACGTCCCCGGCACGAACCTCGCACCCCGCTACGGCTGGGCGACCAGCTCCACCACCGACGACACCTCCGGCGGCGACAAGGAGCGAGCCCCGTCCAAGCGCAGCACGAGCAGCTACTCCGACCCGACGGCGGGCATCGACCCGGTGTACGGGCTCCCGGTGTCCACTACGGCCGATCCCGGCAGTCTGGGACTGACCGCGCGCATCCGCTATGAGCAGCCGGGCGCGGGGTACCTGCGCAAACTGTCCACGGCCATGCCCGCAGGCGACATCGCCGACCCCGACAAGCGCAACACGACCACCTACTACGGCGACACCGAGACCCGTAAGAATCCCTGCGCCGCAAACGCACCGGCCGCCAACCAGGCCGGCATGGTCAAGTTCGCCTCCGGGGCCAAGCCGGGCGACGGCCCGGCCATCACGGGCGAGTCGGTGTACGACGAGGCCGGCCGCGTCGTGGCCCAGCGTGCCAACGACGAGGCGTGGACCTGCACCAGCTACGACGTGCGCGGACGGGTGGTCAAGAAGACCGCTCCCGCGTACGGGAACCTGCCGGGGCGCACCGTCGTCACCGACTACGCCGTTGGTGGCGATCCGCTCGCCTCGAAGGTGACCGATGAGAACGGGTCGATCGCCACCAGGATCGACCTGCTCGGCCAGGAGATCAGTTACACCGACGCCAACGGCGTCACCTCCACGGCCACCTACGACCAGGTCGGACGGCTGACGAGGGACACGACCACCGTCAAGGGCGTGTCCAGCACGGTGGCGTACGCCTGGAGCACGGCCAACCAGTTGACCGACGTCAAGGTGGACGGGGTCACCGTCGCGACCCCCGCCTACGACGCCGCCACCGAGCTGGCCGGTGTCGCCTACGGCAACGGATCCCGCCTCGACTCGTTGGCACGCAACGCCTCGGGCAAGCCCACAGCCCTTACGTGGAAGACCGCCTCGTCCACCGTGGTCGACTCGGTGACCCGTTCCCGCGACGACCGCATCACCGACGACGTGGTGACCGAGGACGGCAGGACCGCCGCGAACTATTCCTACTCCTACGACGCGGTGGGCCGGCTCGTCGCGGCGACCGTCCCGCACCACCAGCTCACCTACCGGTTCGACCCGGACGAGGGGTGTGGTCCGGCCAGGGCCGCCGGGTTGAACAGCAGCCGCACTGCCTCCACCGACAGCCTCAACGGCGCCGCCGCGGTCACCACCGCCTACTGCTACGACGGTGCCGACCGGCTGATCTCCACCAGCGGCGGCACCGCGCTCTCGTTCGCCTACGACAGCCACGGCGACACGGTCAAGCTCGCTGGCGACACCCTGGGCTACGACTCCACCAAGCGGCACGTCCGTACGACGACCGCGTCCGGCACCGCGATCTCCTACACCAGGGACCCGGACGACAGGCTGACCGCCCGCACGATCACCGGCTCCGCCGATGGATCGCAGAACGGGACCACCCGCTACTCCTACAGCTCCAAGCACGACGCCGCGGACCTCGTCCTGGACAAGGACGGTGGCCTGCTCCAGCGGATCGTGGCACTGCCCGGTGGCGTCCTGCTGACCAAGAACTACGACCAGAAGGCCACCACCAACTGGTCCTACCCCACCATCCACGGCGACGTGCTGTTCACCGCGGACGGGGCCGCCACCCGCACCGGAAGTCTCCACCTCTACGACCCGTTCGGGCAGAACATCGATCCGGCCACCGGTGCTTTCGGCGACATCCCGATTCCCGCCACCGCCGCGGGAGGCATGGACTTCGGCTGGCTGGGTCAGCACGAGCGGCCGGTGGAGCACCTGGCCGGCCAACAGGCGATCGAGATGGGCGCACGCGTCTACGTGCCGGTCCTGGGCCGGTTCCTGCAGGTCGACCCGGTCTCGGGGGGTTCGGCCAACAGCTACGACTACGTCAACGCTGACCCGGTCAACGGCCTGGATCTCGCCGGGACCTTCAGCTGGAAGAAGGCGGTCCACGTCGCGACCACCGCGGCCGAAGTGGCGTCCTTCGTGCCGGGGCCGATCGGCACGGTCGCCTCCGGGGTGGCCGTGGCCGGGCAGCTCGCGCAAGGCAACAAGCAGGCCGCGGCGATGGACGCGCTGGGCATGATCCCCGGCGGCAAGCTCGCCGGCACGGTCGCCAAGTCCGTCGGCAAGGAGGCCTCGACCGTCGGAAAGGCCGCCGAGGCCGCCGAGAAGTGCAACTCCTTCACCCCCGAAACCCAGGTGGTGATGGCCGACGGCACCACCAAACCGATCAGTGATGTCCACGAGGGCGATCTGGTCCGGGCCACCGACCCCGCCACCGGTGCCACTGCCGGAGAACCCGTCGCCGCGGTGATCACCGGCCAGGGCACCAAACACCTGATCGACATCGGTCTCGGGGGACCCCTGTCGGCGACGATCACCGCCACGGCCGGCCATCCCCTCTGGGTCGAGGGTCTCGGCTGGGTCGACGCCGGGGACATCAGGACCGGGGACCTCGTCCGTGACGCGTCCGGCGTCGTGCGGGTCACCTCGGTGCACGACCGGGGCGATGTCGCCGACCAGACCGTCTACAACCTCAGTGTCAGCCGCATCCACACCTACCTCGTCCGGGCTGGTGTCACCGGCGTCCTGGTCCACAACACCGCGTGCCCCGTGCACGGGGTCACCGGAAACCCCTACGCGAATCCCTCACGTTGCACTTGCCCGGGCAACACGGCGAATGACGTGGCGGGCCACAACGCCACCGAACTGAAATCCAACGTCGACGAGACGAAGACCCGAGCCGAGGCCGGCACACGGACGCTGGAGAGCGTTTCTCATGCACATGACGCCACCGCATCCGATCCGACCGGTCTCTTGCCGGTAGTGGCCGGAGGCGCGGCCGTCTACACGAAGGGGAGGCAAATCTGGAACAAGTTGAGCAACTAGCGCGGAGAGAGGAAGACTTACACAGAGCGAAGGGATCGCACGCGTGGCAACGCAGAAGCCGATACATCGAAGAACACTGTGGCGCAGGGCAACCGTGGTCATCGCCGTGCTGTGCGCGGCCGTGGGGGTCATGGTGTCCCCCGCCGCCGCGCGGGAGGAGGGCGGCACGTCGGTCTCGGCACTGATCCAGCTGACGTTCTCCAACGTCAGCAACGGAAAGTTGCTGGACGTCCAGAACGGCACCTACGACGACAACGCGGCCATCTCCGTCAACCCGGCGCCGGGGTCCGCCACGACGTGGCGCATCAACACCGGCACCAGCCTCGGCTCGGGGTTCGCCATCGTCAACGACACCACCGGAAAGTGCATGGACCTGACCACCCCCCGCTACCAGCTGAGGCAACAGCCCTGTGACGGGCGCGCGTCCGAACAGTGGTACCTGCAACCGGTCGCCGGATCGCCGCAGAAGGCGTTCAGGGTCCGCCAGGTCGGCGACAACACCTGCCTGACCGTCCAGATACCTCCCAACACCGACAACTGGGTGTACACCTACCGCTGCGACAACACGCCGCTGCAGCAGTGGACGCTGCCCGCCGCGGTCTACCAGACGGCGTGGAACGCCGCCGTGGACTACGCGGCCGGCCGCTGCAACAGGGACACCGCGACCTGCGTGTGGTCCACGACCAGTCAGACACCGCCGTTCACGCTGCCGGAGACGTGCGTCTCCCCGATCTGGTTCAACGACACCTCGACCACGATCCCGTGGGAGTTCTCGCTGACCACCACCACGGGGTGGAGCAACAGCATCGGCATCAAACTGGGGGGAAGCCTGCGTGTCGGGGGCACCATCGGTGTAGCCAACCTCACGCTCACGGTCACCGCCGAGGTCACCGGCCAGACCACGGTGGACCTCAAACAGGAAATGGGCAACAAGCTGACCGTGAGCGTGCCCCCGCGCCAGTACGGGTGGGTCACGCTGTCCGAACTGGCCACCAAGGCCACCGGAACCTGGACGTTCGACGCGCAGGGCTTCCCGTGGACCGCCGACGACACCATCACCGTGCCCCTCACGTACGACGTCAACGGCGGCGCGAGCATCTACAGCGCCCGGACCAGGCCCACGTTCACCAACTGCGCCGGGGTGTAACGGCGCCCGACTGGACTTGGCCGCGGTGGCCCCATCAGGCATGGGGCCGCCGCGGCCAAGAGAAGCCAGGGCCTGTCCGGCGGATCACGTCACTACCGGACGACCGGCCCGGCTCGTTGCTCCCGGCATGGGGCGGGGTGATCTGGCGCATGCCGAGTGGGGCCGGTTGGATCCGCACCTGCCGGCGTCGGGGCAGCGCGGTGGCCGGTGGAGCGATCACCGCAGGGCACCGATGAGGGTCTCGGGCGGTCCCGGTCCGGCCTGACGGCATACAGCTCCCGCCGTCACCGCAGCAGCCATCCGCCTATGGCTCGGCCCGTGATTCGGAAGACGGAATGGGCGCCCTGATCCGAGGCGGAAATGCTCAGCGCGCGTCGAATGCCGCCTGCAACGCGTCCTCCGTGGGAGCTATTGATCAGAAACTCAAAGGGTTCTCTCCGAGGGTGTAGCGGACGTGCGGGCCGTGGAAGTAGCCGCGGTTCGATGTGCGGCTGGCGCTGACGGCGGTGGAAGAACCGTCGTGCCTCGCTGGCGAGTTGGGCCTGGGTACGGGCTTTGCTGCTCGCGGGAAGGCTCCGTTTGAGGTCGGCGTTGACGAGCTCGTCGGGGTTGAGTTCGGGCGAGTACGACGGCAGGAAGTGCAGCTCGACCTGGTCGGCGTGATCAGCCAGCCAGTCGCGGACCGTGCGGGACCGGTGGGCTGAATGCCGGTCCACCACGAGGTGGATCTTGCGGTCGAAGTGGCCGGCGAGGCGGCCGAGGAACCGGCACATCACGTTCGCGTCGAAGCTCTCGGTGAACACCATGAAGTGCATGCGGCCCTTCGTGCTGATCGCCGACACCGCGTTCACGGAGATCCGGTTCCCGGTCCGCCGGACGATCGGGGTGCGGCCCCGCTCGCCCCAGGTGCGGCCGCTGACCTGGTCGGAACGGATGCCGACCTGGTCGGCGAAGAGGACCTCGCCGCCCTCGGCCTTCGCCTTCGCGCGGATCGCCGGCCAGGTCTCCTCCAGCCAGACCCGCACCGCCTCCGGGTCCTGCTCGATCGCCCGCTTGTCGGGCCGCTGGAACGACAGCCCCCACCGCCTGAGGTACTTGCCCACCCCCGGCTCGGTCAGCCGCACCCGGTACAACTTCGCGATCAGTACGCCGACCTGGCCACGCGTCCACAGCTGCCCGGATAACCCAAGGTCACAAGGGCGGTGATCGAGTACCGCCTGGCGAAGGGCCGCCTGCTCGGCCTCGGACAGCACCTGATGCTCGCCCCACCCGCTTGCCCCGCGGGCGAGCGGTCAGCGCATCACGCCCGCCGGCCAGCCATTTCGCCCACCAGCCGTCCACCGCCTTCAGCGAGACCCTGAACACCGCCGCAACCTCCGCACGGTCGCGGCCCTCCACCAGCGCGGCCACCGCCCGCAGCCGCAACGCTTCCTGCGCCGTCGGCGACAGGTGCCGCGCGTCCCCCACCAGATCGCTCACACCACTACAACGACCCAGAACCCCAACCGTTTCGGATCAATACTTCATAGCGAAGATCGGAACCAGGTAGGACTCCGAACTCTTCATAGAGCTCGGAGAGCACCTTGAACAAGAATTCCGAGGTCGAGAGTTTGTATGTCGACCATATGCCGTCGTCCGTCCTGGTCACGACAGGCCAAGTAGAGGGTTTCGTCGGACCTGCGAGCCAGAAGAACGACTCTTCCGTGAGCGTCCTACCCCATGGAATGAGGCCAGTAGATCCTGCCCTGAACACACCGAAGGGGGCGAACGATTGAGAGACATCCGCATTCGCTTCCATCGCATCCTGAAAGGAGAACAGATTATCGAGAAGAGCCAGGTCATCCCCGCCGAACGATGAGGCGATGATGACGTGGCTACAGAAGACGCCCCGCCCGAACGCCTCGCAGAGCACTTTAAAATCCTCAGGCAGGGGAGTTTCCAGCTCCCCCTCCAGATCCCCCCAGGAGATATCAAGGGAAAGCGAGTCCCAACAAACCAAGTCCAAGATCTTCTGCGGCCAGTCCGTCACTTTTTCTCCTTCGAGGATTGGGAAGTATTTTCTACAATCGTGAACCCTGGAGCTGATTTCCCCCTCCACATCGCGAGAGGCAGCACATCAGATCGACCGAACGTGATTGCGGCCCGGATCGTCAGCGTGGATGAACCGCTCCGTTCCTCGGCGGGCTGCGTAGAGTACCTGCGATCATCGAACGGAGACGACATGGGACGCGGTCGAGTTCCCTCTCGGCGCTCGGGTCCGCCCGGCCCGGCGATGGCTCACGACCACAAACACGGCGGGTGCCCTACTCCCGGGGGCTGCCGTGGCATGAGGTGACCCCCGGAGTGTGGACACAGGGGTTCATGCTGCGAGTTGGAGTTTAGCTGTCTTGTGGTGCTGTTGTTCGAATTCCATCGGAGAGAGGTAGCCCAGCGCGCTGTGGCGTCGGCGGGCGTTGTAGTAGGTGAGCCACTGAAAGATCGCCAGTCTCGCCTGTTGCATGGTCGAGGACAGCTTCCCGTGCATCGTCTCTCGCATCAGGCCCTGCCAGAGGCTCTCGGCGAGGGCGTTGTCGTAGCTCGAGCCGACTCTGCCCATGCTCCTGCGGATGGCGTACCGGTCGCAGACCTGCGCGAACGCGGCCGACGTATATTGCGATCCGTGGTCCGCGTGGAAGATCACTCCGGTGACGTTGCGGCCGCGGGCGGTGACCGCGGCCTGGAGCGCGTCGATGACGAGCCCGGCTCGCATGTGCGGGGCCATCGAGTAGCCGAGCACGCGGCGGGAGTGGATGTCGATGAAGGAGGCGAGATAGAGCCACGTGGCTCCGACCTGCACGTATGTGATGTCGCCGCACCACTTCTCGTCCAGAGCGCCGGCGGTGAAGTCCCGCTGGACCAGGTCCGCCACCGGCGGCGCGAGCCGGTCCGGGACGGTCGTGCGCTTCTTCTTGCGCAGGTGGCGGCCGACGATCTGGTGCTTGCGCATCAGCCGTGCGACCCGCTTGCGGTTCACCGTGTGACCGAAGCCGCGTAGTTCGGCATGGACGCGAAGCGCGCCGTAGTTGCCGTGGTGTTCGGCGTGGATGTCGCGGATCTCGGCGACCGGGGCATCCTCGTCCGCCTGCCGGGCGGCCCGCACCTCGGCGCCGGCGATCCACCGGTAGTAGCCCGAGCGGGAGACCTCCAGCGCCCGGCATATCCGCTTGACGCCGAAGATCCCGGCGTGGGCGGAGACGAAGTCCCAAGCGGCGGTCTTCACTTCATCTCCGATCCTGGTGGCTAATTCGGCGGATTCATGTGTGCAGGTCATGTCGTAGGTGGATTCTGGGGGTTGCGGCAGTCTTGTGGTGTCTGCCTGCAGGACGGAGACCTGGTGTCGGTGCAGCCGCAGCCCTGGCCGGACCCGGACCCGCAGATTGCTGCCGCGATCGGGGCGATGTATGCGGGCCGACGGGAGGTCCCGCTCGCGGTGAGGGTCCGTGACCGGTTCGGTGAGCTGTTCGCCGACGGTGAGTTCGCGGTGGCGTTCGGGCAGCGCGGCAAGCCGGGTTGGTCACCGGGGCGGCTCGCTCTGGTCACGGTGCTGCAGAAGGCGGAAAATCTCACCGACCGGCAGGCCGCCGAGGCGGTGCGCACGGACCTGGCGTGGAAGTACGCGCTCGGGCTGGATCTTCAGGATCCGGGGTTCGACCACAGCGTGCTCTCGGAGTTCCGCTCCCGGGTGGTCGCGCACGGCCTGGAGGAGAAGGTGCTGGACCTGCTGCTGGCCCGGTTGGTCGAGCAGGGGGTGGTGGGGGCCGGCGGCAAGCAGCGTACCGACTCCACTCACGTGATCTCGGCGGTGCGGGACCTGAGCCAGTTGGATCTGGCCGGTGAGACGGTTCGCGCTGCCCTGGAGGCGTTGGTCTGCGCGGCTCCGCACTGGGTGGGACAGGTGATCGACGTGCCTTCCTGGAGTCGGCGTTACG
>NZ_JBSGWY010000071.1:0-22261 GCF_053609145.1 Streptomyces sp. NPDC054961 | reverse complement strand
CTGCGCCGGGGGGCGTGGAGGGGGGCGTGCCGGGCCGCGCCGTCGATCCCGCGCGCGCGGCGCCCGGCGGGGCCCGCGCCCGCGGCCCCCCCCCCCCCCCACCGGAAGGGGTGAAGAGTCGTAACTTTCCCGTACGGTTCGCGTTCGAGCACGCTAAGAACTACGAGACGCCCTCAGGAGCGCGTGCGGTACGGCCCGGCGGCGAGCGCCGGTGCGCGGGCCGGGACGAGGGCCGGTGCGCAGACCGGTACGCGGGCCGGGGACCGCTCTTCGCGGACGGCCGGGGGCGGGGCGCCGCGCACGCGCGGGCGCGGCCGACACGCTCGCCCCGGCCCGGCGCCTTGCCGCGCGGCCCGTCAATTCCCGGGGAACACCCAGGGGTTGGCCTTGCACTGGATGCCGCCGATGTCCAGGGCCTTCGTCTGCTGCTGCATGATCGGGGCGAGCTCGCCCGGCGTCTTGCAGTTCACGTGCCCGTGCCCGAGCCGGTGGCCGACCTCGTGGTTGATCAGCATCTGGCGGTAGGCGAACATCTGGTCCGCGCCGTACGTCGCCGAGCCCTGCGCCCAGCGGTACGCGTTGATCATCACGCGCTCGGTGGACGCGGAGTCGCAGGAGACGTTGTCGACGGTGGTGTCCAGGCCGGACTTGCGGCACCAGACCCCGGTGGTCCCCGGACTGGCCAGCGTGATGACGAAGTCGGCCTCGCCGCCCGGCACCCGCTCGAAGGTCTTCGTACCGCCGTGGCCCCAGCTGCGGTCGTCGTTCAGAGTGCGGTGGACGGCCTCGGCGAACAGCTGCGGGTCCAGGCCGAGCCCCTGCTCCACGTCGACGCGGTAGCGGACCACCTTGCCCTTGCCGGGGGCGGGCGCGACGCCCGGCACGGTGTCGAACGTGCCCGGCCCCTTCAGCTTCTCGTCGATCGGGAGCTGCTGCGCCATCTTCTCCTCGTACGAGAGCTCCGGCACGGCCAGGGCCACGCCGGAGCTCACCGGGGTCGGCCGGCCCTCGGAGCGGGAGGCCGCGGCGTTCCCCTGGGCGGAATGCCGGCCGGCGCCGTCGGTGGCGGCGCGCACGGCGGCCTTGTCGCCGTCGCCCTCGGAGGTCACCTGACCCGCGACGACGACGGCGAGCACCGTGGTGACGGCCGCGGCGGCCATGCCGGTGTACACGCGCGCCTTGGAGCCGCGCCCCGGCAGCGGGGCCGCCGGCTCCTCGACCGGGTCGGCCGGCTTGCGGGGCGCGGGGATCCGGCGGTGCGAGCCGGTGGCGGTGAAGGCGTCCTCGGCCCCGAACGCGGCACCCGGCACGGGCCCCGCGGCGGGTCCCGCCGCGGTCACGGTGATCCGGCGGTGGGAGCCCGTCGAGGTGACGGCGCCCTCCGCCCCGGCCACCGAGACCCGGCGGTGCGAACCGGTGGCGGTGAAGGCGTCCTCGGCCCCGGGCGCGGAGACCCGGTGGCGGGAGCCCGTGGAGGTCAGCGGCGAGTCCAGCGTGACCTGCGGGAAGCCGACCGCGGGAGTGCCGAAGGCCGGGGTGTCCCCCTCGCGCACCGGCGCCCCGGGGGCGGCGGGCCGGGTGGCGGGCCGGGCGGTCGGCATCCCGCGCCAGTCCCCGTACACGGAGGAAGACGTGGAGGCGGTGGGTGCGGAAGCCGGGTAAGCGGAAGCCGGGCGGGCGGTCGCGGGACGCGGAGCGAACCCCCCGCCCGCGCCCCAGGCGCCGCCCGGTTCGCGCTGCTCGGGGTGTCCGCCGCGGGCGCCGGGCACCTGCTCGTGGCGCGGCGGGGGCACGAACCCGTGCGGGGCCGCGGCCCGAGGGGCGGAAGCCGTCGGCGCCGCCGGGGCGGCCGCCTGGAATCCGGCCCGTCCGGCCGGTTCCGGATGGCCGGGGTCCGCAGCCGGGGCGGGCTCCTTGCGACTATGTCGTCCCACGGCCCTCAGCCCTTTTTGTCTTCGTCGGTATGCGCATCCACGTCCACGTCCACGTCCGCACCGCCGGTGTCGTTCAACAGCCCCCGGAAAGCGGCCTCGACCACCTCGGGGTACTCCATCATCGCCACGTGCCCGGCCTCGGGCAGACACAGCAGGCGCGAACCCCGGTAGGCGGCCGCGGCCTTGCGGGCCATGCGGTAGGAGACCAGCTGGTCCCGGCCACCGTAGACCAGGAGCGTCGGAGCGAGTACCCGCTGCGCCTGGCGCCACAGTCCGTGCTGGCCGCCGAGGGTGTACGCGTCGACGATGCCGCGCGAGGAACGGGTCATCGCGTCCCAGAAGTACGGTAGCGCGAGACGGCGTTCCATCTCCTCGACGGCCGCCGCGAAGGCGTCGGACGTCACTCGTGAGGGGTCTCCGTAACAGAGCTGCGTCACCCCCCGGGTGCGCTGCTCGGCGCTGAGCCCCCGGGTCAGCCGGTCGAGGAGCCCGGCCATGCCGGGTACGGCGAGCAGCGCGGTCGGCACGGCCGACCTCTGCACGCGCAGTTCGGGCAGGGCCGGGGAGATCAGCGTCAGGGTGCGCACCAGGTCGGGGCGGGCGGCGGCGACCCGGGTGGAGACGGCTCCGCCGAGCGAGTTGCCGAACAGGTGTACCGGCCCGCGGCCGGCGGCGTCGAGGTGACGGATCACGGCGCGGGCGAGCCCGGTGACGGAGTAGTCCCGGTCGGCGGGCGGCGGCGACCAGCCGAAGCCGGGCAGGTCCAGTGCCTCGCCGTCGACGTCGTCGGCGAGCCGCGCCATGAGGGCGGACCAGTTCTGCGAGGACCCCCCGAGCCCGTGCACGAAGAGCGCGGGCGGCAGGCCGGCCCGGACCGGCGGCCGGAACCTCACCGCCATTTCCAGTCCGGGCAGCCGGTCGGTGCGCAGCTGCTCCCCCTCGGCCATCCGCACGGCTCCCACCTGGGAAGACGACTCGGCGGTGGACCGCACACCCGGCAGCTCGGTCGAAGACATGGGGCAATGTTACGAGACGATCACGCCCGCCCCGTTGTGTTCGCGGTCACAGGCGTGGGAGAAGCCCCCTGGCGGGGTATCCGCGATCCTCCTAGGCTCATAAGAGGAAAGGGGAGTCCCATGACTGTCGACCCTGCGGAACCGGACACCTTCCAGGAGGAGCTGCGGGAATCCCCGGGAGCGGAGGCCCCCGAGGCGGACGCGGCGGAGCAGAACACCGAACTGGTTCCGAGCGAGGACGACGCGCTCGCCGACCTGGATCTGCGCGAGGCCGCCGACGGGGACGCCGTGGAGCAGACCCGGGTGGTGCCCCTCGACGAGGACGACTACCGCTGAGCGGGCGCCCGGCCTCCACGGACCGCCGCGCGACCGTCGTCCCGCCGCCCGCCCTGCCACCGCCTTCCCGCCTGGCCCCGCGCTGACCAGCATCTCCGGGGGTGACCGAAGGTCCGTACCGCGAGAAAACTCGGCTTGGACCCTCCAGATTCGGTTACCGAAAAGTACGATGGCGGCGCGGCGCAAGGCGCACTGTGTTCTAGAGAAAGTGGGAGGCGGCGTGACAGCCATCGAGCAGACCGAGGCAGCGCGTCCGCGGGGCACGCGACTTCCGCGCCGGGCCCGGCGCAACCAGCTCCTGGGCGCGGCCCAGGAGGTCTTCGTCGCGCAGGGTTATCACGCTGCGGCCATGGACGACATCGCGGAACGTGCCGGAGTCAGCAAGCCGGTGCTCTACCAGCACTTCCCCGGCAAGCTCGAGCTCTATCTGGCGCTCCTGGACCAGCACTGCGAGGCCCTGCTGGTCGCGGTGCGCACGGCGCTCGCGTCGACGAACGACAACAAGATGCGCGTCGCCGCGACCATGGACGCGTACTTCGCCTACGTCGAGGACGAGGGCGGCGCCTTCCGGCTGGTCTTCGAGTCGGACCTGACGAACGAGCCGGCGGTGCGCGAGCGCGTCGACCGCGTCTCGCTCCAGTGCGCCGAGGCCATCTCCGACGTCATCGCCGAGGACACCGGCCTGTCGAAGGACGAGTCGATGCTGCTGGCGGTGGGTCTGGGCGGGGTCTCGCAGGTCGTGGCCCGGTACTGGCTGTCGAGCGAGAGCCCGGTCGCGCGCGATACGGCGGTGGGGCTGCTGACCTCCCTGGCCTGGCGCGGAATCGCCGGTTTCCCCCTGCACCCGACGGACGCCTGAGCCGCGCCGCCCGCGGGTCCGCCGCTCGCCCGTCGGCCCGCCGGGCGGCCGCCGGGCGGTCCGTGGCCGCCTCCTGACGGGCTCCTGGCGGGCTTCTGGCGGGTCTCTGGAGGGCTGCTGTTCGCTGCGAGCGTTTACGCCGTGCGGCGGACAGCTCCGCTCTCCGGGCTAATGTGGACCGGGTAACGGCGCGGCAGATCGCGCGAACGGGACCGTCGGAGGGACAAGGCCGTGGAGGTCAAGATCGGCGTGCAGCACGCACCCCGGGAGATCGTGCTCGAGAGCGACCTGAGTGCCGAGGAGCTGGAGAGCATCGTCACCGCCGCCCTCACCGGGTCGGCCGCGCTGCTGAGCCTCACGGACATCAAGGGCCGCAAGGTCCTGGTGCCGTCCGACCGCCTGTCGTACGTCGACCTGGGCGAGCCCAGCGTGCGCAAGGTCGGTTTCGGCGCGCTCTGAGCAGCGCACGGAGAACCGTCGAGAGCGGCCCGGTGGATGAATCCACCGGGCCGTTTCCGTCTCCTCCGCTTCGGGTAGGAGCGCTGTGAGACACCGTCCCGTTACGCCCCCGTCGCTTTGGGAGGAACCCCGATGCTGCTGATCGAGGCGCTTGGCTCCGCTCTGCTGGGCCTCGCCCTGTCCGGAGCGGCCGTCCGAGTACTCGCGCGGCGGCTGCCGGAGCCCAGGACGGTGCTGGTGAGCGGGATCGCGGGAGCCCTCTTCGGCGCGTACCTGACGCACACGGCGCTCGGCCCCGGGCACAACTCCCTGCTCGCGACGTTCACCGGCGGCGTGCTGGTGTCGGCGGTGGTCCTCTCCCTGTTGCTGCGCCCGGCCCAGCAGAGCGGGAGGCCGTCCCCCCGGACTCCGTTTTCGGTTCCGACGCGAGGCTGAATGACCCCCCTGCCTCCCCGGAGGCCGAGGACTGACGACCGCGACCGGCGGTCCCGCTCCAGACGACGTACGCCGGCCCCGGCGCGGAGTTCCGCGCCGGGGCCGGCGTACGTCGTCGTATGGGGAGCGGGGGTACGGGTCAGGCCGCGAGGCCCAGGGCCGCCATGCGCTTGGTGTGCGCCTTGGTGATGCGGGTGAACATCTCGCCGACGGCCGCGAGGTCGAAGCCCACCGCCATCCCGTCGACGCCGCCCACGAGCATGGTGGAGAGCGCGTCGCGCTCGGCGACCACGCGCTGCGCCTGCGACAGGGCCTCGCCCATCAGCCGGCGGGCCCACAGCGCGAGCCGGCCGCCGCAGCGCGGGTCGGCCTCGATCGCGGCGCGCACCTTCTCGACGGCGAAGCCGCCGTGGCCGGTGTCGTCGAGCACGCTCACGACGAGTCCGCGGGTGTCGGTGTCGAGGTGCGTGGCGACCTCGCGGTAGAAGTCGCTGGCGATCGAGTCACCGACGTACGCCTTGACCAGGCCTTCCAGCCAGTCCGAGGGCGCGGTCTGGCGGTGGAAGTCGTCCACGCCCTTCGCGAAGGGCTCCATGGCGGCGGTCGGGTCCACGTCGACGGCGGCGAGGCGGTCGCGCAGCCTCTCGAAGTGATGGAATTCGGCGGAGGCCATCTTGGCGAGCTCGGCCTTGTCACCCAGGGTGGGCGCGAGCTTCGCGTCCTCCGCGAGGCGTTCGAAGGCCGCGAGTTCGCCGTACGCGAGTGCCCCGAGAAGGTCCACCACGGCCGCCTTGTACTGCGGTGACGCGGAGGCGGTGGCCCAGTCCTGGGCGGCGATCCCGGTTGCCTCGGCGGGGGCGCCGCCGTCGGCGGGCGATGCGTTTTCAACGGTCGACATGCTCCGCACAATAGCTCGCCGAAAGGCGCCACGAACCACCTGCTCAGTCCACGTAAACGCGCCTACCTGGTGAATTCACCCAACACAGCTGCGAGATTCCGGGGTACAGTGGTAATGCGCCTGCCGAACACTCGGCGGGCCATCCCGAATGAGGATGCCCGGTCGGTGGCCCGATCGGCTCCACCCGACCGCCCTCGGCGTGATGCGTACGTTCATGCGTACCGCCTCCCACGAGGGGCCCCCTCAGCGGCATAAAGCGCCTGAGCGAAGGCTCGTGGTCCCGCGCAGCTTTGCACGGCTCCCCCAGAACCTGGGTGGGCGAAGTATTGCAAGCCCGGCACGGTACGACCCCCCTTCGCCGCCTCGCGCCGCGTCTCACAGAAGAGGCAGCACCCTGACTACGTTCCGAGACCTCGGGATCCTTCCCGAGACGGCCGAAGCCCTTGAGGCCGTCGGCATCGTGTCCCCCTTCCCGATCCAGGAGATGACCCTCCCCGTCGCCCTTTCCGGCACGGACGTCATCGGCCAGGCCAAGACCGGAACCGGCAAGACGCTCGGTTTCGGCCTTCCCCTGCTGGAGCGGGTCACCGTCCCCGCGGACGTCGAAGCCGGCCGGGCCAGGCCCGACCAGCTGACCGACGCCCCGCAGGCCCTCGTGGTGGTTCCGACCCGCGAGCTGTGCACCCAGGTCACCAACGACCTCCTGACCGCGGGCAAGGTCCGCAACGTCCGCGTCCTCGCCATATACGGCGGCCGCGCGTACGAGCCCCAGGTCGAGGCGCTCAAGAAGGGCGTCGACATCATCGTCGGCACCCCGGGCCGCCTGCTCGACCTGGCCGGGCAGAAGAAGCTCGACCTGTCGCACGTCCGGGCCCTGGTCCTGGACGAGGCCGACGAGATGCTCGACCTGGGCTTCCTGCCCGACGTCGAGCGGATCATGAACTACCTGCCGCCGAAGCGTCAGACCATGCTGTTCTCGGCGACCATGCCGGGCGCGGTCATCGGCCTGGCCCGCCGGTACATGACGCAGCCGACGCACATCCGCGCCGTCTCCGAGGACGGTGAGGGCGCGACCGTCGCCAACACCACGCAGCACGTCTTCCGTGCGCACAACATGGACAAGCCGGAGCTCGTCTCCCGCATCCTGCAGGCCGAGGGCCGCGGCCTGGCCATGATCTTCTGCCGTACCAAGCGCACGGCGGCCGACATCGCCGAGCAGCTCGAGAAGCGCGGCTTCGCCTCCGGCGCCGTCCACGGCGACCTGGGCCAGGGCGCACGCGAGCAGGCCCTGCGCGCGTTCCGCAACGGCAAGGTCGACGTGCTCGTCTGCACCGACGTCGCCGCGCGCGGCATCGATGTCGAGGGTGTCACCCACGTCATCAACTACCAGACGCCCGAGGACGAGAAGACCTTCCTGCACCGCGTGGGCCGCACCGGCCGCGCGGGCAAGAAGGGCATCGCCGTCACCCTGGTCGACTGGGACGACATCCCGCGCTGGCAGCTGATCAACAAGGCGCTGGAGCTGGACTTCCACGACCCGGTGGAGACGTACTCCACGTCCCCGCACCTGTACGAGCAGATGAACATCCCGGCCGGCACCAAGGGCACCCTGCCGCGCTCCGAGCGCACGCGGGCGGGCCTGAAGGCCGAGAACCTCGAGGACCTGGGCGAGACCGGCGGCCGCGGTGGCCGTGGCGGTCGTGACCACGGCCGCGACGGTGGCCGCGACGGTCGCGGGGCTGCCCCCGCCGCCGCCGCGGAGGTCGAGGAGCGTGCCGCCCGTACCCGTACGCCGCGTCAGCGCCGCCGCACCCGTGGCGGTTCCGAAGCCGGCGCCGAGGCCGTGGCCGTGGCCGCCGTCGTGACCCAGGCGACCCCGGTCGCCCCGGTCGCCCCGGTCACCCCGGTCACCCCGGTCACCCCGGCCGTCGAGGCTCCGGCCGTCGAGGCTCCGGCCGTCGACGAGCCGCGCAAGCCGCGCCGCCGCCGGGCCCGGTCCGCCGCCCCGGCCGCGACCTTCGTCGCCGCGCTGGAGCCGCTGGCTCCGCGGGTCCCCCCGGCCCCGGAGCCCGACTTCCAGATGGCCCCGCTGGTCGAGCCGGTCCGTCCGGCGCGCCGCACCGCCGTCCGCGCCCCGCGCAAGGCCGTCGCGACTCCGGTCGTCGAGGTCGTCGCCCAGGCCCCCGCCGTGGCCGAGGCCCCGGCGGCTCCGGCCGCCGTCGCCGCCGTCGTCACGGAGGAGGCTCCGGTCAAGCCGAAGCGCACGCGGACCCGCAAGGTCGCCGCCGCCGCTCCGGTCGCCGAGGCCGCCGCCGAGACCGCCGCCCCGGTGGCCGAGGACGCTCCGGTCAAGCCGAAGCGCACCCGCACCCGCAAGGTCGCGGCCCCGGTGGAGACCACCGAGGCGTAACCGCGCTCCCGATGGCCCCGTTCCCCTTCCGAGGGGGGCGGGGCCATCGTCGTACAGTCGTACGGGCCGGTAACCTCGGGCCATGAGCAAGCCGCCGACCCTCACCCTGCCGCCCACGGGGCGCGCGTACCGCCTGGACACCGCCCGCGGCGAGTTCGCCGTGCAGGAGGCCGGGCCGCACGACGGCGTGCCGCTGCGCGGCACCGCCCTGCTGGTGCCCGGCTACACCGGCAGCAAGGAGGACTTCATCGGCCTCCTGGGGCCGCTGGCCGCCGCCGGGTACCGGGTGGTCGCGGTGGACGGGCGCGGCCAGTACCAGAGCGGCGGCCCGCGCACGCAGGAGCCGTACGCCCTTCAGGAGCTGGCGCGCGACGTGCTCGCGCAGACGGCGGCCCTGGACTCCGCCGGCCCGGTGCACCTGCTCGGGCACTCGCTCGGCGGGCTGATCGTACGGACGGCCGTGGTGCGGGACCCGGCCCCGTACGCGAGCCTCACGCTGCTGAGCAGCGGCGCGGGCGCGGTGTGCGAGGAGCAGCGGGCCCGGACGAAGCTGCTCGTCTCCGCGCTGGAGCTGATGGGCGACGACATGGCGGGCATCTGGACCGCGATGCGCGCGATGGATCCGCGCGACGCGGTCCCCGACTCCCCCGAGCTCGCCGCGTTCCTGCGCGACCGGTGGGTGGGGACGGTTCCGGAGCAGCTGATCGTCACCGGCCGGGCGCTGATCGGCGAGCCGGACCGGATCGACGAGCTGGCGGCCGCGGCGCCGGGGCTGGCGAAGCTGGTGCTGTCGGGGGCGTCGGACCCGGTGTGGCCGGTGTCGGAGATGGACGGCATGGCGCGGCGGCTGGGCGCGGCGCGGGTGGTCGTCCCGGGGACGGAGCACTCGCCGAACGCGGAGGACCCGGCGTCCACGGCGGCGGCGCTGGCGGCGTTCTGGGACTCCTCCGAGGGCCCCTCTACCGACTCCCATACCGGTTAGTAGTTAGACAGTGAAAAAATTTCCTTAGCGTAGGGAATGTTTGCGGCTTACACTTCGTTAACCCTGTACAAGGAGAAACACTGACGAAGGGAGAAGCCCCATGCGCTTCGAGATTCTGCGCCTGGACGACGTCGACGGGTCCGCCGTGGACAGCACCGTCGTGGACGCGGCCTCCGTCAACCGGATCGTGCAGCAGGCCGCGGCCATCGGCCAGCGCATCCTGATCCGACCGGCCGAGACCGCGTCCAACTGACGGACCGACGTCCACCCCACCGAACCGAACGCCCCCGCACCGACTTCCGGTACGGGGGCGTTCGCATGCGCGCTGACGGACGGAGCCGGGCGCTAGGACGTGTGGATCACCTGGAGCACGCCGTTGATGATCTGCTGGACGGCGATGGCGGAGAGCATCATGCCCGCCAGCCGGGTCACGAGGACCACGCCGCCGTCCTTGATCACGCGGATGATGACCAGCGAGTAGCGCATCACCACCCACAGCACGACGTGCATCGCGACGATCGCGGACCAGACCGAGACCTGACCGGTGAGCCCGTCGGCCTTCTGCACCGCCAGGATGACCGACACGATCGCACCGGGTCCGGCGAGCAGCGGCATGCCGAGCGGCACGAGCGCGACGTTCACGTCCTTGGTCTGCGTCGGTTCGTCGGCCTTGCCCGTGAGCAGGTCGAGCGCGATGAGCAGGAGCAGCAGACCGCCCGCGATCATCAGCGCGGGCACGGAGACGTGCAGGTAGTCCAGGATCTGCTGGCCGCAGACGCCGAAGACCGCGATGACCCCGAAGGCGACGCAGACGGCCTGCCAGGCCATGCGGCGCTGCACCTTGGCGGGCCGGCCGGAGGTCAGGGCGAGGAAGATGGGCGTGATCCCCGGGGGGTCCATAATCACAAAAAGCGTGAGAAACAGGGATCCGAAGACGGCGAAATCGAGCACGGTGATGCCTTGCAGGAGAGGGGTGTGAAGAAAAGGGGCGGAGCGGCGCGGTGGGGTGCGCCGTGTGGTGGAGCGGCGGCAGCGGTCAGCCGCGGACGCGTCCACCCGCGCCGGGGACGGGGAACGCCCCGGTGGCCCGGCGCGTGATCTCGCCGTAGATCTCGGGGTCGGTCGTGTGGTCCCCGAGGTGGCAGGTCTTGCGGCTGCCGTGGTAGTCGCTGGACCCGGTGGTCAGCAGACCGAGGTCGCCGGCCAGGCCGCGCAGGCGCGCGCGGGTGGGGGCGTCGTGATCCATGTGGTCGACCTCGATGCCGTCGAGGCCGGCGGCGGCGAGCACGGCTATGGCCGACTCGGGCACGCACTCGCCGCGCTTGACGGCGGCCGGGTGCGCGAAGACGGTGACCCCGCCGGCCGCCTTGACCAGGCGGATCGCGTCGAAGGGGTCGAGCTCGTGCTTCTGCGCGTACGCCCGGCCCCCGTCGGCGAGCCACTGCGCGGTGAAGGCGTCCGACACGGTGCGCACGACGCCGAGCTCGACGAGCGCGGTGGCGATGTGCGGCCGTCCGACCGAGCCTTCACCGGCGATCCGGTCCACCTGCTCCCAGGTGACGGGGACGCCGAGGGCCTGCAGCTTGCCGACCATGGCCTGGGCGCGGGGGGTGCGGTCGTCGCGCACGAGCTCGCGCTCGCGGGAGAGCTCGGGCTCTTCGGGGTCGAAGAGGTAGGCGAGCATGTGCAGTCCGATGCCGTCGAGGCGGCAGCTCAGTTCGGCGCCGGTGACGAGGGTCAGCCCCTCCGGAAGCGCCGCGATCGCCTCGCGGTGGCCGCTCACGGTGTCGTGGTCGGTCAGTGCGACGACGTCGAGCCCGGCGGCGGCCGCGTTGCGGACCAGCTCGGCGGGGGTGTCGGTGCCGTCCGAGAACGTGGAGTGGGCGTGCAGGTCGATGCGCACAGCCGAACTCCAGGGTTCACACGCGGACGGGGGACGCTCCAGGATACCGTCCGTCCGGGCACGGCGGAGCGAGGCCGGTGCGGCGCTCCGGCGCCGGGCGGGGCGGGCGGGGCGAGCGGTCCGAACCGCGCGAGCGGTGCGTCAAGGGGAGATGAGGCGCGGGCTCAGCGCCCCGCAGGGGAGGAGCTCGACCTCGGCTCCCGCGTCGCGCAGGTCCGTCAGCACGAGCTCGTCGTACATCAGGAGCCCCGACTGCTCCGGCCAGACGATGGCCCACAGCCACAGCCCGCGGGCCTCCCCGGCGAAGACGGCACGGTCGTCCGGGACTCCCTTCACGTGCCACAGCGGTGTCAGACGCCCCGCGGCGACGACCTTCGCGTGGGGCGGGGCGGAGACGTCCATGTAGGAGCCCGGATCGGGCGCGTCGATGCCCGCGAAGCGCGCGCCCAGGCCGACGCCCAGCTCCTCCGCGATCAGCACCAGCTCGCCGATGCCGCCGAGCGGGCCGGGACCGGAGCAGGCCACGGCCGTGGCCCGGCCGCCGCTGCGGTCGTCACCGGCGGCCGCGATCCCGGTGAACAGCCATCCGACGGGCAGCGGCCACGGCATCCACACCGGCACCTGCGCCCGGTTCACCACGACGCCCAGGCCTTCGACGCTCGGCGGGATCACGGGCTGCAGGGGGTGCACCGCGCCGTGCTCCGCGCACTGCCAGGAGTCGGCGAAGAGTCCGGGCGCCCTGACCCGGCCACCACACTTCGGGCAACTCGGTTCGCCCCTCATAGGAAGCCACGCTCCTCCCCGCCGGGCGCCCCGTCAAGACGCGATCACCCGTCCGGGCGGCCGGATGTCCCGGCGGTCCCGCTCAGTCCAGCGCCACAGCCGTACGCAGAGGGTCCCGCAGATCCGTCCCGCGCGCGAGCCAGCGTTCCTGGAGGGCCGCCGCGCCGTGCACCCGTTTCCAGGCCGCCTCGTTCGCCGTCATCGGCAGGAGCGGGAAGAAGGCCACCGGGCCCATGGGGGCCTCCAGCTCCACGTCCTCCACCAGCCCGCCCGGCTCGGCCACCAGCACCGAGGTGAACGGCGCCCCCTCCCACAGGGGTTCCCCCACGTCGAGCGAGGCTCCGGGCGCCACGACCAGCCCCTCCACCTGGGGCGAGGCCCCCAGTACCGCCAGCGGCCGCAGCAGCTTGTCGGTGGGCGCGAGTCCGCCCCGTACGGTCAGCACGAGTTCCGCGCGCGGCCCCCGCAGAGGATCGGCGACCACGACCGTGGGGTCGGCCATCGGATGGGCGGACATGCCGAGGGTCGCGTAGCGCACGAGGTCTCCCTCGGTGAAACGGAGGATCTCGATGCGGTCGGTGCCCAGGAAGGTGACGGCGGCGCGGGCGTCGGGTTCACCGAACGAGGCACGCAGCCGGGCTTCCACAAGGGCCAGAATTTCTGCCATGGAGCGAGCATAGAACTCGTATCAGCCGGGTAAAGGGCGGGTCTTGACCATCCGTCGGCTGTTATCGTTGACCGTTGGTCGGGGACGCTCTCAGAAGAGAAGTCTCAGTGCCCCGGCGACAGGACGTCCCCTACGGGGGACCGGCCGGAGGAGGTGGGGCTGCGGTGGATCGAAGTCGATCGTGCAGTACCAATCGCTCTTCCACTTCGCGTACGGGCATCCCGCGTCCCCGTTGATCCCCCTCCGGGATCAGTCGAAGAGCGACGGCAGAACTCATGTCCTCCCGTCCTGTTCCTTCCGCCTGCCCCGGGCCTGCCGCCCGCGGCGACGGCGTCACCCGGAAGGGACCTCCCACCCGTACGGTCCGCAGCCGTGCGCGCGAAGGAGCCTGCCATGTCGATGCTGCCCTATCTCCGTGCCGCCGTCCGTCCGGCGCTGCGCAGGTCCACCCCCGTCCAGCCCGGCTACGACACCACCCGCGACCCTTCGGCCGGCACCGCCGTCGTCGACTGCGCGGTGTACCGCGACGGCCGACGCGCCCAGGGAACCGGCCGCCTGACGCCCCGTGAGGCGATGCGCCAGGTCCGCCAGGACGGGGGGTTCGCGTGGATCGGCCTGCACGAGCCGACCGAGAGCGAGTTCGCCGGCATCGCCGCCCTGTTCGGCCTGCACCCGCTCGCCGTGGAGGACGCGGTCCACGCCCACCAGCGGCCGAAGCTCGAACGCTACGACGACACCCTCTTCACCGTCTTCAAGACGATCCACTACGTGGAGCACGCCGAACTCACCGCGACCAGCGAGGTCGTGGAGACCGGCGAGGTGATGTGCTTCACCGGCCCCGACTTCGTCATCACCGTCCGGCACGGCGGCCAGGGGTCCCTCAAGGGCCTGCGCCACCGCCTCCAGGACGATCCGTCGCTCCTCGAGAAGGGTCCCTCCGCCGTCCTGCACTCCCTCGCCGACCACGTGGTCGACGGGTACATCGCCGTCGCCTCGGCCGTCCAGGACGATATCGACGAGGTGGAGAGCGAGGTGTTCGCCGGCCCCGCCAGAGGCGCCGTGCGCGGCGGCGACGCGGGCCGCATCTACCAGCTCAAGCGCGAGGTCCTGGAGTTCAAGCGGGCCGTCTCCCCGCTCCTGCGGCCCATGGAACTGCTCAGCGAGCGCCCGATGCGGCTGGTGGACCCGGACATCCAGAAGTACTTCCGCGACGTCGCCGACCACCTGGCGCGGGTGCACGAGCAGGTCGTCGGCTTCGACGAGCTGCTGAACTCGATCCTCCAGGCCAACCTGGCGCAGGCGACCGTCGCGCAGAACGAGGACATGCGCAAGATCACCTCCTGGGCGGCGATCATCGCCGTACCGACGATGATCTGCGGCGTGTACGGGATGAACTTCGAGAACATGCCGGAGCTGCACTGGCGCTACGGCTATCCGATGGTGATGGCCGCCATCGCCGGCAGCTGCTTCACCATCCACCGGGCACTGCGCCGCCACGGCTGGCTGTAGCCGCGCGACCGCCCCTGGCTACCCTGTGCGCATGACTCTCAGCGCGCTCGAACTGGCCCTCGTCGAGGAGGCCACCAAGAAGTCCGGCCTCATCTGGGTCCGCGGCTCCGGGCCCGACCGCGGACTGTGGCACGCCTGGGTGGACGGCGCGGCGCACGTGCTGGGCGACGGGCCCGGGGAGCAGCCGTTCCCGGGGCTCGCGGACGGGGCGCCCGCCGAGGTGACCGTGCGCAGCAAGGACAAGGGCGGCCGGCTCGTCGCGTGGACGGCGACCGTACGCGAGCTCGTGCCCGGGAGCGAGCCGTGGGAGGCCGCGGTGGCCGAGCTCAAGGGCAAGCGGCTCAACGCCCCCGACTCGGCCGAGATGACCGCGCGGTGGGCCCGGGAGTGCCGGCTGCTGCGCCTGGAGCCGCAGTCCGTGCGCGACGGGCTTCCGGACGGGTCCCTGGCCGCGGCTCCGCTGGACTCCCCGGCGACGACCCGCCTGGCCGCGCCGGCCGCGCTGCCTAAGCTGCTGCTGAAGCGCAAGAAGGCGGCCCGCGGCCGGTAGCCGCCGGTGGCGGCCGCCGACGGGGCCGGGCCGTGCCGGAGCGGGGTCAGCCCTTCGGGGCGGTGCCCTGGCCGGAGCCCTTGGGCGCGGGCGGGGTGGCACCCGTCCCCTGTCCCTTGGTCGTCGGCAGCTGGGATCCGTAATCCACCGTCTGGTCCTGTGCGGGCGGGGCCAGTTCGACCGGCTTGCCCCAGTCCTCGAGGACCACCCGGCCGGCGCCGCCCGCGCGTTCCATGAGCAGCGGGTAGGGGGTGCCCTCCAGGGAGACCGAGAGTTTGCCGCCCGCGCCCTCCTCCGCCGTGACCTGCACGGCCCGGATGTGCCCGACCTTGCTGTAGTCGCCCTTGGCGAGCTTCCCGTCGAGCCCGAGGAGCCCGTCGAGGAGCACGTGCATGTCGGTGAACCCGCGGAACTGCTTGTACGAGGGATCGGCCTCGGGCACCTTCACGAACTTGTCGCCGAGCTTGCCGGCCGCCTCGGACTGGCCCCAGAACTTGGTGCCCGCCTTGAGGTAGAGCTGCTCCCCCACCCTCAGCAGCTGGAAGGTGGTGTCGTCCTGCGCCTTCACCTCGCCGGAGCCGCCGTCGGCCCCCAGGCGCATGTCGAGGGTGAAGGATTTGCCGCCGCTGACGAGGGTGCCGGACAGGTGCACCGACCGGGCCTGCGTGGCCGCCTCCTTCGCCTTGGTCTCGATCTGCTCGGCGGAGAGCTTCCCGACCCCGTTCGTCCCCTCGTCCGGATCCGCACCGCACCCCGCTGTGACGACGGCCAGGCCCGCGCACAGGGCACCGACGAGGGCGGCCCGGCGCAGCCGTACGGCGGGGAAATAGGCGGTCACGGGCAGGTGCCTCTCGTCGTTCCTCTGCGAGCAGCTGGCAGCGTACCCGGCGCTGCGCCCGGCCCCGCGCGGACCGCCCCACCAGGAGGTTGCGGCGGGCACGGGCTAACCTGAAGGACGGCAGTACCAGTGATCGACGGATGACGCACGCTCGTAGGAGGCGCTCGGATGGCGGCAGGCGCCCCACGGATCTTCGTCTCGCATCTGTCGGGTGTGCCCGTCTTCGACCCCAACGGCGACCAGGTCGGCCGCGTGCGCGACCTCGTCGCGATGCTCCGGGTGGGCGGGCGGCCGCCCAGGCTGCTCGGGCTGGTGGTCGAGGTCGTGAGCCGGCGGCGGATCTTCCTGCCCATGACCCGGGTGACGGGCGTCGAGTCCGGCCAGGTCATCACGACGGGCGTCGTGAACATGCGGCGCTTCGAACAGCGCCCCACGGAGCGGCTGGTCCTCGGCGAGCTGCTGGACCGGCGGGTGCGCCTGGTCGCGGGCGGCGAGGAGGTCACCGTCCTGGACGTGGCCATCCAGCAGCTGCCGGCCCGCCGGGACTGGGAGATCGACCGGATCTTCCTGCGCAAGGGCAAGTCGGGCGCACTGCGCCGCCGCGGCGAGACCCTGACCGTGGAGTGGTCGGCGGTCACGGGCTTCTCGCTGGAGGAGCACGGGCAGGGCGCCGAGAACCTGGTCGCCACCTTCGAGCAGATGCGCCCGGCGGACGTGGCGAACGTCCTGCACCACCTGACGCCCAAGCGGCGCGCCGAGGTGGCGAGCGCCCTCGACGACGACCGGCTCGCGGACGTCATGGAGGAGCTGCCCGAGGACGAGCAGGTGGAGATCCTCGGGAAGCTGAAGGAGGAGCGCGCGGCCGACGTCCTGGAGGCGATGGACCCGGACGACGCCGCCGACCTGCTGTCCGAGCTGCCGGAGGACGACAAGGAGCGGCTGCTCACGCTGATGCAGCCGGACGACGCGGCCGACGTGCGGCGTCTGATGTCGTACGAGGAGAACACCGCGGGCGGCCTGATGACGACGGAGCCGATCGTGCTGCGGCCCGACGCGACCGTCGCCGACGCGCTGGCCCGCGTACGGCAGGCGGACCTGTCGCCGGCGCTGGCGGCGCAGGTGTACGTGTGCCGGCCGCCGGACGAGACCCCGACGGGCAAGTACCTGGGCACGGTGCACTTCCAGCGGCTGCTGCGCGATCCGCCCTTCACCCTGGTCAGCTCGATCGTGGACACCGGCCTGCCGCCGCTGCGCCCGGACGCCTCGCTGCCGGTGGTGACCAGCTACCTGGCCGCGTACAACATGGTCGCGGTCCCCGTCGTCGACGAGAGCGGCTCGCTGCTCGGTGCGGTGACCGTCGACGACGTCCTGGACCACCTGCTGCCGGACGACTGGCGGGAGACGGACTTCCACTCCGAGGGCCCCGAGGGTCCCGAGGACTTCGAGCGCGCGGAAGGGGCCGTACGTGGCCACTGAACGGGGGCGGGGCGAGCAGGCGCGCGAGCGGCGCCGGGAGCAGATCCGTGAGCGCCGCGAACAGGCGCGTGCCCAGGGCCGCGAGTTCGGGCTGGCGGAGGCCGCCGCGGAGCGGGCGGAACGTTCCTCGTTCGAGCGCGGCGAACGCGCGAAGGCCGGCCAGTTCGCCGGGTCGAGCGCGCTGACGCGCTCGCGCGCGCGGCTGGACCTGCCGCGCGCGGCGCGCCGGCGGCTGCTGCCCGAATACGACCCGGAGGCCTTCGGACGGCTGTCGGAGCGGGTGGCGCGGTTCCTCGGCACGGGCCGGTTCATCGTCTGGATGACGGTCGTCATCATCGTCTGGGTGCTGTGGAACATCTTCGCGCCGGCCGATCTGCGGTGGGACGAGTACCCCTTCATCTTCCTGACCCTGATGCTGTCGCTCCAGGCCTCCTACGCGGCCCCGCTGATCCTGCTCGCGCAGAACCGGCAGGACGACCGGGACCGGGTCAACCTCGAACAGGACCGCAAGCAGAACGAGCGCTCGCTGGCCGACACCGAGTACCTGACCCGCGAGATCGCGGCCCTGCGGATGGGTCTGGGCGAGGTCGCCACGCGCGACTGGATCCGGTCCGAGTTCCAGGACCTGATCAAGGAGATGGACGAGCGGCGGCTATTCCCGGCCGAGAGTGACGAAGGCGACCGCTAGCAGCCTTTCCTGCGGCCCGCCACTGCGCCGTACCATCGGTGCATGGCTACCGACACAAGCTCCGCCACCGACGCCGCCGTGCCCGAGCAGGACGCGATCCTGGACGCGCTGGCGACGGTGAACGACCCCGAGATCCACCGGCCGATCACCGAGCTCGGCATGGTCAAATCGGTGGAGATCGGCGACGGCGGCGCGGTGGCCGTCACGGTGCTCCTGACGGTGTCGGGCTGCCCCATGCGCGAGACGATCACCACGCTCGTCACGGAGGCCGTCCAGCGGGTCCCCGGCGTCACCTCGGTCGTCGTCACGCTGGACGTGATGAGCGACGAGCAGCGCAAGGACCTCGCCACGACCCTGCGCGGCGGCACCGCCGAGCGCGAGGTCCCCTTCGCCAAGCCCGGCTCGCTGACCCGCGTCTACGCGGTCGCCTCCGGCAAGGGCGGCGTCGGCAAGTCCTCGGTCACCGTCAACCTGGCGGCCGCGATGGCCGCCGACGGCCTCAAGGTCGGCGTGGTCGACGCCGACATCTACGGCCACAGCGTGCCGCGCATGCTCGGCGTGGAAGGCCGCCCGACCCAGGTCGAGAACATGATCATGCCGCCGTCCGCGCACGGCGTGAAGGTCATCTCCATCGGCATGTTCACCCCGGGCAACGCCCCGGTGGTGTGGCGCGGCCCGATGCTGCACCGCGCGCTCCAGCAGTTCCTGGCCGACGTCTTCTGGGGCGACCTGGACGTGCTCCTGCTGGACCTGCCCCCGGGCACGGGCGACATCGCGATCTCCGTGGCGCAGCTGGTGCCGAACGCCGAGATCCTCGTCGTGACCACCCCGCAGCAGGCGGCGGCCGAGGTCGCGGAGCGCGCCGGCTCGATCGCCGTGCAGACGCACCAGAAGATCGTCGGCGTCGTGGAGAACATGTCCGGGCTGCCCTGCCCGCACTGCGACGAGATGGTCGACGTGTTCGGCTCGGGCGGTGGCCAGAAGGTGGCCGACGGCCTCACGAAGACGGTCGGCGCGAGCGTGCCGGTGCTCGGCTCGATCCCGATCGACGTCCGGCTGCGCGAGGGCGGCGACGACGGCACGCCCGTCGTCCTGTCCGACCCGGACTCCCCGGCGGGCGCGGCCCTGCGGGCCATCGCGGGCAAGCTGGGCGGCCGCGCCCGCGGCCTGGCGGGCCTCTCCCTGGGCATCACGCCGCGCAACAAGTTCTGACGGGGTGCGGGCCGTCGTTGCGACGGGCCGCGCAGTGAAGGGCACCGCCGGCCGGCGGGGCCCTTTCCCGTAGCGGGACGGGTACCGGTTACGGGTACCCGTACGCCGCCCACTCGTACGACGCGTGCGACGCGTGCTCCGCGTGCTACTCGTACGCGCCGAGATCGGCGATCGCCGAGAACCCGATCCCGTACGCGCTCATCCCGCGCCCGTACGCACCCAGGTGCACCCCGCTCCCGGTCGAGCCGGCGAGGACCCACCCGAACTCCGATTCACGGTAGTGGAACACCGTCGGCTCCCCGTCCACCGGCAGGGACAGCGTCGACCAGTCCTCGCCGTCGAGCGCGTCCGCCAGCTCCCACGCGGCCTCGGTCTGCTGGTCGAGCCAGTCGTCGCGCAGGGTGTGGTCCATCTGGCCGGGCCAGCTGTAGGCCAGCAGCCCGGAGCCGGCCAGCCAGGCCGCCGAGGACACCGAGGTGGCCTCCAGGACGCCGGTGCCGTCGCCGCTGCGGCGCAGCGGGTTGCTCGCGACGGTGACGACCACCGCGAAGCGCTCCTTCTCGCCGGTGGCGATCTCCCCGCGGGCGGAGGGCTCGTCGCCGTGTCCCGTGGATCCGTGCTCCACGCTGCCGTCCGCGCCGGTGCCGACCTGCATGAGCCAGCGGGCGCCGGTGAAGGCCTCGTCCAGCCCGTACCAGGGGAAGTCGGCCCGCAGGTAGCCCTCAGCCGCCCGGCGGGCCGCCGGTACGGGTGCTGCGGCTGCCTCCTGGGGCAGCTGTGGATGCTCTTGGGGCGCCGTCTGCGGGGGCGCGGTCGTCGCGGGACTCTCCGTCGTCGCGTCCGCGGGCTGCGTGCCCACCCTGCTGCTGCTCGTCGTCTCCATCTGCGCGGCCTCTCGTTCCGTGGGGTCCGGAACGGCCCTCCCCCCAGCTTGGCTGGGGGGACCCGCCCCTCGGGCGTCCTGGGTCCGGACTCATGGAGGATAGCCATCCGGCCCCGGATCGCCCGGCAGACAGGCGCGCGCGTGGTGCCGGGTGACTCAGGTGGCGTCCGCGTCGAAGGGCGTGCGCCGCTCCTGCGCCGGGGTGGCGGGCTTCTTCACCATGTCCGGGCGGGCGGCCGGCGCGGGCGTGGCGCCGTCTCCGGTGGTCACGGCCGGAACCGGGTCGGGGGCCTGGGCGGCCTCCTTGCCGTTGACGGCGTCGGTGACCTCGTTGAGCTCCTTGCGGAGGTCGAAGCTGCTGCGGATGTCCTTGAGGTCCTCGTTCTCCGACAGCTGCTTGCGGATGAAGTTCTTCGGGTTGAGGTCCTCGAACTCGAAGTCCTTGAACTCCGGGCCGAGTTCGGAGCGGATGTCCTGCTTCGCGCTGTCCGAGAACGCGCGGATCTTCCGGATGACGCCCGTGACGTCCTGGATGACCTTGGGCAGCTTTTCCGGGCCGAAGATGAGAATGGCCAGCACGACGATCGTGACCAGCTCGAGTGCGCCTATGTCGTTGAACACCTTGCCGCTCCTCGGCTCTACTCCGGCCAACATCGGGTCAGACCCGACACACGGTACCCGGCCGGGCTTGCGGGCCCCTACATCAGGACCGGCTTTGGCCCACCGGTCCGCTTTTCGTCATGACCCGTTCGCCGAACCGAGGACCATTTCCAGCGTGCGCTCGGAGCCGTCCCGCAGCACGGTCAGGGTGAGCGGGTCGCCCGGCCGGTGGGACCGGATCTTGATGACGAGCTCGTCGCCGCCGTGGACGCGGACCCCGTCCACCTTGGTGATCACGTCACCGGGCTTGATCCCGGCGGCGGCTCCCGGCCCGCCGGCGGCGACGGCCGGCTTCCCGCCCTCGCCCTTCTCCCCCACCCGGGCGCCGTCGCCGGAGTACTCCATGTCGAGGGTGACGCCGATCACGGGGTGCGTGGCGTGGCCGGTGCGCATGAGCTCCTCGGCGACGCGCTTGCCCTGGTTCACGGGGATGGCGAAGCCGAGGCCGATGCTGCCGCGCTGGGAGCCGGAGCTGTCGCCGCCGTCGCCCCCGCGGATCGCGCTGTTGATCCCGATGACCTGGCCCCTGGCGTCGAGGAGCGGCCCGCCGGAGTTGCCGGGGTTGATCGGCGCGTCGGTCTGCAGGGCGTCGACGTAGCTGACGTCGCTGCCGTCCCCCTTGTCGCCGCCCGCGGTGATGGGCCGGCCGGTGGCGCTGATGATGCCCGCGGTGACGGTGTTGGAGAGGTCGAAGGGGGCGCCGATGGCCACGACCGGATCGCCGACCTTGACGTTCTCGGAGTTCCCGAGCGCGAGGGGCCGCAGCCCCCGTACCCCGGCGACCTTGACGACGGCCAGGTCGTAGCCGGTGTCGCCGCCGACGAGTTCGGCGGCGACGCTCTCGCCGGTGCTGAAGGTGACCGTTATGTTCCGGGCGCCGTGGACGACGTGGTTGTTGGTGAGGATGTGGCCCTGCGCGTCGAGGACGAAGCCGGTGCCGGTCGAACTGCTCGTCGCGCCGTTCACGTGCAGGGTGACCACGCCCGGCAGTGCGGAGGCGGCGATCCCGGCGACGCTCTCGGGGGCCCGGCCCCGGTCGGCGGCCGGGGCGGCCTGCGGGAGTTCCAGTCGCGTGTTGGCCTGCCGCTCGGCGAGGACGCCCACGTAGCCGCCGATGCCGCCGGCGAGGAGGGCGACACCGAGGCCGATGACCAGCCCCTGCCGGAACCCGACGCGCCGGGACCCCGCCTTGCCGTGGTCCACGCCGTGCAGCGGCCGCGCGGCCCAGGGGTCGTACCGCGGGTCCGCTCCGGTGTCCGCCACCGCGTCCGTACCGGCGTCCGTACCGACGTCCGTGCCCGGCTCCGCCCGCGGAGCCGGTACGGCCCCCTCGTGCGCCCCGTGCGACCCGGCCGGGGCCTCGGGCCGGCTCCACCAGCGCGGCTGCCGGGGCGCGGGGCCGTCCGGTGCCCCGTCGGCGGGGGCCGGGGCCTGGGCTGAGGCCTGGACCTCGTCGGCCGGAGCGGCCTGGGCCTGCGCCTGCGCCAGGTCCCGCGCCGGAGCCGCCGGATCGGTCTGCTGACTGTCGGACATGGGCGCTCCCCGCGTACCTGTCTCCGCCGGCCGCCCGCAGCGGCACCATCTGGCGCAGATTCAACCAGGTCCCCCGCCCGGGACGACCCGGCGGGCCGAAAAGACCGCCTTCCGGGCTCAGCCGGTCACGGCGGGACGGCCGGCCCGCGGGCCGGCCGTCCCTACCGCGACAGGGAGACCGGACGGGCCGAGGCCGAGGCCGAGACCGACGCGGCGGGCGGGGAGGCCGG
>NZ_JBSGWY010000070.1:15400-23379 GCF_053609145.1 Streptomyces sp. NPDC054961 | reverse complement strand
TGAGAAGGCGAACCCGGACAGCTCGGTATGGGTGAGGTCAAGCGCCGTCGCCGTGCCGCGGAAGCGCTCGACGTACGGGCTGGTGATGGAGACCGACATCACGAGGTCGCCGACCATGCCCGCCCACGACTCGAAACCGTCCCGCGCGCGGACGCTGACCGTCTGTGCACGTGGCTGAGCACCCGTCACGAAGCCCCCGCCCCACGGTGATGTGTACACGCCCATAGTTGGCGGTCGGCGGGCCGTCGGGATAGCGCGGGGTACTGGCCAACTCCCGCTCATCCGCGGCCTGTCTGCGCTCGGTGCGCAACGAATCTGCGCGCCGTGCCAACGACGTCGGCCGACGCCTCCCCACACAGTGGTGGTCGGCACCGTGCCGAAGTGTGAAGCAGAGAGGCAACGCAGTGATGAAGCACGGAATCTTACGGTCCGATGGGCTGGGCAAGCTCCTCGCCGCCCTCGTCATGGCCCTCCTGGTGCTCGTGGCCGCACCGGGCGCCGCCGGAGCCGCCGACGGGGCGCGCGCGGACTTCACGGCGCAGGCCGCGAGCGCCGGCCTGAACGCCACTCAGGCCAGGAGCCTGCAGAAGCGGGTCGACGGCTACCTGGCGAGCACCAAGGGCACCCAGATCGGCGCCAACAAGATCGCCCTGCCCGGCGGCGAGCTGCTGCTTGCACTGCCCGGCGAGCAGAAGGCTCGAGACCTCGACGCAGCGGCGGTCCCGGGCGACACGGTGGCCGGCTGCCACTACTCGTACGTGTGCGCCTACATGAACGAGGACTTCACGGGTGACCGGTTCGACATGTTCACCTGCAACCACCTGTTCCGCATCACGTGGAACACGACCGGCTCGTGGATCAACAACCAGCGCCCGACCCTGTACGCGAGGTTCTACGACCAGAACAAGGCCCTCGGCTATACGTCTCCCGGCGGTCTCAGCTACGACCCCTCGGCCGACTGGCGCTGGGTCTGGTACGTGAGCCCCTGCTGACGCGCCGGTCCACGCGCAGCCCCGCAACAGCAGCCGCTTGACGCCGACCATGAGGACGGCGGCGCCGGCGAGGATGAGGAAACCAACAGTGACGTTGCCCTTCCCTTCCTCGGAGGGGGAGGCCGAAAGGGACGTCGGGCGAGCCGCCCGACGTCCCCGACGACTTCTCCGACGGACACCGGGCCCCGCCCTCCCGGTCCAGCCGCGCCACCCTGAAAGGTCCCAATTCAGGCATATGCCATTCGGTCGCGCCGGGGTGCCCGGCGGGCGTGACAGGCAGCGTGACACCTCGAATGTGACGCTGGGTGAGCGTGACAGATGCCCCACACGCCCCGGCTCACAACACCCTCGCAATCCCGGCCCCTGGGAAAACAGGCTGCCACCACACAGGCAAACAGGGCACATAGGGGTGTTTTGGCTCACAGCTCACAGGCTGTGTCGGAGGGTGAGGTTCCCCCTGGCTTTATTCACGGGTTGTGGTTCTGGCTCAGGTTCTGTGGAGCGGTGACAGTCAGTCACTTCATCTGGGTAGCGGAGGACGTGGGACGGGGGTTTTGGGTTGGCGAGGCCTGGCCGGTTGTGGCAGGGTCGGATGGTCCCGACAACAGGTGCCGCCGGAGCGCCCGAGGCCCCTGTGGCTGAACCAGCGGGAGTAAGAGGCAGCTCACGGGGTGGCTGCACGCGTGGCGCGCGAGCGGCGTCCTGATTAGGCCCCGCTGAATCCGGCTTCATGATCTCGCGCGCTCGTCAGGCCAGCAGGACGCGCTTGCGGAGCAGGCGGAAGCCGGCGCGGCCGAACATCTGGCGCTTGAGCATCTTGATGCGGTTGACGTGCCCTTCGACGACGCCCGAGTTCCAGGGGAGGGTGAGGCCGGCGATGACGGCATCACGGTCGCGGTCGATGCCCGCGGCGAGGGTGTGGAGGCTGGGTAACTCGTCCTGTCTGACCGCATCGAGCCAGGCCGGCAGCCGCTCGCCCTGGCGCTCGGTGAGCATGGTCGCGAAGGACCGAACGTGCCTGGTGAGTGCGTCGATCTCGGGGCAGTTGGCCCGGACGTTCTTCAGCTGGAGGTGTTCGGTCTCGGAGAGGGTTTCCGGGCGGCGGAGGATCCATCCGGCGACGGCCCGGGGTGAGGGCGGCCGGGCGGTCACGGGCCGTGGCGAGGTGCGTTTCTGGCGGAGGTAGGCGCGAACGCGCTGGTAGCTGCCCTGGTAGCCGAGTGGGACGATTTCTTCCCAGAGTTTCCAGGCGTTGGTGTGACCTTCGTTCCAGCGGTCGTCGAGGTAGGTCTTGTACTCGTCGAGGACCGAGGTCCTGGTTTGCCACTGACCGGTGAAGAGGTTTTCCGGCGTGGCAGCGTCCGCGTAGCGTTTGACAGTTCGGCTCGTCATGCCAAGCTGCCGCTGGATCGCGCGGCGGCTGTGTCCTGCCTTGACCAGGGCATGGACCGTGGCATGCGTGGTCCGGGTCCGGTCGGCGAACCGGTGGCCGGTCGGCCATGGCGAGCCGGACGGCTCCTCTGCAGGGGCGGGTTCCGTCTCGATCGGTTCAGTCGCCTCAGGGACCAAGACGCGCAGGCACTGGCGGTGCTGGGCGATGCTCCGCTCGGCGGCCTCGCTGAGGTTGTGTCAGAGGTGCCACCGGTCCGCGACCTGCACGGCCTGCGGAGCGCCGACGGTGGCGCCCTCAGCGAAGAACGGCGCACGGTCCCGGCAGACCACCTCGATTCCCGGCCGCAGGGCCAGCCACGCAGCCAGACTCGAAGACTCCCGATCGGGCAGCATGTCGACAGGCCGGCGGGTCTCGACGTCCACGAGGACGGTCCCGTAGTGCCGGCCCTTGCGGGTGGCGTACTCGTCGACGCCGACCACCCGCGGAGCGGGCACTTCCGGATCGGGAAGTGCGTCGACCAGCCGCAGCACGGTGCTGCGGCTGACTGGCGCACCAACGATGTCAGCCAGCCGGGATCCGGCCCGGCCCGCAAGGGCGAGACCGATCGCCTCCAGGGTCGAGCGCAGCCGCTCCGTCCGCTGACCGTGCTTTCGGGTCAGACCGGGTATCTGCTCGACGAACGTACGGCGCGGGCACTCTGCGATCCGACAGGCGAACCGGCGGACCCGCAGCTGGAGTACGACCCTTCGCCCCGCACTCGGAACATCAGAGGGAAACCGTAGGTAAGAGCCATGAACCTGAGCGGACCACGCTCCGCAACCCGGGCACGAGGCGCCTGCGGCGGTGCACCGCACATCAACACGCACTATCGCGATGTTCACGTCGACCGACAGCACCGCGACGTCCGCGATCGACGGGAACAACAACTCATCCAGCCGGAGCAAGATCTCATTCACAGCCCCGAACTGTCTGCCCAGCCGACACTGCCACTGCTCGTTTTAGGGCAACTTCCCGAGGCGCCGCAGGGAGTTCAGCCGTCACTCACAGTGCACGGATCACACAAGCTGAGCCAGAACCAGTTTTGGTTCTGGCTCACTTTTCGTGGAGGGCTGACTGAGTGTGATGTCAGTGGTGTGTGGTGGGATGGCCGGACTCTGCTGCCGTGACCTGCTGGGAGACCGCCTTCATGCCCGTGTACTCGTCTCTGACTCACGCCCTGGCCGCGGTCTTGGTCGATGTCCTGTGGTTCATCGAAGGCAGTGAAGACGAGCAGATGGATCCGGACGACGCCGTCAAGGTCCTGGAGGGTGTCGCCCACCTGGTCAGCAAGCTGTCGAGCGAGCAACGGAGCGAACTGATCGGTCTGCTCGGGACGATGGCCGAAGCCGAGTCCGACCCCGCGCGGCGGGAGTTCCTGGAAGGGTTTCCGGAAGGCTTCGGGCTCCTTGATGATGCGGTCTGACCTGTGCATCACGAGTAGAGCAGGACGCGCTTGCGGAGGAGATGGAAGCCGGCCCGGCCGAACATCTGGCGTTTGAGCATCTTGATCCGGTTGACGTGGCCTTCGACGACGCCTGAGCTCCAGGGCAGGGTGAGGCCGGCGATGACTGCATCGCGGTCGCGGTCGATGCCTGCGGCGAGGGTGTGGAGGCCGGGGAGGTCATCTTGCCGGACGGCATCGAGCCACTGCGGCAGCCGTTCGCCCTGGCGCTCGGTGAGCATCTGGCCGAAGGAGCGGACGTGGCCGGTGAGGGCGTCCAGTTCAGGGCAGTGGACCAGAACGGCCTTGAGCCGAAGGTGCTCCGTCTCGTTGAGGGTCTCCGGCCGGCGGAGGATCCATCCGGCGACGACCCGGGGTGATGGTGGCCGAGCTGTGACGGGGCCCGGCGAGAGCCGCTTCTCCCGGAAGTAGGCGCTAACCCGCTGGTAGCTGCCTTGATAGCCGAGCGGAACGATCTCCTCCCACACGCTCCAGGCGTTCGTGCAGCCTTGGTTCCAGCGGTCATCCATGTAGGGCTTGAAGGCGTCGAGTTTGGATGGCCGGCCCTGCCACTGCCCGTGGAACAGGTCCTCCGGGGTGGCTGCGTCGGCGAAGAGCTTGACGGTGCGGGAGGTCATCCGGAGTTGGCGGCCGATCGCCCTCCGGCTGAGCCCGGCGGCCAGCAGTTCGTGGACGGTCGCGTGGTTGACGCGGGTGCGGTCGGCGAAGCGGTGTCCCCTCGGCCAGGGCGAGCCGGAGGGGTCTTCGAACTTCTCCGGCTCGGGGGCAGGCTGGGCTGGATCTGGCGCCAGGACCTGCAGGCATCCGCGGTGGTCTGCGACGCACCGCTCTGCAGCCTCGCTCAGGTTGTGCCAAAGATGCCACCTGTCCGCGACCTGCACCGCCTGTGGTGCCCCGGCCGTGGCACCTTCGGCGAAGAACGGTGCACGATCGCGGCAGACCACCTCCACCCCGGGCCGTTTCGCGAGCCAAGCGGCCAGGCTGGACGCCTCGCGGTCGGGCAGCAGGTCAACTGGACGACGGCTTTCGACGTCGACCAGGACGGTCCCGTAGTGGCGGCCTTTGCGGGTCGCGTACTCATCGACGCCGACTACCCGCGGGGCTGGAACTTCGGGGTCGGGCAACGCTTCGACCAGCCTGAGCACCGTACTCCGGCTGACAGACACGCCGAAGACTCTCGCCATGCGAGCACCGGCCCGGCCGGCGAGCGCGACGCCGACCGCGGCCAGCGTCGACCGCAGGCGCTCAGTCCGTCGGCCGTACCGACGGGTCAAACCCGGCAGCTGTTCGGCGAAGGTCCGCCGCCCGCACGAGATGACCGGGCAGAGGAACCGGCGGACCCGTAAACAGAGAGCGACCCGTCTGCCTCCGCTGGGCACATCAGCGGGAAATCGCAGGTAGGAGCTGTGAATCCGCCGTGACCAGATTTTGCATCCGGGACAGATGGCCCCAGCCACCGTGCTTCGGGCCTCGATGTGAACCGCCTCGTCGTTCACGGCCACGGACAGCACCACCACGTCGGATATCGACGGGAACAGCAACTCCTCCAGCCGGAGCACCACTTCTTCCACGGGCCGAACTGTCAGCCACACCACACCCCGTATGGATCAATTCCGGGCATCTTCCCCGGACCCGCTCGCCCGACGGTCGTCACTCAGAGTGCATGCTCCACGGAAAGTGAGCCAGAACCCACTCTCGTGAACATTGGTCTCCTCCAAGACCCGGTCCGATCCTCCCCTGAGGCTGCTACAGCACCCGGGGAGGATCGGACCGGTGTCACCGCCGGGCCTGCGGGTGCCGCGGCCCGGCATTGCCGAAGGCCGGGTTCTCGCGTTGTGCCCGCAGAGCGGGTTGACAGCGGCGTTTCCTTGAACTGCGACCTGGCAGGAGGCCCGCCGTTGGCGAGCTCCATTGGCGGAAGCAGTCCTGCAGGCTGTCGGAACGCCTTCCGGGCAGGTGGCCCCGCAAGAGCTCTCTGCCTCCATCAGGCGCCGCGGTGGGCCGGCGCGGAGCGGCGGCAGCCTGCTGCCCTCACCCCTGGCGGACCTGGTCCGGGCCGCACGACCCGGCAGAGAAGAACAGGGGCAACAGCCGCAACGGCACCCGCGCGAAGACCGTGCTCACCGACGTCGGCCCGGTGGAGACGCCGGGGCAGTGGTCCTCGTGGCGATTGGCTGGGGGTTAGCCTGGCCGGCGCAGGGGTCGCAGCAGGAGGGGGCCGGTTCGACGCAGACGCTGACGGTGTCGGTGTTGTTGGTGGTGTCGGGGTCCTTTTCGTTGCCGGTGACGGTGGCGGTGTTGCCGATCAAGCCGGCTTTGGTGGCCTTGGCTCGCAGCACGAGGGTGGCCGTGGCGCCGTCGGCCAGGTCTCCCACGGTCCACTGCCCGGTGGCCGGGGCGTAGCTTCCGGGGCCTTCGGCGGAGAGGAAGGTGAGGCCGTCGGGGAGCTGGTCGGTGGCGGTGACGCCGGTGGCGTCGTTGGGGCCGGTGTTGTGGACGGTGATGCGGTAGGTCACCGTCTGGCCGACGGTGACGGTGGTGGCGTCGGCCGCCTTCGCCACGGTCAGGTCGGCGGCCGGCTTGACCTGTGTGACCTGCTCGTTGGAGGTGGACGTCAGGGGCTCCGGCGTGTCACCGAGCCGGTTGTCGTAGGAGGCGGTTGCGGTGTTGCTGATCTGCTTGCCGGCGCCGGCCCGGTCGATGACGACCCGGTACTCCACCGTGGTGCCTGCCGGCAAGGTCTCGGTGCTGGGCAGGCTGCCCCCTTCCACGGCGGAAGCACCGTTGCCGAGATGGATGACGACCTTGTCCGCCTGGGCGTCGTAGTACGCCTGGTCGTCTCCTTGCGCGTCGCTCTTCGCTCCGGCGTTCGGGCCGTCGACGATGCGCAGGGAGCCGGGCAGGTACGTCGTGCCCTGCGGGATCACGTCGCTCACGATGAGGTTCTCGGCCCCGCCGCCGCCTTCGTTCTTCGCGGTAATGCGGTACGTGACGACGTCGCCCACCTCCAGCGGCCCCGCGGGAACGGCGGTCTTGGCGAGCACCACGTAGGGAGCGGTGCCGAAGAAGATGCCGTCCAGGAAGTTGCCGACGCCCCGGTTGCCTCCGGCAGCCGAGATGGAACGGAAGGCGAAGCGCGTCAGCGTCTGGCCTGCCGGGACGGTGTAGGTGCCGGTGTAGTAACCCCAGGCGGTGTTGCCGTCGGTGAAGCGCCTCTGCTCCACCGCGGAGCCCGGCGCGCCGATGTCCAGTGCCATGGTGTCGTCCCCCTGGCGGCCGCGGTGGTACAGCCGCCAGTACAGCTTCGTACCAGGGGTGGTCGGCAGGTCCTGGTAGAGCGTGGAGACCTCATTGGCGTTGAGCTCGGCGAACTGGGCCCCCTCGGCCGCCGGTACACCGTTGAAGCCCGAATGCCACAGCTCGATCTTGTGGTCGGAGGCAGTGGTGAGCCAGCCCGGGACCCGCTTGGCCGCCTGCGTCTGTGAGGCGTCCGGCAGGATTTCCACATCGGTCACGGCAGGCTGTTCGAAGCTGCCATTGGCCAGGGCGACGCGGAGCGGAGCAGCGGGAGGTGTGGTCATGATTCTTCCCCTCGAGTCGACACTTCTGGCGCCGGCCTGCCGCACACTGCGCGGCGAGCGGAGCCGAAACGCTCAGTAGCCCACCGCATTCGAGCGAACACGTAAAGTGGCCATTGAAGAGGTTTGGCCAATCCTGCGAGGCACGTTTGCGGAATCCCAACCCCCAGAGCCACTCCCCACGCCGTCATGCATGAGACGAAGGCAACCGCAGCCACCCCCCGAGCCCCCCGCCCCTCTCATGCCCGCCCCGTCGTGGCCGAAAGCCCCCGTTGAACCTTCGTGGCTATCCCCGCTCAGGGTGAATCGGCCACCGGCGAAGTTGACGCTCCTGGGCGCAGTGGCACGCAGGCCGGCCGTGTGGAGTCCGGACACCGACGGAATGTGAGCGCAGCAGTGGGGGGGGGCCCCCCCCGGGGGGGGGGGGGGGCGCGCCAGAGCAGGCCCGATCACAACCAGTGAAGGGCAAAGGGTACGAGGCAACACAAAAGGTCTAGGGGGGGGGAGTGTCGACC
>NZ_JBSGWY010000070.1:0-15390 GCF_053609145.1 Streptomyces sp. NPDC054961 | reverse complement strand
GTCTGTGGGGCTTGTGCCGCGTGTCCCCCCCCGCGCGTCGGCTGGCGCCCGCGGCCGCCGCCCCCCCCGCGCGCCCCCCCCCCCCCCCCCCGCACTGCTGCGAAGCGACGTCCAGGTCGGGAGCATCGCTTCTTCGCCGCACCCTTCGGCGTGCTGAGGCGGAGCCGTTCCACGGCCGCGGCCGACTTCCTTGCCGGGCAGGACCTTCTTGAGGACCTTGTGATCCCCGCGATCCGGGCGATGAAGGAGAGCAGACGGCGCAGGGTGGTGGAGCTGCAGAGCCGCGGCTGGAGCGATGAGCGGATCGCGGTCGAACTAGGTATACCCCTTTCACGCCTGTACCACGACCGGTACGACGCGCTGCGCTTCCTGCGCCGCAAACTCGCCCGGCATATCCGGGCCGGACTCGGAAAGAACCACAGGCACTGGCAGAAGGGTGACTGATGTGAGCACGTACGACGATCACCGCGGCGGGCGAGGTCGCCCGGAGCCGGTGGTCCCGGCCGGGCTCGCGCACCTCCTGGCCCAGCTCGCCGGGCCGCCCGACCACTGGGACCGCCCCGAAGGCGACTTCGGGCCGCTTTCCTACCTCTACGCGCTGAGCATGGGCGAACGCGCGCGCTCGCCAACTCGCTGTACCGGCTCTGCTCCAAAGCCCTGGCCCGCGAGGAGATGGAACGCGCGGTCGAATGCCTGGGGGCCACGGCGGAAGCCGGGCACCCCGGAGCCCGTCTACCACGAGCTTCGTCGTTACGTACAGCCCATGACCCCCTAACAACCGGGCATCGCAGTCAGGTTGGAAGAGGCTCACTCGTTGGCGTAGACACCCACCGAGCTACCAAGAGGCCCTGTTGTCGCAGTTCTACGCCTTCGTGCAGGCCGGGTCCAGTCCACTCACCCCGTCGTGTGACTGTCTCGCGCACCGGTTCGGGAATGCCGCGGACAATGGGACGCGTGAGCGGCGCTACCCCACCGACATGACGGACGCGCAGTGGGCCGTGGTCCGTCCGCTGCTGCCGGTGCCGGGCTGGCTGCAGGGACGCGGTGGGCAGCCGGAGGCGTACTGCCACCGGGCGATGTTGGACGCGGTCCACTACCTGGTCGACAGCGGAACGAAATGGCGGGCCATGCCGGCCGACTTCCCGCCGTGGGACCGGGTCTACGCCTTCTTCCGTCGCTGGCGCGAGCACGGTCTGATCGTTGAGTTCCACGACCGGCTGCGCGGCAAGGTCCGTGAGAAGACGGGCCGGGACCCGGAGCCGAGCGCCGGTGTGATCGACTCCCAGTCGGTGAAGGCGGACGCCGTCGTCGGCGCGGACAGCCGCGGATTCGACGACGGCAAGCTGATCAACGGGCGCAAGCGGCACGCCGTGGTCGATACGCTCGGCCTGCTGCTGGGCGTGATGGTCACCGCCGCGGACACCGGCGGCCGTACTGCCGCCCGGGTACTGCTCGGGCAGGTCACCGACGTGCACCACCGGCTGGAACTGATCTGGGCCGACGGCGGATACACCGGCAGCATCGTCGCCCACTGCCTCGCCACGCTCGCGCTGGTCCTGGCGATCGTGAAACGCAGCGACGACATGCGCGGCTTCGTCGTGCTCCCCAAGCGGTGGATCGTCGAGCGGTTCTTCGCCCACCTGATGCGATCCCGCCGCCTCGTGCGCGACTTCGAGCGGTCCACCAGCAGCGCCGAGGCGGTGATCTACTGGTCGATGACCCTGCTCATGACCCGTCGCTTGGCCCGCCCAGGCCCGGCATCACCGTGAACTGCCCCGGCACCGATTCCGCCATCCAGCCGCGGGCCACCAGGCGCTTCGCCTTGGACCGCAGCGTTTCCACCTTCGCCGGCACCGCCTCGATACCGAACACCTGGGCCATCTCCTGGCAGGTCAAAGGCCCCTGGCCGAGACGGCTCCGGTCGGAAAGACCCGCAGGATGCGCTGGTAGTCCATCGACAGCGCCGCCCAGGCCAGCCCCACTCGCCACACCGGCACCACCGACTTCGGCTTCGCCGCCTCCGTCGGTGTCCCGGGCTGCGGATCCGTATCCCGCACGGCCTCGGTGGCATTGGGGGCGGCAGCTCCATCACCGTCCAGGGCCAGGACCTCGTCGACCCTCGAGCGGGCAATGAGCCACTCTTTCCAGTCCTGCTCGGCCACGACCAGCTCGGCCTGGACGCGGTCGGCCTCCTCCCGCAACGCCTCCACACGACGACGAGCAGTGAGCTCCCGCTGTTCCAGCAACCCAGAAACCGACGGCATCCGCGACCTCCCGGAGAACAACAACCCGACAGGCCACCCCTCCCACCGAATCACCACGCCCACGCCCGACCAGCGGAAACACCACAATCACAACCGGAAAGACAACAACCACTTAGTTCCGCAGCGTCTGCGGGTCAGACCCCCGGGTCAGCGGCTACCGCCGTTCTCCTGGACTCAAGATCCAAGTGACGTGAGTGCCCAGGATCCGAGTGCAGAGCCCGCGGCCTTCGCCAAGGAGACGACACTCATCACCCGGGATCAGACCGTACGCGGCTGGCGTTGGGCGTCGCGACGACCAATGAGGAACCAGATCACGCTCCCGAGGAAGGGGGCCACGACGGCGAAAGCGGCCCAGGCCAGCTTCATCGCTCCGGTGAGGCCAGACCTGGCGATGCTGACCAGGGCCCCGATGAACAGCACCGCGTAGGCGACACCGACGGCCACGACGATGACCACAGCTGCGATTCCAACCGCGTTCTCGCCCGTAGCGGCAAGTGTCATCTGGTGTGCAAACTGCGGATTCATCATTGTTTCCTCGTGCTGGGGATCCTCAGAGTTCGCCGGTTGGGCAACCTCAACTGACACCAGCATGACTGCACCGGGATGCCCGATGCGTCATACTTTGCGCTCAATCCGATCATCCGGAGGTCGGATAGTCGTCCCAGAGCGCTCACTCTGACTGCAGTGCGGGACGATCAGCCCGGTGCCCAGGTAGGCGCCGGGCGCGATCACCGTCGTCCCGGCCGCCACAGCCGACAAATCCGACCCCCGCCAGACGTGGACATCGGCCTTGTTCCCCGGCGCCGGGCGGCCCGAAGCAACGACGAGGCGGGTGTCGGCGTCGATGATGACCTGCGCGTTTGCCGAGAACCGGTAGTTGCGGGAGGAAGCTGCGACCTGTTGGTCCCGGACGGGGATGAGGGTGCCGCCCACGATCCACAACCGTTCGACGTCCGCGGTCGGCCGCCGCGCAGGCTCCAAGGCGAGGAGCGGTCGCAGGCGCTGAATGACGCGGCAGACGGTGGCTGGAGTGATCCCGAAGAGCGGCGCGAGCTGCCGCATCGTGAGGTTGGTGCGGTAGTAGACGGCCACGAGCAGGACCCTGTCGGGCAGCGGCAAACACCACGGCCGGCCACCACCAAAGCCGTTCCCGCCCCGCTCCCGCACGACCTTCACCAGCCTCGCGAACCGGCCCATCCGCAAGCCCGTGAACGTCTCCACCCACACCGGCTCAGCCCTCAACACCCCACCCACGTCCTTCGGGGACCGCTCCAGCGTGGCCACGACCACCTCCTCGACCCGCTCATCGGTGATCTTCCTGGGGGCACCGGGCCGGTGCTCGTCCACCAGCCCCTGCATCCGGAGTTCCCGGGCGCCTCGACCAGGCCCACCCTGTCGCCCAGACGGACTCCCGGAGCCGTCGTCGCGACTCCGGGCGCCATAGGCCGGGGAGGCTGTTCGCGTCCGGTGTCCCGGCTGATGGCCGGTGTCGGGCCGCGGTCAGGCGGCGGGTGGGGTCAGGGGGCTGGCCCTCGGCGTTGAGTCGCTGGGCTTCCTCGAGTGCACCCGCATCCGCAGCGAACGAGGTGTCCGTTGGAGCGGCAGATCACTGCAAACAGCAGCCGGACCGCCCGACCTGGCAACCCTTCCCGGAAACAGCACTACATGTCGAAGGATTCGTAGCGGACGTCGCCGCCGGGCCAGGCGCGGTCCATGAACGGCGCCCGGTCGAGGCCGTCGAAGCAGCGCATCAGGAAGTCGGTGAAGCTGCCACTGGTGCGGTACCACTCCGCGCACTCGCTGCCGACCACGATCTCCCAGTTGCCCGGATCCGGGTCGCCGGCCAGGAAGTAGTACTCACTGCCGTGCTCGTCGTGACCCCAGCGGATGAGCCCATCAGTGTCGGGGTGGAAGGGGAAGGGGTAGAGGTCCTCCGACCCTCTCCGCGCATCGCGCCAGCCCTCCAGCGACCAGAAGTCCTCGAGTTCGGCAGGGGTCATGAGACCAGTCGGCCGGTCGAGGTGGAGGTACCCGCCGAGGGTTCCGGGCCCGTACACATCCATGAAGGCCTTGTAGTCAGCGGGCAGCGTGACACCGAGGTGCTGTTCGGAGGACTCCCAGACCTCTCGCCGCGGCCAGCCCCACGCCTCCTCCGGATCACCGAGCAGTGCCTGGAGGCGTTCCAATGGCGATGGCATGTCTTCCCTCGTCCCTGATATGTGACCGGCCGGGAATATCATCAGGCCTCCCTCTGACAACACAGCCGAGCTCAGCGTCCCCAACCCGGCGAACCTTCCCGGTCACAGCAATAGCGGAACCGACAGACTGACCCCCGCCCAGGTTCGCCGCGGGTTCAGGAACCTGCGCGCGCCAAGTCGGGCACATCAGGCGGTGCACCGAAACCCACCCGCCCAGGCCCCGGCCGTCCACCAGGCTCGAAGAACCGACAACCCGCCGCCCGCTACGACATCGGACGGGCTCTCGCCACCCCCGGCGAGGCTTACAACCGCCCCGCTGAACACAAGGCGGGAACCACGCCCCGACGCACCGGCCGGCGCCGGTCAACGGGCGGGGAAAGGCAGCAGCTCACGGTCCCATTCATCGGCTGCACTCAACAGCTCAACCTCGGCGAGCTCGATCTCCACCTCGTACGGGACGATGTCGCCCTCGATGTCCGGCCGCCATGGCGGGGAGGCTTCAAGCGCAAGATGGACGCGGACCACTACGGACCCGTCGGATCGACTGGCCAGACTGAAGGCCAGGACCGGTTCGATGAAGGTCAAGGACGGCGACCACCCGCCCTCTGTGTCCGGTTGTGCCACAGCGATCCCTCCCGCAACGGCAGCCCGCAGCCAACGGGACAACCGTCGCCCCTCGTCGGTCAGCAGGACCGGGTCGCTGAAGGACCAACTGCCCTCAGGGGTCGTCACCCTGCCACCGATGTTGAGCCAGTTGTCGTCATAGGAGTCACCGCTCGTCACGGAGAACTGGTATCCCAAAGGCTGCAGCTCAACACTGCATTGATTGCTCGTCAGTAGCACCGTCACAGGATGTCACGAGGGACTGAGCGAGGATCCCATTGGCCGATCGGTCCCCGCGCCAAGGATGGAACGATAGACAGCTTGCCTCGTGAGGCTCAGCAACGTCGGCCTGGCAAAGCCGGTGGTCGACCGGCCATCGGTGCCTTCCTGGCCGATGGCCGATCGGCCAGGAAGGCGGGACGGAGGGCCGACAACTTGATCGGCCATCAAAAGCCCTCGTCCTTGCCGGGTAGGGGCCGCCCTTCAGTCACCGGCGCCGGTGCCAGTCACCGAGGGGACCAGGCACCAGTCACCGGTGCCCCAATGACCGCGCATCACGAGAGGCGGCGCCACCGGTCCCCCGGTACGAGTCACCGGAGGTTCCCTGCACTCAGATCTGGTCGATGAGGAAACCGCGGAGGGCGGGTGCAGGCGGGGTGTAGCGGCGGGGGGCGCGGATGGGGAGTCCGGAGCCGGTGCGGCCTGCAGGCGGGAACGGCGGAAGGGGGCCGCGCAGGAATCGGGGAAGGCGGTGGCGTGGGGAGTAGGTGCTGTACACGGGCACGGCGCCGATCTCCTCCGTCATCATCACGACACAAAAGTGGATCAAGCTGGTGGGGGGCCTTGACCCCGGATCTTGGACACCGGAGACACTTGGATCTGGATGGTCCAGGAGAACGGAGTCCCTGTGGGGATGAAGCATTACCCCGCCGAGTTCAAGGCGGACGCGGTCGCGTTGTACCGGTCGAGGCCGGGAGCGACGGTCAAGTCGGTCGCCGGTGATCTCGGAGTGAACACCGAGACGCTGAGGAACTGGATCCGGGCCGCTGATGGGCGCCGACCTGGCGCCCACTCGACGCCGCTGGCCGCCTCGCAGGCCGTCGGCGACGCCGTTCAGGCGGAGCTGGCCGCCGCCCGAAAGAGGATCCGTGAGCTGGAGGAAGAACGCGATATTCTCCGCAAGGCGGCCCGATATTTCGCGACGGAGACGCGCTGGTGAACCGCTACCAGTTCGTCCAGGATCACCAGCGCCGACACGGCGTGAAGCGGCTCTGCGACATCCTCGGCCTGGCCCGCTCCAGCTTCTACTACTGGCGCCGCACCGCATCCGCGAGAGCGGCCCGCCAGAGTGTCGAAGCCGCGATCGCGGCCCGGATACTCAAGGTCCACCAAGACTCCGACGGCACCTACGGAGCCCCCAGAATTACCGCGGAACTCCGCTACGAGGGCGGCCCGGCAGTCAACCACAAGCGCGTTGCCAAGATCATGCGGACCATCGGAATCGAGGGAGTCCGCCTGCGCCGCCGGCACCGCACCACCGTCGCGGACCAGGCCGCGGCGAAGGCACCGGACCTGATCGGCCGTGACTTCACCGCATCCGAGGTCAACATGAAGTACCTCGGCGACATCACCTACCTACCGGTCAGCGGCGCGAAGCCCCTCTACCTCGCGACCGTCATCGACCTCGCCTCACGCCGACTGGCCGGCTGGGCCATCGCCGACCACATGCGAACCGAGCTCGTCACCGACGCCCTGACCGCGGCCGAGCGGACCCGCGGGAACCTGGCCGGAGCGATCATGCACACGGACCACGGATCTCAATATTCGAGCAGGGCCTTCGCGGAACTCTGCAGGTCAGCAGGGGTCCGGCAGAGCATGGGCGCGATCGGCTCCAGCGCGGACAATGCCGCTGCGGAAAGCTTCGACGCCGCCTTCAAGAGAGAGACGCTCAAAGGACGCAAAGCCTGGCCGAGCGCACGTGAGGCCAGGCTCGACGCCTTCCGCTGGCTGACCCGATACAACACCCGCCGCCGGCACTCCCGCCTCGGCCAGCGGTCCCCGATCGCCTACGAGACTGATGCCCAACCGGCAGCAACTACCCTGACCCAAGCCGCATAGACGTGTTCAACATCCGGGGTCAAGGCCCGATCGAGCACCGGCTGTTCTCTCACATCACCATGAACTGGAACGGCCGCCCGCTGACCAGCCATGAAGTGATCGTGCAGTCCATCGCGGCGACCACCACCCGCACCGGGCTGAGAGTGACGGCCGAGCTGGATACCAACACCTACCCAACCGGAGTCCGCATCGCAGACGCGGAGATGGCCGCCCTGCCGCTGACCCGGCATGCCTTCCACGGCGACTGGAACTATGCCCTGCACCCCCAGCCGTCCCCCTCAATCCCGGCGGCCCGCACCCCGCAGACGCCGGAGCCGGAGTGGGACCAGTCCCTGCTCTCCGATCCCGCACTGACCGGGATGCCCCGTCGTCAGCTGACTGACCTCACCAAGACCCTGGCCCCGGACGGAGATACCCAGCGCGGCCGCCCGCCCCGGCTGACTTTCCCTGAACAGGTACTGGCCACCGTGCTCCACCTGCGAGCCGCCCTGGCCGCGGAACCCCTCGCCGTCCTGTTCGGCACCAGCCGCACCGCCATGCACCGCACCCTCCTCAAGAACCGGCGCATGCTCGAGAAACACGGCATCTCCATCCCACCCGCGACCACCCCGCCCACGGCCCTCGCCACCCTCCAGGCCCGGGTCCAGGCCCAGATCGACGCGGACGACAAGATCAAGACAACGTGTTAATGATCTGCAAGCCCTTAGCGTGGCGACCCACCGGGTGGCCGGTTCCCCAACATCGTCGAGGGACGGGGGCCTCCCTGACGTGCGGCTGCCGTCCCGGACGCGGTCGCACCTCGACCTGGTGTCCGCGTGCAGCCTGAACCTCATCGCCAAGGGCGGGAGGCTCAGGCTGTTCACCGCGTGTCTGTCAGCGCTGGGGTGGGACAGGTGGCCGCCCGGCCGGTGATGGCTTCGGCTCGGTTCATGAGGGCTTCGGCGATGTCGCCGTATTCGCCGCGCCACGACGGCCTGCCTGGTTTCCGGTTCAGGCAACCCGGGTCAGGTCGGACGGATGAGGGAGCCGACCTGTGAGACCGCGTTTGAGATCTTGTTCAGCGCGGACGTACGGAGAAGCTGGCGCCGCCTGTTGTCCCAGGTAGCGCCTATGGTTCCGCCGATGAGCGTTCCCGAGGCCATCCCGATCGGACACGAGCCGCACCTCCGAGGCGGCCGACCGCTGGACCTGGATCCTGATCGTCGCTCACACCCAGCTCCCGCTCGCCCGGCCACTCGCCGCGGACCTCCGCCGCCCCTGGAAAAACCCACCACCGACCGACTCACCCCAGCCCGGTTCCGCCGCGGGCTCAGGAACATCCGCGCTCACCTCGCCTGCCCGACCCGTGTTCCCAAACCCAGGCGCCGGCCCCGGACGGCCATCCGGCGCCAGGAACAAACACCGGGCACCCCGCTACGACGTCAGCAAGGCCGTCAAACGACCCGAGACCCTCAGGCCATCGGCAAGCCCGGAAGATCTTGGTAGGCAAAGAACAACTCAGGTACCGAGGAGCTCGATGATTTCGCTCACCCGGCGGACCGGGAGGGGGGTCCACCGCGGCGTTGGCGCCAGCCGGGAGACCACTGCGCTGAGCCACTCCGGGTCTCCGAGGCGATGCAGCGCCTTCGCCTCGGACATCTTCGCGACCAAGTCGATCACCAGAGCCATGTGCACGGACGTGTAAGTGCGTTCATGGTGGGTGTAGTTCACCGACCATGGCTCATGCCGATCACGAATGCCGGACAGGGAGCAGCCGTCTCGGCCACCGTCCATGTAGCCGCCTGCGGCGACGATGAAACCCCCGGTGCGGGTGGCCATCCATGACTTCATGGTGGTCCTCAGCCCAACGCTGTGGAGGCTGCTCCAGGGGACGACGTCCCGGGGGTCCGCCTCTCCCCGCACGTGGTGCTCGATGCCATCGGTGGCGAGCACCAGGCACGACCCGTCGTTCCGCGTTGGGTCACCGATGATCCATCGGTCCCCGACCAGTTCCAGCGGCCCCAGGTACTGCATCAGACTCCCCCAATGGATCGTGTGTTCCCCTGCCGGAAATCTACCTTCAGGAAGCCCGTCCCCAGGAGTCGTGCCGAAGCGGCTGACCAAGGACGAAGGCCCGCAAGCTCGAACCCGCGACCGGACTGGCAGCGACGCTACCGACATCTCGCGGCGCCGAACGGGGCCCTCTGCCGACGGACCGTCGAAGCCTTGGGTCAGCGCGAGAGGCCGAGGAGCCTGGCCGTCTCGGTGCGCTGGTTCCATGCGATGACGGCCAGCGGGGCCATGAAGAGGAACGGGGTTCCGGCGTTCTCGCCGTCCATCGCGGTGAGCTGGGTGACGAACGCACACGCCAGGAACACAATGAGCGCCGTCGCGGCCGGCCCGGCCAGTCGGTTGAGCAGCAGACCGACTGCTCCGGCCAGCTCCAGCAGACCGGTCAGGTACATGAACCAGTGGCCCACGCCGATGGCGTCGAAGACAGCGGTGGCCGCGGGGAGCGCCAGTAGCTTGGGGAGTGCGCTGGCGAGGGCGAAGAAGAGGGCGAGCAGGATCCGCAACGTCCAGACCGTCCGGACAACGGCCCTGCCGGTCTTCATGCGGGTGGCGGTGGCGGTACTGGACATCGTGGTCTCCCCTGAGCGGCTGTCATTGCTGTCACAGGTATGACCGTCGCAACCCCGCGAACTCATCGCACCCGCGAGAAGAATTACTCCGACATCCCCTCTTCGACCCGGTGCCGCCCCGCGGTCAGGGCGCTGACCAGTCTGACGGTCATGATGTGAGGAATGCTTCCTTGAGCAGACCTGGCGGGTCTGCCCGGTGTGCCGTCTCCAGGTCACACGACCAGCACAAACAACCCCGGCTGACGGCACGTCACTGCCAACTCCCCACTGCCACCAACCCGGCATTTCGCACATGGTGTCCGCTGGGCCACCCCGACACCCCGACCGCCCGCACCCGTTAGGGCAGGGTCCGCGTGGAGCCGTGGGCGGCAGGCCGGGCCGAGTTCCGCAGGATCTCCAGTACCTCGTCGGCGATGGCCGTCTGGTTCTGCTCGAAGGTTGCGTCGCTCAGCCGGGCCGGGTCCGCGGGCAGCGCGGTCAGGACGGGGGTGTGCAGGTGGCCGCCGGGGAGCACGGGGTTCAGTTCCGTACGGAGCCGGTTGGAGCGGTAGGCGACCTCGTTGGAGAGGTAGCCGCCGCCACCGCCGCCGGCGACGGCGCGGGAGCCGGGCGTGGGGCCGTCCTCGCGGTCCACGGGCCCCTGCTGCCCGGCGGGTATCTCGGTGACGGCGGTGTTCAACCGGACCGGGAAGGGGCTCTGGACGGCGGTCATGGCGTCGGTGGGCAAGGTGGTGCTCAGGAACTCGGCTCCCGGGCCCATGCCCGGCGCCGTGACGGGGTGGTCGTAGGTGCCTCCCGACAGGGCTGCGGCGTTGTCCGGGTAGGGATCCGCGGACCGGGCGCGACCGGCCCAGGCCTCCAGTGTGAAGATCCCGGGATAGCCCTGGCTGATGCTGGTGATCATGTCGGCGGCCCGGGGCCCGGCCGCGATGCGGGGGCCGTACGCGCGCTCCACGATCCCGGCGTCGAAGTCGGCGTAGCGCACGGGCAGGACGACGGCCCGGATCTCCACGGGGGTTCCGTCGGAGAGCGTCACGCGGCGTCCGTTGAGCCGCAGGACCGCGGAGCCGGAGGGGTTGGCCCGGCGCATTTCGGTGTCCAGGCCGAAGGGGTCGAATCCGCTGACGAACAGGCGGCGCACCCCGGGGGAACCGCGGAAGTCGTTGGCGGCGAGGCCCCGGGAGGCGTCCTCGAAGCGGGTCCGAAGGGCCGCCCGGTTCACCGGGAACCCCGGTCGCCAGTCGGCCAGTTGGACGGTCATCCGCAAGCGGGTCCAGTACAGCGGGCGGTCGTCCCCGGCGGGCAGGTCGCCGCCGGGGCGACGCCCCTGGGCCCGGTTCACGGAAGCCTGCCACAGCGCCTCGCCCCAGGCGTCCAGGAGCCGGCCGGCCTCGGCGGCGTCGCGCGCGCTGCAGAGCGCGGCCGGGAAGCGGCGTACGAAGTCACCGAAGGCGGCCCGCTCCGTGAAGGCGGCGGTCCGCGGGTCCGCGAGCCGGGCCTGTTCCGGGTCGGCGGTGGAAGCGACGTCCGCGGCGGCGGACTCGGGGGCCGCGGAGGAAGCGGAAGAGCCGCAGCCGGACGGGGCCTCGGCGTGCGCGACAGCGGGCGGGAGGACCGCGATCACGCCCAGCAGGGCAGCGGCGAAAGCCGTACTACGTAAGATCATCACGCCATGTGACATTACATAGAAGGGTGGTGGCGGGGTCAGTCGAATTCGGGGCAACCGCAGGACGCGACCGCAAGGCCCCTACCCGAAGGCAGGAGCCCTGCCCGTTCCCGGCGGGAAGGTCGGCTGGCTAGGGGCTGTCGTCAAAGTGGTGCGGATCGCGAACCAGATGCAGCGGCGCGACCGGCTCGGCCCCGACCATCCCTCCGACATCGCCCCGGGGCGGCCGGGCACGGCGGCGGTTCAGGTACGCGGGTGCTCCTGGCCCGCCGGCGGGGGTACTCCCAGCCCGGCAGCTCAGCGACGCCGTAGAGCCGGATGCACTCGAACTCCGACAGCGGCTCCTCCGGTCGGTTCGTCGGCGGGTTAGTCGGTCGCCCTCGGCAGCCGCCCGGATCTGGGAACGGCTACCGGCTGCGTCCCTGCTTCCGTGTGGGCGCGGACTGCTGGCGGTGCGCGGGCACCGCGGGCTCGACCAGGACGGCGCCCGCCTTGCCGGGGACGGCGGCCGGGGTGGTGGACCGGGAGCGGGCGGCGGCCGCCGAAACCCGCGGCACCGCCGACAGCGGCGACTCCAGGGCGGTGGTCAGGGCCTGTTGGGTGGCCAGGACCATGCGGCGCGCCAACTCCCCCGGCGCACCCTGACGCCAGGACTCGCCCTTGGTGACGCGGGCCAGGTACCCGAAGTGCGCGTGCGGCCGCCCCTCTCGCCGAGCTGCTGCATGCGGGCGGACAGCAGCGGCCAGGGCCAGGCACCCACCCACTCGATGGCATGCCCGAACGGCTGGACGCGGCGGCCGGTGAGCTCTCCAGGCGTGTGGCTACGCGGCGCCCGCCGCTGCCAACGCTGCGACCGGCAGAAGCAGAATCCATTGCGGTAGGCGGAGTAGGGGTCTGGGCCAGCCGACGGAGAGCGTGACGACCAAGAAGGCCGCCGCGTACGCGGTGAAGTGCGCGGCTACGAACCACGCCACCAATCCGGTACCCGGCGTACCGTCCGTCAGGGAGAGGCAGAGCAAAACGAGTCCGGAGAGCGCCAGGTCAACGCTCACCATGTGCCACACGGCGTGCAGGACACGCTTGGGTTCGTCCGCGAGCCCGCAGGACAGCAGCGGGCGCACCACATCGCGGTGCCCGCCGACGATGTGTATCCCGGCCACGCCGAGAGCGGTGATCCCTGCCGCGAGAAGCCAGCCGTTCATCGGACCTCGATTCCCTTGGCCACGACAGCGGCCAGCCGTGCGGCCAGCTCCTGGTCAGGGTGCTCCCCGACCAGGCCTATGTGGAAGAACACGGCTCCTGCCAGCGTGTCCAGGACCAAGTCCACGGGCGTGTCGCCCGCGATCTCTCCACGCAGCACGGCACGTTCGAAGACAACCAGCAGCCGTTCCTTCGACGGGGCCAGGAAGTCGCCGCGGATGCGCGCCTTCAGTTCCGGATCCGCGGCGAAGTCGGCCAACAGCCCCGGGAGTGCCGACGCGGCCGCCGGCGCGCAGAACTCGTCGACCAGGCCCTGTACCAGCACGGTCAGATCCTCGGCCAGCGTCCCGGTGTCCGGGGGCGGAACATCATCGGTGGTCGTGAACACCGCCTCGAAGACCAACTCTGGCTTGCCCGGCCACCGCCGGTAGATCGTGTCTTTGCCGACACCGGCCCGCGCGGCTACCGCCCCAATCGATGTCTCGGCGTAGCCGACCTCGACCACCAGTTCTACCGTCGCGCGGATGATCGCCTCGTGCGATCGGGGGTCCCTGGGACGTCCCCTGGAGGACGGAGAGGAGCTCATGGGCATTTACCTTACGGGTCGACCCGTAAGGTAAGCAACGGGCCGGCCAGTACTTCGGAGCCGGAGCCCGCACCACCTCTCGAGCCTGCCCGATAGCTGACGAGCGGGCCGTCATCAGATCCGGGAACGGCTACCGGCTGCATCCCTGTTTCCGTGTGGGCGCGGACTGCTGGCGGTGCGCGGGCACCGCAGGCTCGGCCTGGGCGGCGCCCGCCTTGCCGGGGACGGCGGCCGGGGTGGTGGAGCGGGAGCGGCAGCGGGGGCGGCAGCGGGAGCGGTGTGGTCTGGCGCCCCGGGTGAGGGGGTGTCACACGCCGGCTCAGTCGTGGCGGGCGATGTCGTCGGCGGAGAGTTCGGCGAGGGCCGGTCCGGTTTCCTCGTAGGCGAGCGGGGCGACGTCGGGGGGCGGGATGTAGCCCTCGGGCATGGCCGCGTACGCGTTTTCCATCCGGGCGGCGTAGGCGTCGGTGAGGGCTTGGGGCCAGGCGCCCGTCAGGGGTGGCCGCATCCGGGCCTCCGCGGCAAGAGCCGCGTGATGGACAGCGGCTTCCGCGGCCGCTTCCTTGGCCGTGAGGTCGGCGATCAGCGCGCGGCAGGGCGTGAACGCGGCCAACGGGTCCGGTAGCGGAGTCGGCGGGTCCGTGGGTGCGAGGAGGGCGGCAGCGAGCAGGGTGGCGATCAGCGGGGAGGCGTGCAGGCCGTCGCGATGGTGGTCGAGTTGGGAGAGCGCGGCGTCGAGGAGGAAACGCAGCGCCCCCGCGGTCGGTTGGCCGGTGCGGGCCAGGGCGGGGTGGGCGCTGGCGCCGAGGTAGAGGGTGCCATCGGCCTGGGGGACGGCGTGCAGGCCGCACGCGTAGGCTCGGTTGGGGGTACGGACCACCGCCGACCACGCTTCGGGAGCGGTGACCGTCACCGCGGTACCGGCCGCGGTGAGGACGGGAACGACGGGCAGGTCCGGATCGATGGCTTGAAGGATCGGGATGGTCCAGGATCCGGCCGCGACCATCGCGCGTGGAACGCGGAGGACGCCTTGCGGGGTGGTGAGGCGGTAGCCACTGCCCGGGGCCGCGGTGAGCTGTCCGGCCGGGGTGCGGGTCACCTGGGGCTGGGCGGCCAGGGCGGCATCCAGGGTCGCGAGCCAGGCCCGGGCGTCGAGGAACTGCTCGTCGGGCATGTACCAGGCGCGCAGCGCACGGTCGTTGTCGAGCGGCCGGTATCCGGGGATGTCCGCCGCAGCGGTGTCGTGGCAGGAGAGGTTGTGTTCGGCCGCCGCCCGGGCGACGGCGGTGAAGGAGGCATCGTCGAGGCGGGAGGAGACCGCGTTCAGGATCATGAACGTGCCGGTGCCGTAACCGTCCTGCTCCGGCGCGCTGGCGCCGGCGCGGGCGCGGACCTGGTCGCGCCAGGCCGGCCACCGCCGCGCGGCCGCGACAGCCAGCTCGATACGCAGTCGTCCGTAACGGGTCCGCATCCCAAGGTCGGTGACCTCGCCCAGCACGCCGAGCATTGCCCCCGCCGCACCGGACGCGCCCTCTCCCCCGGCCCCACCGGGACCGGGAGTGGAAGTGTCGCCTGCCAGCACGACCCGCACCGACGGCTCGGCGGCGGCCAGCGCGAACGCCAGTGACCGGCCCACCACCCCCGTACCCACCACCAGCACATCAACGTCCCGCGCCACCACGGCAACTCCTCACATCCAAGGGCCCGCAGCCGCGGACGCCGACCTGCTCGCCACAACTCAGCGGCCTCCCCGCGGCAGTGCCAGGCAACGACCTGGGAGTTGTGTCGGTATCCCCACCGCACCGTCCCATGCACCTGACCTGCGCCAGCTGTGCGGACAACCGGCGGTACATCGGTGACTGCATAGGTGAGAGAACGAGGAACGTATGTAGGCGGGTTGGGAAAGCGTCCGGGTCTCGGCGGTCCCTGAGCTGTCAGCGGGTACTGGAAACGCCCCGTCAGCGTTACGGGCCAGGGTCGCGGTCGATGTGCTCCGTGAGGTGGAATGGGGGAGCTTGGCATCGCTCGCGGGGACTATTACTAAGGGCTGTCCCGTAAATGATCTTTGGGTGGGCCTGGGCGTGGCTGTTCGCTGTGTGGCTTGTCCGTCTATCCGGCGAGGGCGAGGTTGTGC
>NZ_JBSGWY010000069.1:0-25327 GCF_053609145.1 Streptomyces sp. NPDC054961 | reverse complement strand
CCCTGCGAGAGCGCAGGGGGCCCCGTCGCGTCCGGCGGGTTCAGTGGCCGTCGCCGCCCGGTGACGCGGCCGGGTTGGCGCCCCTCGCGGCGGCCTCGGCGTTGTAGATGTCCGGCTCCAGGTAGATCACCCGGGCGATCGGGACCGCCGCACGGATGCGGGCCTCGGCGGCGTTGATGGCACGGGCCACCTCGCTCGCCGTGTCGTCGCTCCGGACGGCGATCTTCGCCGCGACCAGGAGCTCCTCGGGGCCGAGGTGCAGGGTGCGCATGTGGATGACGCCGGTGACCACGTCGCCGTCGACGACGGCGGCCTTGATCTTCTCGACGTCCTCGACGCCGGCCGCCTCGCCGAGCAGCAGGGACTTGGTCTCCGCGGCGAGCACGATCGCGATGGCGATCAGCAGGATGCCGATGCAGAGGGTGCCGATGCCGTCCCAGACGCCGTCACCCGTCGCGAGGGCGATGCCGACGCCGGCCAAGGCGAGGACCAGGCCGATCAGGGCGCCGAAGTCCTCCAGGAGGACGACGGGCAGCTCGGGGGCCTTGGCGCGCTTGATGAACTGGCCCCACGAGAGGCTGCCGCGGATCTCGTTCGACTCTTTGATCGCGGTGTGGAAGGAGAAGGACTCCGCGATGATCGCGAAGACGAGCACGCCGATCGGCCAGTACCAGTTCTCGATCGCGTGCGGGTGCTTGATCTTCTCGTAGCCCTCGTAGATGGCGAACATGCCACCGACGGTGAACAGCACGATGGAGACGAGGAAGGCGTAGATGTACCGCTCGCGCCCGTAGCCGAAGGGGTGCTCGGGCGTCGCCTCGCGCTTGGCCTTCTTGCCGCCGAGGAGCAGCAGGCCCTGGTTGCCGGAGTCCGCCAGCGAGTGGACGCTTTCCGCGAGCATCGACGAGGAGCCGCTGAAGACGAAGGCCACGAACTTGGCTACAGCGATGGCGAGATTGGCGGCGAGTGCCGCCACGATCGCCCTGGTACCGCCCGACGCGCTCATGGTTGCGATGTGTCCCTTCCTCGGTGCGCCGCCCCGGTCCGGGGCGCCGCGCTACGGCCGCAGATTCTCACAGCCGCCGGTAGGGACGGTACGTCAGACCACTACCGTGGCGCGGAAGACGGTACCGGTTCCGGACAGTTCGGCCTTTTCGCCCGCCGGGACGAACACGGACTCCCCCGGGGACAAGGGCAGTTCGCCGGACTTCGCGGAGGAGGCCTTCGGGGACCCGGCCGTGCAGAGCAGGATCTGCGGGGTGGCGTCGGAGAGCATCCGCGGGGCGCCGCCGGTGGCCAGGACGAAGCGGGAGAGCCGGAATTCGTCGATGGGGGTCTCGTAGACCTCTTCGCCGTCGCCCTCGGGGCGCAGGACGGCGGGGTCGCCCGGTTCGAACGCGACCACCTTCAGCAGCTCCGGCACGTCCACGTGCTTGGGGGTGAGCCCGCAGCGCAGGACGTTGTCGGAGTTGGCCATGAGCTCGACGCCGAGGCCGTCGAGGTAGGCGTGCGGGATGCCGGCGCCGAGGAACATGGCTTCGCCGGGCTGGAGCCGCACGTGGTTGAGGAGCATGGCGGCGATGACGCCCGGGTCGCCCGGATGGTGGTGGACGAGTCCCGCGTACGGGGCGTACGGGCCGCCGAGCCGCTCGGCGGCGGCCGCGGCCTCGGAGACCGTACGGGCCGTCTCGGCGCGGTCCGCGGTCAGGACGGCGGTGAGCACCTCGCGCAGGGCCGCCTCCTCGGGGTGGGCCCGCAGGAGGTCGGCGTAGGGCTTGAGGGAGTCGACGCCGAGGCCCTCCAGCAGTTCGGCGGCCGCCAGCGGCGGGCGGAATCCGCACAGGCCGTCGAAGGGGGTGAGGGCGCAGACCAGTTCGGGCTTGTGGTTGGCGTCCTTGTAGTTGCGGTGCGGCGCGTCGATCGGGACGCCGCGGCGCTCCTCGTCCTCGAACCCGTCCTCGGCCTGGGCCAGGTCGGGATGGACCTGGAGGGAGAGCGGGGCTCCGGCGGCGAGGATCTTGAGGAGGAAGGGCAGCCGGGGGCCGAACTTGCTGACGGCGGCGAGCCCCAGCTCGCCTTCGGGGTCGGCGGCGATGACCTCCGAGAGGGTGGTCTCGCCGGCTCCGCGGTCGAGGCGGGAGGGGGCACCCCGGTGGGCGCCCATCCACATCTCGGCCTGCGGTTCCCCGGTGGGCGCGACGCCGATGAGCGCGGGGATCGCGGTGGCCGATCCCCATGCGTACGGTCGGATCGTGTTGGTGAGGCGGTCCATCGGTCGTCTTCCTGAGTGAGAGGGCACGGTCGTGCGCCTCAGCTTCGTCCCCCAGAGGCCAGCGCCAGGTAGGCGGTGGCGAAATCCGTGACGGCGAGGAGTTCGGCGAGCTGTTCCAGCTCGGTGCCCTCCTCGGGGGCCAGCTCACTGATGGCCGTCTCGTGGCTGAGGGCGAGCTCCCGGGCGGCGGGGGCGGCCGTCAGTCCGCCCGCGGGCCGGTCGCGCAGCAGGACGATGCGTGCGCGCAGGGCCTGCGGTTCTTCCACCCGGTCGCGGAAGAAGTCGTCGGGGTCGGCTCCGGCGGCGAAGGATCCGGCGAGCAGGACTCCGTGGGCCGGCAGGGCCTCGGGAAGGACGGCGGCGAGTGCGGGGCGCCCGGCCAGCTCGGCGAGGGTCGCGGCGAAGCGGCGGCCGGCGGGACCGGCTCCGGCGCCCTCGCTCCAGATGAGCGGGAGGGAGTCGGCGAGCTCGGCGGCGAGGGTCTTGGCCGGGTTGGAGTAGGTCGCGATGGCGGGGCCGCAGCGTTCGGCGGTGCGGTCGAGCCGGTCGGCGACGAGCTGCAGGGTGTGCGGGGCCGCCGTGATCAGGCCGACCCGGTCGAGGAGGACCAGCAGCGGGGTCAGCAGGGCCCACAGGGCGCCGGGGCCGGCCGCGGCGGACTCGTCGTACTCCTGGTACGGGGCTTTCGCCATCGGTACGAGGAGCCCGTGCGCGCCCTCCACCGCCTCGCTCAGCGGCGACCGCTCGGGCGCGACGGCGACGACGGTGGAGCCGCGCCGGTAGGCCTGCTCGGCGAGGAGGGCGAGGCCCGGCTCGGTGCCGTCGGTGGTGGCGATGAGCAGCAGGTCCACGGGGCCGGCCCAGCCGGGCAGGGTCCAGCGCAGCGCCCCGGCGGCGTGTGCGACGCCGGTGGGGTGGAGCCGGATGACGGGCGCGGAGGCTCCGGCGAGCGCTCCGAGCAGGTCGGCCACCCCGGTGGCGGCGGTGCCGGGTCCGGCGATGAGGACCGCGCGGGGGCGGCCGTCGGGCCGCAGGTCGGCGAGGCCCGCCTCGGTGGCGTGCCGGGTCGCGGTGCGCACCCGGGCCCCGGCCTCGGCGGCGCCGCGGAGCAGGCCGCGGCGGTCGGCCCGGGCGAGATCGTCCGGTGCGTCGAGGAGTGACTCGTCGAGCATGGCGGCCTCCGGCTATGTCCGTTGCGTGTCCCGTGGTGACGGAACCTGTGGGGTGACGGAACCAGTCTCAGCGTGTGCGCGGGGTGGAGGTGTCAGCTCAGGCGGGGCGGCGCGCCTCGTCCACGAGGAGCACCGGGATGCCGTCGCGGACCGGGTAGGCGAGACCGCAGTCCTGGCCTCCGGTGCAGATCAGCTCGGGGGCCTCCGCGTCGGCCGACTTGTCCTCGAGGGGCGAGTGGCAGGCGGGGCAGGCGAGGATCTCCAGAAGGCCGGCTTCGAGCGGCATGGCGGCGAGTTCCCTTCGGGGATTGCGGATGGGGCCTGGTCAGCGTACCGCCGAGTCACCTGGGATGCGGTCGGAAGGGGACTCGGCGGCAGCGGCGCCGGACGGGAGCGGTCCGCGGGCGTGGCGGCCCGCTCCGGCCGGCGTCCGGGCTCAGGCCCGGATGAGGGCGAGGACCTCGTCGCGGACCTTGGCGAGGGTGGAGGAGTCGCGGGCCTCGACGTTCAGGCGCAGGAGCGGCTCGGTGTTGGAGGCGCGGACGTTGAACCACCAGTCGGCGCTGGTGACCGTGAGGCCGTCCAGTTCGTCCAGGGTGACGCCGGCCTGCGCGCCGTACGCCTCCTTGACGGCGGCCACGCGGCCGGCCTGGTCGGCGACGGTGGAGTTGATCTCGCCCGAGCCCGCGTAGCGGTCGTAGGAGGAGACCAGCTCGGAGAGGGGGCCGTCCTGGCCGCCGAGGGCCGAGAGGACGTGGAGCGCGGCGAGCATGCCGGTGTCCGCGTTCCAGAAGTCCTTGAAGTAGTAGTGCGCGGAGTGCTCGCCGCCGAAGATGGCGCCGGACTTGGCCATCTCCTCCTTGATGAAGGAGTGGCCGACGCGGGTGCGGACCGGGGTGCCGCCGTTCTCGCGGACGACCTCCGGGACGGACCAGGACGTGATCAGGTTGTGGATCACGGTGCCGGTGCCGCCGTTGCGGGCCAGCTCGCGGGCGGCGACCAGGGCGGTGATGGCGGACGGAGACACGCCCTCGCCGCGCTCGTCGACGATGAAGCAGCGGTCGGCGTCGCCGTCGAAGGCGATGCCGAGGTCCGCGCCCTCGGACTTCACGCGGGCCTGGAGGTCGACGATGTTCTTCGGGTCGAGGGGGTTGGCCTCGTGGTTCGGGAAGGTCCCGTCCAGCTCGAAGTACAGGGGGACGAGGTCCAGCGGGAGGCCGGAGAAGACGGTGGGGACGGTGTGGCCGCCCATGCCGTTGCCCGCGTCGACGACGACCTTGAGGGGGCGCAGGCCGTCGAGGTCCACCAGGCCCTTGAGGTGGTCGGCGTACCCGGTGAGGGTGTCCAGCTCGGTGATGGTGCCCGGGGTGGTGCCGGCGGGGATCGCGGGGGCGCCCTCGTCGGTCCACTTCTCGGCGAGCTCGCGGATGGTGCCGAGGCCGGTGTCCTGGCCGACGGGGGCGGCGCCGGCCCGGCAGAGCTTGATGCCGTTGTACCGGGCCGGGTTGTGCGAGGCGGTGAACATCGCTCCGGGCAGGTTCAGCTTGCCGGAGGCGTAGTACAGCTGGTCGGTGGAGCACAGCCCGATCAGGGTGACGTCGACGCCGCGGGCGGCCGCGCCGCGCGCGAAGGCGCCGGACAGGGCGGGCGAGGAGGGGCGCATGTCGTACCCGACGACGATCGCGCTCGCTCCGGTGACCTCGACGAATGCGGCACCGAACAGTTCGGCCAGGGCCTCGTCCCACTGGTCCGGGACGACACCCCGTACGTCATAGGCCTTGATGATGTTCGAAAGATCGGTGGCCACGGCCTGCCCTCCTGAAGCTGATCTGCGGTGGGGCAAACCTACCGTGGACAGTGAGCCGCTCTTCATACGATCAGAGCGTCAGGAATCCGGCGATCGCAGGACCCTGAGGTGTCCGCGGCGGGTCTCGCCCGTGCTGGAACCACTGTGACCCGCGCCCTGGCCCCGGGCCTCGGCGGCACGCTCTGGCGGGCGGGCGGCTTCCCGTACGGCGTTGGCCAGGGCTTCGAGATCGTCGCCGGTGGGCCGGGAGGGCGGGGAGCCGTCGGTGAGGCGCACGACGTCCCAGCCGCGCGGGGCGGTCATCCGCTCCGCGTGCTCGGCGCACAGGTCGTAGCAGTGGGGTTCGGCATAGGTGGCGAGCGGGCCGAGGACTGCGGTCGAATCGGCGTAGACGTACGTCAGCGTCGCGACGGCAGGGCGGCCGCACGCGGTGCGAGAACAGCGACGTACAAGGCTCACGACGTTGGACCGTACCGCACTCTTGACCGGGCCGCGACGACTCACCCCCCGGCCACTCCCCCGTGTCGGCTGATCACCCCCGCCCCGGTGGGGCTGTGAGGGCTACCCTGCGGGGGTGACGGACAGCTCCCTGCCTCCCCTCCCCCCGCCCCTGCCCCTTCCGGAGGCCTCCGCCGACGGCGAGCCGCGGGTACGGCGGCGCGACCGCCACGGGCGGGGCATGCGCGGGCCGGTGGCCCCTCCGCAAGTGCCGCTGTCGGCCAGCCGGTCGGAGCTGTTCGGCGATCTCGTACGGGACTCCGTGGAGCGCCTGGAGCGGCGCTGGCCGCAGTTGGCGGACGTGGAGTTCCTGGTCGGCGACGTCCCGGGACCGCCGGGCGGCGCGGACGCGGGGTGGAACGACGAAGCGGTTCCGCTGGGGGCGCTGGTCGAGGCGGGCGGCGGACGGCCGGCCCGGATCGTGGTGTTCCGCCGGCCGGTGGAGATCCGGACGAAGACCCGGGACGAGAAGGCGCTGCTCGTACACGAGATCGTGGTGGAACAGGTGGCGGAGCTGCTCGGGCTGTCACCTGAGACGGTGGATCCGAGGTACGGGGACGGCTAGTGCCGTGCCCCGGAGAACTCCCCCCGGCACCGCCGGCACCGGGCCTGCACCGGAGCCGGTGCCGGTGCCTATGCCGGTGACGGCGGGTCAGTCCTCGGTGAGGACCGAGAGGTCCTGCGAGGCCCTGGGGACCGAGACCGTGGAACGGTCGTCCGACAGGGTCTGGACGGTGAACATCGGGGTGCCGTCGCGCGGGACGGTCAGCGTGCGGGACGCGTGGACCGGGCCGCCCTTGAGGGTTTCCACGGTCAGGGCGTAGGAGCCCTTGCCGCCCGCCGGGGCGAGCGTCAGGGTCTGGGTCGTGCCCGCCTTGACGGTGACCTCCTGGGAGGCCGGCTCACCGCCCTCCGTGCCCGGTGAGGCCGTCACCTTGACCGTCGCGTCGGCTCCCGACACCGCCGTCAGGGCCAGTACGGTCGCGTTCTCCTCGGGGCGGTTGTCGGCGACGGTCGCCCGTGCGCCCACCGGCCCGGCCGCCTGGACGAAGCCGATGTCCTGCTTGGCGCCGCTGCCGCGGACGACCCGTACCGCCGCGACCACCGGGACGGGTTCCTTGCCGTCGGCCGGGGACAGGACGAGGGAGCCCGCTTCTCCGCGGGTCACGTCCTTGAGGTCGACGCTCGCGGTCATCCCGGCCTTGACGTGGAGCTGTTCGTTGCCCGCCGGCGTGATGGAGCCGTTCGCCGCGGCCAGGCGGATCTTGAGGTCCGCGTCCTCCTCACCCGGCACGAAGGCGACCAGCCGCACCGAGGCGGCGTCCGCGGGGATGCCCGGCAGGACCAGCGTCCCCGCCGGGTCGACGGAGGCGGGCAGCCAGTCGGAGCCCACGCCCTCCTCGCCCGCCTGGGCGGTGGCACCGACCCGGCCGGCCCGGGTCGTCACGTGGGCGGTGACGTCCGCGAGCTGCGCGCCGGGGGCGAGGGAGGCCAGGGAGATCGCCTTGCTGGACTTCGGGTCGATGCGGATGTTCTCGCTCGTGCCCGCTTCGGTCTTGACCGCCCCGTCGGGGCCGAACAGCTTGATGTCCACCACGGCCGCGGCGTCGTCGGGATTGGTGAGGTGGACGTAGTCCTCGCGCCCCTTCGCGGTGCTCACGCCGGGGAACCAGAAGTCGGTGCCGGGCGCGGTGCAGCCGACGCCGAGCAGGCCGCGCGTGCGGCCGACCGAGACCACCGTGGTCTGCTGCGCGCTCCAGCCGGGGGCGAGGAATCCGTCGGCGGTGCCGGTGAGCGCGGGGGCCTCGGCGCCGGAGGCCTTGGCGCCCACGGGCTTGCCGGGCTCCTTGAGCTCCAGGACCGGCTTGGCGTCCTTCGTCGCGCCGAGCAGCCGGGCCGTGCCCGTGCCACCGGCTGCGGCCGCTCCGGGGGTGATGGCGGTGTAGACGGTGTCGGCGATGTCGGAGGTGCTGGGCGCGGGGCACACCAGCAGGGACCGCTCGACGGGCATCCGGGCCGCGGTCTTGCCGGGGGCGGCCGCGGGGGCGCCGTCGGCGGCGGGTGCGGTGAGGGCGGCCAGGCCGGTGACGGCGGCCAGGGCCGCGGTGACCGCGGCGAGCGTCAGGGGTACGCGCTGCTTCACTGCTGGGTGCTCCCGTCCGGACGCGGGGCGTGCTGCCCGCCGTGCTGTCCGTCGTGCTGTCCGTAGGTGTCGTACGGCTCGTACGGGTACGGGTACTGCTCGTGGTCCTGCTGGTGCGGGTGCTCCTGCTGGTACGGCTGTTCCCCGTACTGCTGCTGCGCCTGCTGCGGGTCGTAGGGGTACGGGTACGGCTCGTACTGCGGCTGCTGCGGGGGCTGTTGCTGCTGTTGCTGCTGTTGCTGCTGAGCCTCTTGGTGCCCGTAGGTGTAGCCGTCGTGGTCCCCGTAGGCCTGCTGGTAGGCGTACGCGTCGTCCCCGTAGGCCTGCTGCTCCGGGATCTGCGCGTACGGGTCGGCGGCGACGGCCGCCTCGGCGGGGGCCTCGGCCTCCGCCTCGGACTGCTCGCGCAGGCGGCGGGCGCGGCGGCCCTCGCCGGCTTCCTCGGCGGGCGCGGCCTCCTCCTCGGGGAGGTCGTCGTCGAGGCTGGTGCGGCGGCCCGGCAGGGCCATCACGAGCAGGACCAGGGCGAGCAGGCCCTGCGCCCAGTGCCAGGCGGTCCGGGTGAGGGCGTCGTCGTGGACGAGGTCGAGACGGCCGCCGGCGGCGGGGAGCTCGAAGCCCTGGGCCCAGCCGTCCAGCGTCTTGGCCTTGAGGGGCTTGCCGTCGAGGGTGGCCTGCCAGCCGGGCGCGGCCTTGTCGGCGATGCGCAGCGTGCGGCCGGCCTCGCCGTCCGGGATCTTGCTGTGGACCTCGACGGGGCCGGACGCGACGGGGATGGGGGCCTCGCCGGGCTTGACGGGGAGGATGACGGCGCGGGCGACCTGGCGGTCCACGCGCCACAGGGCGCTGCCTTCGAGCTTGCTGAGGCGGCTGAGGCCGGGGGTGGCGTCGAGGACGCGGCCGATCTGCTGCGGGGCTCCGTCGCGGACCAGGATGTAGCGGATGGCGAAGCCGCCGAGCTGGTCGGTCTGGTCGGCGCCGGATCCGGCGACGAGGCTGGAGACGACCTTGTCGAGGCGGGTGTCGCTGCCTGCCTGGGCGGCGAGCTCGGCGTCGCCCAGGCGGCCGCCGGAGCCGCGTACGAGGCTGTAGGAGAGCGCGGCCGGGGAGGTCGCGCCGATGACGAGGGTGCGGGCCTGGTCCCGGGTGCCGCTCTCCTCGGCGACGAACGCGGGGACCTGTACGGGGTCGCGGCGCTCCAGCGGGCCGGCGGCTCCGCTGAGCATCCAGCCGGCCGCGCCGATCAGGGGTCCGACGGCGGCGGCGAGGGCGATGAGGACGGCGAGCGGCTGGCGCCAGCCGAAGCTGCGGGCGGCCACGCGTTCCCTGGCCCCCTCGGCGCCGATGGCGGCGGCGGCCAGCAGGGCGAGTCCGTAGACGAGGGTGGCGGGGCCGGCCCAGGCGGTGCGGTTGACGAGGACGGCCAGGACGAGCGCGGCGAGCGCGGCGGCCCAGGCGGTGCGGACGGCGAACTGCCGCTCGGTGCGCAGCAGGGCGGCCAGGGCGGCCAGGACGATGCCGATGAGGATCAGGCCGCCGGCGGTGCGGGGTCCGCCGGGGCTGATGCCGAGCAGGTCCAGGGCTCCGGCCGAGCCGGCGCCGTAGGGCAGTCCGGCCTCGTTCAGGAAGCGGGAGGGGTGGGTGAGCAGGCTCAGCGACCAGGGGGCGAGGACGAGGAGCGGGACGGCGAGCGTCGCGAGGAGGCGCGGTCCGTACGTCTTCCAGTGCGCGCGGCGCAGGACGAGCGCGGCGGCTCCGAGGACGGCGGCGAGCGGCCAGACGACGGGGGTGAAGGCGGTGGCCAGGGTCAGCAGGAGGGTGTAGGTCCAGGCCGAGCGCCAGGTTCCGGTGGCGCCGTCGGTGCCTTCCGCGCCGCGTGCGCCGCCGAAGCCGAAGGCGGCGACGGCGGAGCGGGCGATGAGCGGGAGCAGGATCGCGAGGACGGCGGTGCCGAGGCGGCCGCCGGCGAGGGCTCCGGTGACGGCGGGCAGGAAGGCATAGGCGACGGCGGCCCAGGCGCGCAGCAGCCGGGAGGCGACGAGCGGCCGGGAGGCGAAGTAGGCGCTGAGTCCGGCGAGCGGGACGGAGCAGACGAGGAGGAGGGTCAGCGCGGCGTTGGTGGAGCCGAAGAGCAGGGTGGAGAAGGCTCCGAGGACGGCGAGGTAGGGGGGTGCTCCGGTGGTGGTGCCGGTGCCGACGGGCTGCCAGTCGTCGGCGTAGGTGCGCCAGAGGTCGAGTCCGCCGCCGGGGGCGGGGAGCAGGGCGCCGCCCATGAGGGAGCCGCCGCCGAGCAGGGAGCGGCAGGCGATGACGGAGACGAGCAGGAGGAGGGCGAAGAGGACGGGCGCGGGCTTGCGGGCGATCCGCCTGATGCGCGCGAACTGTTCGATCTCCAGGTAGTCGGCGTCGTCTCCGCCGGGCCCGGATTCGACGGCTCCGCCGTGCCGGCCCGCGCCCGGGGCCGCGGTCTCGGCATCACGGTCGGCGCCGAAGTAGCCGGCGAGCTGTTCGGCGTTGGCGCGCAGGGTGGCGCCGGACGGCGGGAAGAGGGGGCGCAGTTCCTTGGCGGGGACGGCGGGGCGGCGGCGTGCTCTGCGGGCGGCGAGGACGCGGCCGGGGCGGAGCAGGGTGGCCAGGAGGCCGGTGATCTCGTCGACGGCCTGTCCGGGGGCCTTGCCGACGAGGTAGGCGAGGGTGCGCAGGACGGTGCCGACGAGGACGCGCAGCAGGACGTACGGGAGGGCGCGGCCGGAGCTGTTGGCCAGCATGGTGTAGACGGCGCCGGCCTTGTCGACGCGGTGCGGGCTGGCGGTGCTGCGGCCGGCGCAGTCGACGGTGCGGCGTTCGCGGGCGGAGGCCTCGGCGTGCCGCAGGACGGCGTCCGGGGCGATGAGGACGGCGTGGCCGGCGCTCTGGGCGCGCCAGCACAGGTCGACGTCGTCGCGCATGAGGGGCAGCCGGCGGTCGAAGCCGCCGAGGGCGTCGTAGACGTCGCGGCGGATCAGCATGCCGGCGGTGGAAACGGACAGGACGGGCTGGACCTGGTCGTGCTGGCCCTGGTCCTGCTCGCGGCGGTCGAGGCCGGTCCAGCGGCGGCCGCTGCGGGCGATGGTGACGCCGACTTCGAGGAGCTGCTTCTTGTCGTACCAGCCGCGCAGCTTGGGGCCGATGACGGCGGCGTCGGGGTTGTCCTCGGCCGTGCGCAGCAGCTGGGCGAGGGCGTCGGGCTCGGGCGCGCAGTCGTCGTGGAGCAGCCAGAGCCACTGCACGGGTTCGCCGTGGGGCAGTTCGGGCAGGTCGTAGGTGTCGTCGCGCCAGGTGCGGCTGACGGGGTCCCAGCCGGAGGGACGCTTGAGGTACGGGAGGTCCTCGGGGGTCAGCGTCGGGGCGGTGCGGGCCGCTTCCTCGACGGCGGCGCCGAATCCGGTGCGGCGGGCGAGGTGGAGGACGCGGTCGTCTCCCAGGGCCTCGCCGAGCAGGCGCGCGGAGTCGTCGGCGCTGCCGGTGTCGGCGGCGATGTGGTTCTGGGCGGGGCGTTCCTGGGCGAGGAGGCCCGCGAGCGTCCGGGGCAGCCAGCGGGAGCCGTCGTGGGCCACGATGACGGCGGTGACGACGTGCCGGGGGAACTCTGGGGCGGCGGCAGCCTGGTAGGAGGCGCTCGACTGGCTGTGCAGGGACATCGCGGTACGGGCCCTCCGGCCGGGGGTCCGGGGGTGTTGTGCCCTCGGAGGCTGCTGGACAGCGCCCCACACTAACGGCTGGATACACAGCGGTCCGCCTCCTGCGGGGAAGGTGCGGGAGGCGGACCGTTTGCTCTGCTCGTCGTCCTGCTGGTCGTACTGCTCGCCGTAGTGCTGTTTGTGCCGCTTTGGGTACTGCCGTGGGCGGGGCGGGTGGTGGTGCCCGTGCCTTCGGCGGTGGCGTGGTCCGTGCGGCGGGATATGCCGTCGGATATGTCGTCCGTCATGCCGTGGGCGCCGCTCGACGCGGGCTGCGGGCGTTTCAGACGGCGGCCTTCTTCAGCCGCCGGCGCTCGCGCTCGGACAGGCCGCCCCAGATGCCGAATCGCTCGTCGTTGGCGAGGGCGTACTCGAGGCATTCGGAGCGGACTTCGCAGGCGAGGCAGACCTTCTTGGCCTCGCGGGTGGAGCCGCCCTTCTCGGGAAAGAAAGACTCGGGGTCGGTCTGGGCGCAGAGAGCTCGCTCCTGCCATCCGAGCTCTTCGTCCGCCTCCTCGACCAGCAGTTCCTGAACCAGCTCGGTCATGTGCGCCCCTTGCTCTTCTGTACGTCCCCGTGATGTTGCCGTCACTCATCGCTACGTAACGACACGAGTGAAATTACAAGTGCGGGGCTCCGGCGTAGTCAAGCCGAGATCTGCTATTGGGCCCCTTATTCACTCTGCGGAACCAAGCCTAAGCAGAAAGTGTTCATATCGCCAAAAATCGTGACACATGCAACGGGCGTCACATGCGACACCCCTCTACCCCGCAATCGACGCACCACTCTGTGGCGGGGTTCCGATCCGGCCGAAGAAGCGGCGCGGATCACATTTCGGCCACAGATCGGCAACACGCGGCGTGACGGGTTTGAGAGCTGCCACAGCGGGCCGTGGCACGACTCGCAGCGCCACATCCCCGGACATCGACTGCACAAACCTTTCTCCGGGCACGGTAACCGGATGAGGTGAAACTTTTCCACCAAATCGGACACTGGGTTGACAGTCGGACCTTCCACCGGGTCTCCTTGGTGCCATGTCAGCGCCCGCAGCCGCCACCCGGACCCCCATTCGTGGGTTCCTGTGCGCTGCCCAGGTTCGCTGTTGCTGTTGCAGCTGTTGATGCCGACGGAGCTCCGGCTCCCCTGAGCTCCAGCCGCGCTTCCCCAGCGACCGCCAGCACGACTGACATCCGTCGAGGAATCCCCCGATGAACAGCACCGCACCCCTGAACGCCGCCCCCGCGATGGTCGAGAGCGACCTCCAGATCGCCGGCGACATCCTCTCGGTCCAGCACCTCCTCCAGCCCGCCCGCGAACACCCGGCCACCGTCGCCGAGTTCGTGGGCCTCGCCCGCTCCCTCGCCGAGGACCGCTCCACCTGGGAGCACCTGGTCCGGTACGACGCCACCACCCGCTGGTACCACCGGCTGCGCACCGGCCCCGGCTACGAGGTCTGGCTGCTCAGCTGGGTCCCCGGCCAGGGCAGCGGCCGGCACGACCACGGTGCCTCCTCCGGCGTCCTGACCGTCCTGGACGGCGAGCTCACCGAGCACACCCCCCGCGGCCCGCTCGCCCTCGGCGCCGGCTCCCAGCGCGTCTTCGCCCCCGGGTACGCCCATGAGGTCGTCAACGACGGCCTCGAAGGAGCGGTCAGCCTGCACGTGTACTTCCCCGGCCTCACCGAGATGCCGATGCACCACTGCTCACCCGCCCGGCCCCGGGCCCTGTCGGTCTGATCCCCGGGCCGCCTGACAGACTGCGCAGCATGCGCATTGTTGTACTGGCCGGCGGCATCGGCGGCGCCCGTTTCCTCCGCGGACTCAAGGTCGCGGTTCCCGACGCGGACATCACGGTCATCGGCAACACCGGTGACGACATTCACTTGTTCGGGCTCAAGGTGTGCCCCGACCTGGACACGGTGATGTACACCCTCGGCGGTGGCATCAACGAGGACCAGGGCTGGGGCCGCACCGACGAGTCCTTCACCGTCAAGGAGGAACTCGCGGCGTACGGGGTCGGACCCGCCTGGTTCGGCCTCGGCGACCGCGACTTCGCCACCCACATCGTCCGTACGCAGATGCTCGGCGCGGGCTACCCGCTCAGCGCCGTCACCGAGGCCCTCTGCGACCGCTGGCAGCCCGGCGTCAGGCTGCTCCCCATGTCCGACGACCGGGTCGAGACCCACGTCGCGATCACCGACGCCGCCACCGGCGAGCGCAAGGTCATCCACTTCCAGGAGTACTGGGTACGGATGCGCGCGGCCGTGGACGCCGAGGCCGTCGTACCCGTGGGCGCCGAACAGGCCAAGCCCGCGCCCGGCGTGCTGGAGGCCATCGCGGCCGCCGACGTGATCGTCTTCCCGCCGTCCAATCCCGTGGTCTCGGTCGGCACCATCCTCGCCGTGCCGGGCATCCGCGAGGCCGTGGCCGCCGCGGGAGCGCCCGTCATCGGCCTCTCCCCCATCGTCGGGGGCGCCCCGGTGCGCGGGATGGCCGACAAGGTGCTCGCCGCCGTCGGCGTCGAGTCCACCGCCGCGGCCGTGGCCCTGCACTACGGCACCGGACTGCTCGACGGCTGGCTGGTGGACACCGCCGACGCGGACGCCGTCGCCGCGGTGGAGGCCGCCGGCATCGCCTGCCGGGCGGTGCCGCTGATGATGACCGACCTGGCCGCCACCGCCGACATGGCGCGCGCCGCGCTGGAACTGGCGGAGGCCTCCCGGTGACCGCCCCGCGGGGCGCCTCTCCCGGGCACGGAACTCCTCCCGGGCACGGAGCCTCTCCCGGGCACGGCCCCTCGTACGAGGTCCGGGCCCTCGGCGGGATCCCGGAGGTGCGGCCCGGCGACGACCTGGCGGCGCTGATCGCGGCGGCCGCCTCCGCCGGAGGCAGGCTGCGGGACGGCGACGTCCTGCTCGTCACCTCGAAGATCGTCTCCAAGGCGGAGGGCCGGATCGTCCGGGCCGAGTCGCGCGAGGAGGCCATAGACGCCGAGACCGTACGGGTCGTCGCCCGCCGGGGCCCGCTGCGGATCGTGGAGAACCGGCAGGGCCTGGTCATGGCCGCCGCGGGAGTCGACGCCTCCAACACCGAGGCCGGCACCGTCCTGCTGCTGCCCGAGGACCCCGACGCCTCGGCCGCCGCCCTCCGGGCGGGGCTGCGGGAGGCGCTGTCGGTCGACGTGGGCGTCATCGTGACGGACACCTTCGGGCGGCCCTGGCGCACCGGGCTCACCGACGTGGCCATCGGCTCGGCGGGCGTACGGGTCCTCGACGACCTGCGCGGGGGCACCGACGCCCACGGGAACCCGCTGAGCGCGACGGTCGTCGCGACCGCCGACGAGCTGGCCGCGGCGGGCGACCTGGTCAAGGGCAAGGCCGAGGGGCTGCCGGTGGCCCTGGTGCGCGGGCTGGCGCACGTACTGGGCGAGGGGTCCTCGGCCGCCGACCTCGTACGCCTCCCGGCCGAGGACATGTTCCGGCTGGGCACCTCGGAGGCGGTGCGGGAGGCGGTGACCCAGCGCCGCACCGTACGGGCCTTCACCTCCGAGCCGGTGGACCCCGGCGCGGTCCGGCGGGCGGTGGCGGCCGCCGTGACGGCCCCGGCCCCGCACCACACGACGCCGTGGCGTTTCGTGCTGCTGGAGTCCGAGGGGGCGCGCCTGGAGCTGCTCGACGCGATGCGGGACGCCTGGATCCGGGACCTGCGGCGCGACGGCAGGTCCGAGGAGTCGGTCGCGAAGCGGATCCGGCGGGGCGACGTCCTGCGGGCCGCGCCGTACCTGGTGGTGCCGTGCATGGTCACCGACGGCATGCACGACTACGGGCACGCGCGGCGGGACGCGGCGGAGCGGGAGATGTTCGTGGTCGCCATGGGCGCGGGCGTGCAGAACTTCCTGGTCGCGCTGGCCGGGGAGCGGCTGGGGTCGGCGTGGGTGTCCTCGACGATGTTCTGCCGGGACGTGGTGCGCAAGGTGCTGGGACTGCCGCAGGAGTGGGACCCGATGGGCGCGGTGGCCGTGGGCCACGCGGCGGCCGCTCCGGCGGAGCGGGCGGGCCGGACGGCGGAGGACTTCATCGAGGTGCGCTGACCCGCTGGTGCGGGGCGGGGTCCTCGCAGGGGCGGGGTCCTCGCAGGGGCCGGGTCCTCGCAGGGGCCGGGGCGGACGTTGGCTGACGCGGCACTAGAGACGGCCTATGTCGTTCCGGGGCATGCGGGGGGCTCGGCGGGGCGGGATCGCGGCGGTTCCGGCCAGGAGGATGAGGCGGGCGGCGCGGTGGCGCTGGCCCGCGTACGGGGCGAGGAGTTCCAGCATCACGGCGTCGTCGGCGTCGCGGTCCCCGGCGAGGGCGTAGCCCACGATGCCGGGGAGGTGCAGATCTCCGGTGGTGAGGGCGTCGGCGTCGCCGTTGCTGCGCTGAAGGGTCTCGGCGGAGGTCCACGGGCCGATGCCCGGGACCGCCTCGAGCCGTGCGGCGGCCGCCGGGAGCTCCATGCCGGTGGCCTCTTCGAGGCGGGCGGCGACGCGGGCGGCGCGGACGATCGTGGCGGAGCGCTTGGCGTCCACGCCGGCCTTGTGCCAGTCCCAGGAGGGGATCATCGCCCAGGTCCGGGGGTCGGGCATGACGTAGAGGCCGGTCCGGGACCGGTCGCGGCCGGGGGCGGGGGCGGGGCCGGGGCCGGGGGCCGGCTCGCCGTACTGGCGGACGAGGCGGCGCCAGCTGCGGTAGGCCTCGTCGCTGGTCACCTTCTGTTCCAGGATCACCGGGATCAAGGACTCCAGGACCAGGCCGGTACGGGTCAGGCGCAGGCCCGGGCGGCGGCGGTGGCTGGCGTGCAGGAGCCGGTGACGGGGTACGAAGGCGGCCGGGTCGTCGGCGGAGCCGAGCAGTTCGGGGAGCCGGTCGAGGACCCAGCCGGCGCCGGGACCCCACGCGTCGGCGATCACCTCGCGGCCGCCGGCCTGGAGTGCGACGCGGAGGGTGGCGGGGCCGGCCGGGGTCCAGGTGGCGCGCCAGACCGCGCCGGGGGTGGCGCGGAAGGTGGGGTCGGCGGGACCGCGTCTGAGAGGCCCGAGGGTGAGGCCCAGGTCCACCGGGCCGGGCGGGGACCAGATCCGCGTGAGGGGGGCGGCGCCCTGGGTGGCGCCTCGGCCGGAGCCCTGGATGGCGCCTCGGCCGGAGCCCTGAGTGGCGCCTCGGCCGGAGCCCTGGGTGCTGCCAGGGACCGGGCCGGGGCCGGTACCAGGGCCGGGGCCGAGGTCCTGGTCGGGGCCGGGGCCAGGGGCTGCGTCGGGCGCCTGGGCGGGGTCCGGTCCGGGAGGCGGGGCGGATTCGGAGGCCGGGGCCGGGGCCGGGGGCCCTTCGACGGCTGCGGGCACGTGGGTGCGGCCGCCGCGGATCGCGGTGCGGGTGAGGGGGTCGAAGGGGCCGGCCATTCCTTGAGCGTAGCCCTGCGGGGCTCGTCCCCTACCCGCCCTTCCACCGTTCCCCGGGCCAGCCCGGACCCGTAGGACCCGGGCTGCGCCCGAAGAACCTGGGGCTCCGCCCCAGACCCCGCGCCTCAAACGCCGGCGGGGCTGGAATTGTCCTGCGGACACGTAGGGACCCAGCGCCGGGCGCCCCATCAGCGATTCAGACGCCAGGGCCCGGGAGCCGGACCAGCGCAGCGGACCGCCCGCACCTCCAGCCCCGCCGGCGTTTGAGGCGCGGGGGTCCGGGGGCTGGCCCCCGGCAACGGACCCGCGCGCAGGTCATCGGCGCGGCACACGATCGAGCCCCGCCGGCGATTGAGGCGCCAGGGCCCGGGGGCGGCCCCCCGGACCGGACCGCGCGCCGCCCCGCCGGCGGCCGAGGCGCGGGCGGGGCGGTGACCGCCGGCCAGGCTACGGGCGGGGCAGCGACGGCCGGCCAGGCTACGGGCGGCCTTGGAGTCTGGCCGAGCTGGTGCGGGTGGGGGGGAGCTGGCCGTAGAGGAGGCGGCCCGGGCATTCCGTGGCGAAGCCGTCGCGGTGGCCCGAGATGACGTTCATCGACACGTTCGACCCCTTCGGGTAGCGGTTGCCGCCGCCCGACCTCAGGGTGGTCTTCGCCCGCGGGTCCCGGCCGAAGAGGCCGAGCTTCCAGGCGGTGAGGCGGGCCACCGCGTCGACCGACGCCTTCGGCGGCGAGGTGTTGGTGAAGGAGCCGATCACCGCGACGCCCATGCTGTCCGTGTTGAACCCCATGGTGTGCGCGCCGAGCACCGCCTTGGCGACTCCGCCCACCCGGCCCTCGTAGACCGTGCCGCACTTGTCGACGGCGAAGTTGTAGCCGATGTCCCGCCAGCCGCTGCTGATCACGTGGTAGCGGTACAGGCTGCGCAGCACCGCCGGGGCGTCCTTGCAGGCGTAGTTGTTGCCGGAGGCGGTGTGGTGGACGAAGGCGGCCTTGACCGTGTTCGTGTAGACGAAGCCGCTCTCGCGCAGGCTCTCGTCGGCGCCCCAGCCCTTGCGGGTGACGATCCGCGGGCGCGGGCCGATGTAGGGGGCGGCGGCGAGCGCGTTGTCGGCGAGGACGGCGTCGGCGGTGGAGTCGGCCTTGTCGAGGGCGGAGATCTCGCTGGCGCCGAGCGGGGCCATGGGGACGTTGGCGGAGGAGGACTCCGTCATCGGCATGGTCATTCCGGGGAGGAGCGTCAGCTCGCCCTTGTCGTCGCCGTCGCCCTGGGACGGCGAGCCGTTCTTCCCGTCCGGCTCGTCCCGGCCCGTGACTCCCGGGTCGACGAGTTCGATCCGCAGGCCCGACGGGAGCTTGCCGGTGACCTCGCGGGTCCCGCCCGTCTCCACCTGGACGCGGACCTCCACGCCGTCGGACGCGCCGACCCAGAGCGGGGCGGTGCTGCCGCGCACGCGGCGGGATCCGCGTTCGACCGCGTCGAGGTCGGCGGCGTGTTCGCCGTTGTGGGTTTCGACGTCCTGCCAGTCGGACCAGGCCGAGGTGGCCACGGACCGGGTGCGGACCTGGACGTGGCCGTTGAGCTGGGTGCTCACGTCGTCCCAGACGACGCCGACGAGCGAGAAGGTCTTGACGTCACGCGCCGTCAGGCCCCGCGTCTGGGGCAGGCGGGGCGAGGTGCTCATGCCGGGGACTCCGGGGCTGCGGTCCGCCGCGGGTCCCAGGGGGACGAGTGGCAGCGACTGGGTGGACCCGGCGGGGGCCACGGGGGCGGTCTCTGCCAGGGCCGTAGTGGGGAGCGCGAGCGGCAGGGCCAGTGCGGCGGCCGTCGCGACGCCGATCGAGGAAGCAAGGAATCCACGCATGGAAAGGATGCTGGGGACTCCAGGCGGCGGGCGCCATCCGAGAACTGACACACCGTCTGGCCGACGCGCCGGCACCCCTCCTCCGTACGGGGGACCGCGCTGCCGCCGTACGGCGGAGGGACGCGAGCGGTGCCGCGTAGGCTCGGGGACGTGAACGCCACTGACCGCACCCCTGCCGACCTGCTGCGATCCGCGCTCGCCGCCGATCCCGGCCGCCCGCTCGTCACCTTCTACGACGACGCGACGGGCGAGCGCGTCGAATTGTCCGTCGCCACCTTCGCCAATTGGGTGGCCAAGACCGCCAATCTGCTCCAGGGGGACCTGGGCGCGGAGCCGGGCGACCGGCTCGCCCTGCTGCTCCCCGCGCACTGGCAGAGCGCCGTGTGGCTGCTCGCCTGCGCCTCGGTCGGGGTCGTGGCCGAGGTGGGCGGGGATCCGGCCGGAGCCGACCTCGTGGTGAGCGGTCCCGACACGCTGGAGGAGGCCTCCGCGTGCTCCGGCGAGCGGATCGCGCTCGCGCTGCGGCCGCTGGGCGGGCGGTTCCCGCAGGCGCCCGCCGGATTCGCGGACTACGCCGTGGAGGTGCCGGGGCAGGGCGACCGGTTCGCGCCCTTCCAGCCGGTGGACCCGGCCGGCCCGGGCCTGGTGGTCGGCGGCGAGGAGCTCTCGTACGAGGGAATCTGCGAGCGGGCCCGCGAGGACGCGGTGAAGCGCGGCCTGGGCGAGGGCTCGCGCGTGCTGTCCGGGCTCGGCTACGACAGCTGGGAGGGGCTCTCCGCGGGGCTCTACGCCGCCCTGGCGTCCGGAGGCTCCGTGGTGCTGTGCCGGCACCTCGGCCAGCTGTCGGCCGACGGGCTGGCGCAGCGCAGCGAGAGCGAGCGCGTCACCCACACCGTGTAGCCCGTCGCCTGGCCGGGCCACCACCGGGACCGGGCCACCACCGGGACCGGCCCGCCGCCAGGCCCCGCCTCGGGGCCGGCCCGGCCCGGGTTCGGGGCCCGTCCGGGCCGGGTTCCGCCGTCACCCAGTCCGCCCAACGACGCCTTCGGTCGATTTGTCACCCGTTCGGCTCTTTACAGGGCCCCGCCCCCGGGCCGCTCCGGCCGCCCCGGGGCAGGATCGACAGAGGCCGTGCTCACACGTGCGGCCTGCGGAAACGCGTGAGGGGACGGTACGCGAGTGAGGGACAGCCCAGGCATACCGGGCGGCACCGGGGCTGCCGGAGGCGCTCAGACGCCTCCGAGCGGCCGTCGGCGCCGGCTGCTGCGCTGGGCCGGGCTCGGTACGGCCCTGCTGGTCCTCACCGGGTCGGCCGCGGGCTGGTGGGTCTACACCAAGCTCGAAGGGAACATCACCGAGGACACCTCGGCCGCCGCCGAGCTGCGGCGCTACGACCGGGAGCGGCCGGCCCACCTGGCGGGCGGCGCGCAGAACATCCTGCTGATCGGCTCGGACTCCCGCTCCGGCAAGGCCAACTCGCGCTACGGGCAGGACAAGGGCACCCAGCGTTCGGACACCACGATCCTGCTGCACCTGCCGGCGGACCGGAAGAGCGCGACGGCGGTGTCGGTGCCGCGGGACCTGATGGCACGGATACCGGCCTGTCTGCAGGCGGACGGGAGCCGCACCCAGGAGCAGCTCGCCCAGTTCAACTGGGCCTTCGAATGGGGCGGGGCCGCCTGCACGATCCGTACGGTCGAGGCGCTGACCGGGATCCGGATCGATCACCACATGGTGGTGGACTTCGGCGGGTTCACGAGGATGGTGGACGCCATCGGCGGGGTGGAGGTCTGCCTGAAGCGGCCGGTGGACGACGCGGAGGCCAGGCTGAAGCTGCCGGCCGGGCGCCAGGTCCTCCAGGGCGAGCAGGCGCTGGGCTTCGTACGGGCCCGCTACAGCCTGGGCAACGGCAGCGACACCGAGCGCATGGAACGCCAGCAGCTCTTCCTCGGCTCGCTCGTGAAGAAGGTGCAGAGCAACGGGGTGCTGCTGAACCCCGGCAAGCTGTACCCGCTGCTGGACGCGGCGACCTCTTCGGTGACCACGGACCCGGGGCTGGCCTCGCTGCGGGGGCTGTACGAGCTGGTCCGGGGCGTCAGGGACATCCCGACCGACCAGATCAAGTTCCTCACGGTGCCGCGGCGGCCGTACGAGGCGAACCCGAACCGGGACGAGCTGCAGGAACCGGACGCCACCCAGCTGTTCCAGCGGCTGCGCGCCGACAAGCCGCTGACCATCGCCCCGCCCGAGCCCTCGTCGGCGTCCACGCCCGGCCCCGCGCCCCGTACCGGGCGGGCCGCCGAGGACGGCGCCGGTGACGGATCGGACGGCAAGGCCGCGGGCACGGCGGCCGGGAGGCCCGAGGCCGGGGGAACCACCGGGGCCCCCACGCCCGTCCCTACCTTTACGGGGACCACGGCGGGCGTGGCCGATTGCCGGTAAAGCAATACCAAAAGCCGGTGATCCAACCGAGCTTGTTGGGGCGATTGCCCCGTTGTAAGGGCGTGCAATTCATCACCAGCATGGTTTGCGGCGAATCTGTCCGGATAAGGTGAGCGATCCGGCGCCCGGCCAGCACAGAGGCCGCGCGCCAGCAGCCGGATCGTTGACCGGGCGCCCGGGGGAGGCGCATCGCGAAGCACCGACGGAGGATTCGAGCAAACCGTGGATGCGCAAAGCCGTGGACGGGCCGACGAGATCGACCCCGCAGACCAGTGGGTCCTCAACCCTCGAACAGGCAACTACGAACTGCGACTGGAGCAATCCGCTCCGCAAGCACCTCCGTCCCAGCGGCAAGCGCCTTCCCCCGCGTCCCGCAGGGCCCCCCAGCCCACGGCCGCACCCCCTGCCGTCCCCGGACCGCGCCGCCCCGGCGGGACGCCGCCCGGCGAGGCCGCCCGCCGCGGCGGGCGCTCGCGCAAGGGCGGCGGACGCGGCAAGAAGGTCCTGGCCGTCGCCGGCGGAACGCTCGCGCTGCTGCTGATCGGCGGCTCGGTGGCCGCGTACCTCTACTACGACCACCTGAACGGCAACCTGACCGTCACCGACGTCGGTGACGCCGGCACCAAGGGCGGGTTCAAGAAGGGCCAGGCGATCAACATCCTGGTCATCGGGACCGACAAGCGCAGCGGCGCGGGCAACGAGGGGTACGGGGACGCCGGCAGCGTCGGCCACGCCGACACCACGATCCTCTTCCACGTCTCGAAGGACCGCTCCAACGCCACGGCGCTGTCCATCCCCCGCGACCTGATCACCGCCGTCCCGGCCTGTCCCACGAAGCAGCCGGACGGCTCGACGAAGAACATCGCCGGCGAGCACGGGGTCCGCTTCAACACCAGCCTCGGGCAGGCGGGCCGCGACCCGGGCTGCACGATGCGCACGGTCAAGGAGCTCACCGGGGTCCAGGTCGACCACTTCATGATGGCCGACTTCAACGCGGTGAAGAACCTGAGCACGGCGGTCGGCGGCGTACCGGTCTGCGTGGAGAAGGCCGTCGACGACAAGGACTCCCAGCTCAAGCTCTCGGCGGGCGAGCACCGCCTGGAGGGCGAGCAGGCGCTGGCCTTCGTACGGACCCGGCACGCCTTCGGCAACGAGAGCGACCTGGACCGCATCAAGACCCAGCAGCAGTTCCTGAGTTCGATGATGCGCGAGATGAAGTCGAAGCAGACGCTGACGAGTCCGCAGAAGTTCTTCTCCCTCGCCGAGGCCGCCACCAAGTCGCTCAGCGTGGACTCCGGCATAGGAGACATCAACAAACTCACCGAACTCGCGGGCGAGTTGAAGGACATCGACCTCAAGAACATCACCTTCACCACGCTTCCGGTGCTCGACAATCCGGCGGAGAAGGTCAAGTCCACCGTCGTGATCAATCCGAGCCAGGCCGATCCGCTGATGCAGATGATCCGGGAGGACGTCTCGCTCACCGAGGTCGAGCAGAAGGAGCAGGCCGCCGCGGCCGCGGCCGACGCCGACGCCAAGGCGAAGCTGGACGCGCTGATGCAGGGTCCGCGGGCCGCGGCCAAGGACGTCCGGGTGGACGTCTACAACGGCGGCGGGCCGGCCGGTTCCGCGTCCGGCACGCTGACGTGGCTGCAGAACACCAAGGGGGTGCTGAAGTCCAGCAACCTGGGCAACGCGCCCGCCAAGGTGGACACCACGCAGCTGGAGTACGCGCCCAACCAGGCCGACCAGGCCAGGGCGTTGGCGGAGATGATGGGCCTGCCCGCGACGGCGCTGAAGATGGGCACGGCCGACGCCGCCCCGAAGGCGCCGATGAAGCTGACGCTCGGCGCGGACTTCAAGGGTGCGGGGGTCTCGCAGACGGCTCCGCAGAAGGCGCCCGAGGGCGTCCAGCGGGTCGAGGCGGACAAGACGGTCTGCGCCAAGTGACCGGCCGGGCGGTGGCCGAGCCGCCCTCGAAGCCGTGAAGAAGGCGTCCACGAGTCCGTCACGAGCACCGCATGACGCTGTGGACCGCGGCGACCGGCACAATGACGACACAGAGTGATCTTCAGGGGGAACGAGTGAGGCACAGCAGCGTGCATGGGGAGGGGGCGTCCGCCCCGGCCGACGACGGCATATCCGACGGCCGTCCGGCCGCGGGCGGCACCGTCCCCCAGCCGAGGAGCGGCTCCGGCCGCCGCGGCGGCGGTCGTGGCCGCAGGCGCCCCGCCAAGAGCGGCAAACGGCGCGCGCTGCGCTGGGTCGCCTCCGTCGTGGCGCTGCTCATACTCGTGACGGCGGCGGCCGGTTACCTCTACTACCGCCACCTCAACGGCAACATCCGCAGCGGCCAGCGCCTGAGCGGCGACAGCGGGGTGGCCAAGACCGAGGCCGACGCCTCCGGCCGCCGGCCCATCAACATCCTGATGCTCGGCTCCGACATCCGCGACGAGGCGAACGCCAAGCTCGGCGGCGGCTGGGACAACATCGGCGGCCCCGCGCGGGCCGACGTGCAGATGCTGGTCCACATCTCCGCCGACCGGAAGAACGCCTCGGTCACCTCCGTGCCGCGCGACACCATCGTGGACATCCCGGAGTGCACGGATCCCAAGACCGGCACGAAGTACAAAGCCACCAAGACGATGATCAACGAGAGCCTCGCGAACGGGGGGCCCGGCTGCACCCTGGCCACCTGGGAGAAGATGACCAACGTCTACATCGACCACTGGATGATGATCGACTTCGTCGGTGTCGTGAGCATGGCCGACGCCATCGGCGGCGTGGACGTCTGCGTCAACCAGAACGTCTTCGACCAGTCGGAGCCGGGGTCGGGGACGGGCGGTTCCGGCCTCAAGCTGAAGGCGGGCACCACCAAGGTCAAGGGCGAGCAGGCGCTCCAGTGGCTGCGCACCCGGCACTCCTTCGGCAGTGACATGGGCCGGGCCAAGGCGCAGCACATCTACATGAACTCGATGATGCGCGAGCTCAAGGGCCAGAACGCCTTCACCGACATCCCCCGCCTCACGGGCCTGGCGGAGGCCGCGACCAAGGCCCTCAAGGTGTCCGAGGAGATCGGGTCGGTCAAGAAGCTCCTCGACCTCGGCCTCACGCTCAAGGACGTGCCGATCAACCGCATCACGATGGCCACGATCCCGGTGATGGACGCCCCGGGGGACAAGAACCGGGTGATCCTCAACTCCGCCGACGCCGAGAAGATGTGGACGATGCTCCGCAAGGACGTCGCCCTGGACCCCAACGGAGACCCGGCCGCCCCGGCGGACGGCGGCACGCCCGCGGCGGGCGGTTCTCCCTCGGCGCCGGCCCCCGAGCCCTCCAAGGCCCCGCCCGCCAACCCGGCGAAGATCGCCGTGCAGGTGGTCAACGGCACGGGCGCCGGTTCGGCGCCGGTGCCCAAGCGGGCCACGGCCGTCACGGGCCAGCTGGTCTCCAAGGGGTTCACGATGGCCAAGGCGGACACCACGCTGACCCCGGAGAAGACCACGGTCGTCCGCTACTCCACGGACGCCCAGGCGGCCGACGCGCAGAGCGTGGCGGCGGCCCTCGGGATTCCGGCCGAGTCGGTGCAGAAGACCGCCGGGGCCGCCAAGATCACCTTGATCGTGGGCGCGGACTGGCGGGAGGGCAACACCTACCCGCAGCAGGCGGCGCCCAAGCAGGGTGACGTCCCGGAGTCGGCCGAGATCCTCAACGGCACGGACACCAGCTGCATGGACATCTACAAGCCCTTCCGCTGGTGAGCTGACCTCCGGTCACGGCACCGGAGCACGCACGTCATGCGAAAGGGGTGACCCGGGGGCCCCCGCGCCGCGCACCCCGTGAGGGCACGCGCAAGCCGGGGGCCGCGCCGCTCAGGCGCGGGGGGGACCCGCGGGGGGGGGGGGGAGCGCCCCCCCACACGAAAACACCCCAAAAAACACCCCCGCGCGCCCGCGCACTTGTGGGAGAGACCCA
>NZ_JBSGWY010000068.1:0-25636 GCF_053609145.1 Streptomyces sp. NPDC054961 | reverse complement strand
GCGTTCCGGGGAACAACCATCCCCAGAACGAGACATGACATCACATCACAAGACCGGCGAACCGGACCGATCTCGAACATGCAATGCCCCTGGTCCACTGACGGCCTCCTTTTCTTGTCGAGGGCATGGCGCAGCCGCCGCCCGGGGAGCGGCGTGATCGCCTGAGTGATGACGACAGCCTATCGGAGCGGAGCGCTCCGATCCGCAGTGATGTGCAGGTCGTCACCCGCTGGTGACGGGCCCCGGGGCAGAGCGAAAGGGCGGGGACCGGTGTGACGGCAATCCGCGATCCGCTCGCCCCTCACCTGCGGTGACACGGCCGGAGGGCGGCAGGCGCCAGTTATTTTTTCATATGTTCGCGAATTCTTTGCACAACCAATACGTCCGTATCCATGCCCGGAACCTGAATTCAGGACGACTTCGGAGAAAACTGTCGGCCGTTGCGCAGCGGGAACCACATCCGAGAAAGCAGGACCTTTCCCAGGTATCCGATCGACCGACAGCCCATCCATACGCGGAGGTATTACGATGTCCGTCTGCAGGAACGACTCCCATAAGGCCCGAGGGGCTCTCCGAGTTGTCCGACGCATCGCCGGATTCCGTCCCCCTCGCCTTCTTCTGCTCCTCTGCCTGCTGGCGGTGAGCACCCTGGTCGGCCCGGTGTCACCGGCCGACGCGGCCACGTCGTACGGCGCCAAGGCCGTGGCCACGGCCGCTTCCAAGAAAGGTGCCCCTTATGCGCGCGGCGCGACGGGGCCGAAAAGATTCGACTGCTCGGGCTTGACGCTGTACTCCTTCCGGAAGGCCGGCAAGCATCTTCCCCGTACCGCCGAGCAGCAGTACGAGCACACCTCACACATTTCTCGCGACAAACGCGCGCCGGGTGATCTGGTGTTCTTCCCGCAGGGGTCGACCGTGCACCACGTGGGTATTTACGCAGGTCACGATAAGATCTGGCACGCCCCCCGGCCGGGAACCCGCGTAAGGCTGGAACGCATTTGGAGCAATAACGTCCGCTACGGGCGGGCCCGTTGACGGAGCCCCCGGCCCGTAGGCGCAGTGGCGCCGCCCCGCGCAGTTGATCAGCGGCCGCCACCCGCCGAAGGCGCATCACACCCACCGAGGTGGCTCCCCCCCGGGGCCCCCCGGGGGCCGCCGGGGGGGGGGCAGGGTCAGCCCGCGAACGGCTGGGGCAGCGCCGGAGGCGGCTGGGCCCACGTGTGGGGAGGTGTGCCCGGCCGCACGCGCGGGATCCGCGTCGGGTGTGGTCGCTCGCGCGTCAGCTGTGGTCGCTGCCGTAGTAGGTACCGAGCTGGTTGCGGTAGGCGGCGTCGCCCCGGTGCTTGTCCTTGTGGTATTCGGGAGCGTTCTTGATCTGCTCCTTGGTGCGGTTGACGAAGATCTTCTCTTCCTTCGTGTCGACGCGCACGATGGTGCCGGCGGGCAGGAGGACTTCCTTGCCGAAGATCCAGGGGCCGGTGTCGACGACGACGTAGGAGGAGCCGATCTCCTCGGTGGCCTCGTCGACCTTGCCGATGTGGCCGTCGGTCGCCTCGACCTTGAAGCCGGTCAGGACGGTTCCGGGCGAGTAGTGAGAGTCGGAGGTGTAGCTCCACATGTCCGTCACGTGAGTGTCTCGTCTCTGCCGATGGAATACGGGGCATGACGCGAGGCCGCGTCACCCCTCCGTTGCGAACAGAGCGATCCCTGCCCCTCTGGGCATCCGAACTGCGGGATCCGCGGACGTGCCACCCGCACGGCCCACATCACCTCGCCGGGCGCTTCCAGGACGTTCCGTCGGCTGCGACCCGTGCACCGTCTGCGGGAGCCCGTCGCCGACGCGGAACGGGCGGCCGATGCCGAGCCGGCGGCGATGTCGCCGCGTGCCCGAACGCGCGTCGCGGCTCGGGGTTCGGGGCCCGGGGCGGGGCGGGGGAGGGGGCGGGTTCGGGGCCGGGCCGAGGCTGGATGAATCCGTGCAACCACCACGCCGGAACGGGGTAGGTACCGGTCCATGAAGAGCACCCTCAGGAATCGCCGAAGGCAGGCGCGTCTCCTGCGCGGAGCGCAGCGCGTCGCGGCATGGCTCCTTATCGCAGCGGCCGGAGCCGCGTTGTGTGTGGGACTCCCCTGGCTGGTGTGGAAGGGGCCGTACCTCCTCGACGCGCGCTACATCGACGAGAAGGCCGTGGGCGCCGGCACCGGATCGGCCGCCTTGGTGACCGGTCTCCGTACCTCGCTGGTGGCGTGCGCCGCCGCGCTCGGCGCCGGGATCGCGCTCCTGTACACGGCCCGCACCTACCGCCTGACCCGCCGGGGGCAGGTCACCGATCGCTTCACGAAGGCCCTGGAGCGCCTCGGATCCGACAAGCTCTATGTCCGCATCGGCGGCATCCTCGCCCTCGAACAGATCGTGCAGGACGCGCCCGAACAGGCCACCGATGCCGCCCGGGTCCTCCAGCACTTCCTACGCGAGAGTGCTCCCCGGGCCCGCACCGGCACGGCCGTTGCGGGAGAACCCGACGGCGCCGCGTCCGCCCCCACCGAACCCCTGTCGGACGAACCCGCGGCAGACGTCCAGGTTGCCCTGACGGCACTGACCCGCCGCGAATCCCGCACGCACGTCGACCCCCGCGAAGTCCTCCAGCTCGGCGGTCTTCACCTCGTCGGCGCCCGCCTGCACCGTGCGGACCTCACCAGTGCCGATCTGAGCGGAGCGGACCTCACCGGTGCCGACCTGCGGGGGGCCGACCTCACCTGCGCCGACCTGCGGGGGGCGGACCTCACCCGTGCCTGCCTGAACGTGGCGGACTTCACCCAAGCCCTTGCCACGCGGGCGACGTTCACCGGCGCAGCCATGATCGCGACGAGCTTCACGTGGACCGATCTGCACGGGGCGAGTCTCGAGGGGACCTCGGAGCTTCGGCAAGCACAGATCGACGCCGCCCTTCTTGACTCGGCCACGACGCTGCCCTCGCACCTGGTACGGAAGCGTTGACGCGAGACCGTCCGGAGCATGCGGCATGAAGGAGTGTCAGGAGGGCCCGCAAGGGAACTACATCCTTCGGCCCACTGTGGTGTCGGCCCTGTGGAGGACGATCGTGCGGCACGGCCTCGAGAGAATTGACCCGTGCGGACAACCATCGGATACACCCTCGAAAGCATTGGCTACGTCATAGGAGGCCAAGGGCTTGTCAGCGTCGCCTCGCAGACCCTCTTCGGCACGGAGTGGGGCTGGATGCACAAGGTCGTCGACCTTCCGTCCGCCGCGTACCTCGGCGTCGTCGCCGTGGGGCTGGCGCTCATCGTCGGAGGGGTGAAGACGCGGAAGGCGCCCGGGCATCGGGAAGCCGCCTGACCGGCGGTCCTCGCGGGACGTGGAGTTGTCGCACGTCGGGCGCACCCCGTACGGCGCGGGCACGGCGGACGGATCGCCGCGGCGGAGCCGCGCCCCCGCCGCGCTCGCGGCCGCAACGCCCTACGGTGGGGCGCATGCGGCTCCTGCTGACCTCCGACACCCACCTCCCCACCCGCGCGGCGTCACTTCCGGAAGCCCTCATGACCGCCGTCGCCGACGCCGACGCCGTCATCCACGCGGGCGACTGGATCGACGAGGCCACGCTCGACCTGCTGGAGTCCCGGTCACAGCGGCTGATCGGCGTGTACGGCAACAACGACGGCCCGGGACTGCGCCTCAGACTTCCGGAGGTCGCCTACGCCGAACTGGAAGGAGTGCGCTTCGGAGTCGTGCACGAGACCGGAGCGGCCGCCGGACGGGAGCGGCGCTGCGCCGCACGGTTCCCCGACGTGGACGTCCTGGTCTTCGGCCACAGCCACATCCCGTGGGACACCACCGCCGGAAGGCTGCGCCTGCTCAACCCGGGCTCTCCCACGGACCGCAGACGCCAGCCCTTCTGCTCCTTCATGACGCTGACGGTCGCGGACGGCACGGCGTACGACGCGACGCTCCACCGTCTGCCACCGCGGCGCTGACCCCTGCCGCACGGCGCCGGCCGTCGGCGGGCTCGCCCCCGGTCCACCCTCCGCGGAGCCGTCCGCGTCCCGCCGCCACGTGTCCGCCGACGCCCTCCCGGGAGGGCGGACGTTTAGAAACTCCGGCTCCGTTAAGACGAGGAGTAACACCGGATCGGTCATCGAGGTAGGAGAAGCACATGGGCATCATTGCCTGGATCTTGATCGGACTGCTCGCGGGCTTCATCGCCAAGGCACTCATGCCGGGCAAGGACCCGGGCGGCATCATCATCACGATGCTCATCGGCATCGCCGGCGGCCTGCTCGGCGGCTGGCTCGGAAAGGTCCTCTTCGGAGTCGACTCCATCGACGGCTTCTTCGACCTCTCCACCTGGATCGCCGCCATCGTCGGCTCCGTCATCCTGCTCGCCGTCTACCGACTGGTCACCGGCAACAGGCGGCACCTGCACGCCTGAGCCACCCCGTCCCACCGCAGACGCACATGGCTCCGCCCTCGTGAGGGCGGAGCCGTTTTGCGGCCGGGGGCGGGACGTAATGGGCCGGCACCGAGGAGCGCGGCCGCAGCCGGTTCCCCCGCGCCGGGGGAGCCCTGTGCCAGTTCCGCAGGGCGGAGAGGAGAGACAGTGAGGTTGCAACCGCTGGAGGCTGATGTGACGCGAGACCGGATCGGACTGGCCGAGGTGCTGGCGGCGGCGGAGGCCGCCGCGCCGGTGGACTCCCTCGACGTCGTGGCGCGGAACCTGCGGGACCGGTTCGGCGCGGCCTACGTGTCGTTCCTCTTCGTCGATGTCGTGGGCCGACGCCTGCTCCGGGTCAACGACACGCAGGCCACCTTCCGGGAAGAGCGCGCCGAGCGGGTCCCCCTCGCCGGCAGCGGCGCCTACGACGACGTCCTGCGCACCCAAAGACCGGTGGTGGCACCCGACGGCGGCCAGGGCCGGCGGGTGCTCGCCCCGGTCACCAACCGCGGCGACGCCATCGGAGTCCTGGAACTCTTCCTCATCAAGGTGACCCCGGACGTCCTGGAACAGGTCGAGGAGGCCGCGCACGCACTGGCCTACATCATTGTCACCGACCGACGTTTCACCGACCTGTACCACTGGGGCAACCGCACCACCACGGTCAGCCTGGCCGCTGAGATCCAGCGCCAGCTCCTGCCGTCGGCCGCCGCCTGCGAAGCCCCTCAGTTCGCCCTCGCCGGCGCCTTGGTCCCGGCCTTCGACATCGCGGGCGACACCTACGACTACAGCCTCGACAACGACACGCTCCACCTGTCCATCACCGACGCCATGGGCCACGACGTCAACGCCTCACTCATGGCCACCCTGCTGGTCAACGCCTCCCGCGGCGCCCGGCGCGCCGGACGCGACCTCGCCGAACAGGCCCGCCAGAGCCACCAGGCCCTCTTCGAGCACGGCCGACGGACCTTCGTCACCGGCCAGCTCCTGCGCATCTCCCTGGACGGCAGCAGCGCCCAGGTCGTCAACGCCGGCCACCCCTGGCCCCTGCGGCTGCGCGACGGCACCGTCGACGAACTGCCCCTGACCGTTAACCTGCCCTTCGGTCTCACGCGGAGCCCCTACCAGGTCCAGCACCTCGACCTGCGCCCGGGCGACCGACTCCTGCTCCACACCGACGGGATGCAGGATCGCGAAGCCGCGGCGGTCGACCTGCCCGGGCTCCTCCGCAAGACCGCGGCCGAGCATCCTCGCGAGGCCGTGCGCGCCTTGGTCACCGCGGTCAGCGACGTCCACGAGGGCCGCCCGCCCCGAGATGACGCCACCGTCCTGTGCCTGGACTGGTACGGCCCCCAGACATGACCACCCGGTGGACGGCGCGCTGACTGCCGCCGCTCACCCACCCTCCGGTAGGCGAGCGCACCCGGGCAGCCACCCGGCTCTCGACGAGGGACCGCCGTCCCCCGCCGGGAGCCCTCGTGGGGATGCGGATGCGATCACGGGCCGGAGGCGGTGAGCTGGAGGTCCGAGGGCCAGTGGAGCGGAAGGCTGTGAGGGCCGTGGCCCGACCGGTGTGGGCTGGAAATCTCTCGTTCGGGCTGGTCAGCCTGCCCGTGGGCCTCTATACGGCGACCGACAGCCACACGATCCACTTCCACCAGCTCCAGCGCGGCACCTCCGACCGGATCCGCAACCGGCGGGTGAACGAGCGCACCGGCAAGGAGGTCGAGCTCGACGACATCGTCAAGGGCTACGACGAGAAGGCCGAGCCGGCCGCCGAGCCCACCGGAGCCGTCGACCTCATGGAAGCCCTGCGCGCCAGCGTCGAGGGTGCCCGCGGTCCCCGATCGACTGCGGGCGGGAAGGCCTCGACCGCACGGGACCGGACCACCGGTTCCGGCAGGGGGCACGGAAAGAGGCCGACGGGCAAGAAGCCGACGGGCAAGAAGCGCGTCCACTCCGCACCGAAGAAGCAGGACCTCGGAGGCCTGACGAAGGCCGACCTCTACAAGAGGGCCGCCGCGGCCGACGTCCCCGGCCGCTCCCACATGACCCGTGACGACCTGGTCGACGCCCTCGAGCGCGCCTCATGAGTGACCGTCATCCGCCGGCCGGGCCGGTCGCATCCGGGCCGGACGCACCCGGCACGGGCCCGGATCCGTGAGCTCGGCGCGGCCGCGGGCTCCTTCAGGCCAGCCGGAACGCGTAGACGTACATCCCCCGGTCCCCGCCGACCGCGAGTTCGGCGCCGTCCGGGTGCCAGCTGCACGTGCGCAGCGCGCCCTCCGTCCGCTGCGCGGCCACCAGATGCCCGCCGGCCCGGTCCCATATCCGCACCGTGGCGTCGTCACCCACGGAGGCGATCCACCGTCCGTCGGGGGAGACGGCCACCGATCGCACGGGCCGGGAGCTACCGGTGGGCAGTCCCCGGTACGCGCCCGTCCGAGCGTCCCAGAGCCGTACGGTCCCGTCGTGCCCCGCACCGAACAGCCAGCGGCCGTCCGACGTCAGGGACAGGGCCAGCACCGCGCCGCGCCCCCCGTGGAGCCGGACCGTCCGGGTCTGGCTGAACAGGTCCCAGATCCCCACGTCGCCGTTCGCCTCGCCGGTCACCAGGCAGGAGCCGTCCGGGAACAGCAGGACCGCGTGCGCCTCGCTCTCCGTCTCGAAGTCGGCGAGCAGCTCGCCCGACAGGGGGTTCCACAGCCGCACGGCCTGACCCGCCACGGTGGCCAGCCGACTGCCGTCCGACGCCGAGGCCAGTGCGTTGACAGCGCTCTGCCAGCGCCGAACGGCCGTCAGCGAGCGGTGCGTTCCGGTTCCGGCGTCCCACACCGACACCTTGCCGTCCGCTGCCCCGCACGCCCGCCAGGATCCGTCGGGGGCGAAGCACAGTGATGTTCCGCCCGACAGGCCGTGGGCATGGGACGTCCCGGTCACCGTTCCGTCCTGCGCCCGGTGCAGCAACCAGGCTCGGGCGTCACCCCGGTGGTTCGGGCCGGTCCTGTTGTCGTCCCCCGCCGAGGCGAGCCGAGTGCCGTCCGGGGCGTACGCGACGGCGAACACCTGCCGGGTCAGGTGGCGTTCGGCCGCGTCCCCCGGCCCACTGACGGGGGTCTCCCACACGCGCAGCGCGCCGGACCGTCCGACGGCTGCCAGCCAGGAGCCGTCCGGGGAGATCACGAGGTCGCGGACGGTGCCGGTGTGGCCCAGCAGGACCGAGCGGGGGCGCCCGTCCGGCAGGTCCCACAGGCGTACCGCTCCGTCGGTACCGGCGGTCGCGCACCAGGACCCGTCCGGCGCGACGGCCACGCGCACGACGGGACCGGCGGCCCGGGTGACGAGGTGGGAGTCGTCCTCGTAGAGCCACGGGGGCAGTACGCCGGAGACCCACCAGCGGCGGACGACGCCCTCGCTGTCCGCGGTGATCAGGGAGCGACCGTCAGGGGTGAAGGCCGCGGTGCACCCGGCCGCCGCCCGGCTTGCCCGCATGCGTGTCACGCGCCTGCGGGAGGTCATGTCCCACAGGGCGAGCCCCCCGCCGCTTTCCGAGGCCACCAGCCTGCGGCCGGCCGGCGAGGCGGCGAGCGTGTCAGCGGGGCTGTCGCCGCGGCTGGAGCGAAGAAGGGCCAGGGCCGCGACCCTGCTGCCGTCCGCCACCCACAGGTACCCGTGTCGCGTACGCACTCCGTACCAGCTGCCGTCAGGGGCGGCAGCCAGCCGGCGCAGCCGGTCGGAGACGGTGAACAGGGGAACGGCCTCGTCCAGACGCAATGGGTCCGCCCGCAGCGCGGTCCGGCCCGAGGCTACGATCAACGACCCGTCCGCCGGGTCGGTGACGAGGGCGTCCGTGCCGTCGGGAAACCGGTGCTGGGCGAGGACGGCACCGGTACGCGCATCCCGGACGACCACCTCACCGACGGCGTCGCACGTCGCCACCCAGGCCCCGTCCGGGCCTGCCGCGACGGAGAGCACCGGGTGCACGGGGTCCCCCGGCCAGGTGAGGTCGCGGGGCAGCGCCGGGTCCGGTGCGTCGGGCAGCGGCCAGTGGTTGGCGAGCAGCGGCCGCAGGCCGGGGTCGGCGGCCTGGCGGACGGCGATCTGCCGGGCCCAGCGCGGGAGGCCGGCCAGGCGGCTGTGCAGCACGGCGGTCAGGATCCGGGCCGGCTCGACGGGGGCGAGGAGGTGGGCGATCCGGCTGATGTCACGGGCGAGGACGGCCGCGCCGTCCGTGGGGATGCGAGCGAGGTCCCCCCAGGGCGCGGAGGGACCGCGCTGGTGGAGGCGTGCCTCCACCCACCGGAGGTCCCCGGCGACGCGCTCGGCCCGCGCACTCTCGCCCGCCGCCAACAGGTGCTCGATCAGATGGTCCAGCAGGTATCCGTCCCCGGCCGCCGCCGCGAGCATCCTGACCACGTCGGCGGCGGAACCGGTCCCGTCGCCGCGGCGGCGGCCGGCCCGCGGTGCCGGATCCGGGCCGGATGCCGTCACGCCGCCGGGCGGAGCGTCTCGCAGGACCGCAGCCACCAGGGTCGCATGGAGCTCGCGCAGCGCGACCGTACCCAGTTCGCCGCGCAGGTAGTCGCGCAGCACGTCGTGGAGGACGATCCGGCCGCCGTCCCCGGGCCCCAGCGTGACCAGGGAGAGCCGGTCGAGGTCCGCGCACAGGTCCCGGGAGCGCGCTTCGGGCAGCCCGGCGGTGGCCTCCCACAGCCGTACCACGAGCGGTACGGGGATGGACTCGTCCTCCACGAACACGCCCAGCTCGGCGAGCCGTCGGGCGCCGCCGTCCGGGAGCAGGGTCGTCGCCGCCTCGACGGTCGCCCGCACCGCCCGGGAGCGGCGGGCGGGGTCGTCCAGGTCGAGCTGCAGGGCGGGGGACTCTCCCGCGGCCGGGCCGCCCGTGCGCAGGTCCACCAGCGCCTCGGCCGCCGCCGTCGCGGCGTCGGCGCCGGTGGCGGTCCGCCGGACGATCAGACGGTTCGTCAGCCGCAGCAGCAGCGGCCACCGGCCGGTGGCGCGCAGCAGTCCGGACACCGTCTCCTCCGGCAGTTCGGGCACGTCTCTGGTCAGGACCTCGCGGGCCTGGTCCGGCGTCATCTCGTCGACCCGCACCCGCTTGGCGCCGTCGGGCAGGACGGCCGGCACGCGGGTGGTGACCAGCCGTACGCAGTTCCGGCCGCCCCGCAGGAAAGGGGCCAGCTGCTCCGGCTCCCACACGTCGTCCACCACCAGCAGGGTGCGGGGCCGGCGGTCCAGCAGCCGCCCCAGGTGGTCGCCGGCCCGGTCGGGATCCTCGAAGGCGGTGGAATCACCGGTGATGAAGGCCGTGGCCTCCACCACCTTGGCCGCGATCGCGGAGCGGCCGCGGACGTCCCGGCCGATGGTGACGGTGTAGACGCGGCCGCGGAATCGGCGGCGGACCCGCCGATGGGCGCAGACGAGCGCGGCCAGGGTGGTCTTGCCGAAGCCGCCGGCCCCTTCGAGGGCCGTGGTGATCCCCACCGCGCCGACGCCGTGCCCGCAGACGGCGGCGACGGCCCGGCGGGTCTCGGTGCGGTCGACGACCCAGGCCGGGACGACGGGCGGCCCTGGCGGCGGCGGGTCCTGGGCGGCCCCGGTGGGCTCCCGGCCGAGCAGGGCGGCGGCCACGGCCAGGACCACCGCACCCGCTCCGAGCCCGCCGACCCAGGGCCAGGGATCGGCCCGGACGAGGTCGAGCAAGCCGGGCCAACGGTCTTGCGAGGTCGCGGCGTTGGCCGCGAGCGAGGCCAGCACGGCGACCACCGCGGTCACGGCCGCCGCCAGGCAGATCGCCACCGTCCTTGCCGCGTGCCGCATCCCCGTACCCCCTTTGCAGCGGAGGTTACCGCCGGGTGGCGAGGGGGTGCGAGCGGGGGGTGTGGGGTTCGCGGCTCCTGTAGCGTGCCGGGATGGAAAAGACTGTCACGTATCTGGAGATGACCCATCGCGGTGAGCTGCGGCCCGGGCGGGTCGTGCCGTCGTTGGGGCTTCGGCGCGAGGCGGGACTGTCGGCGCTGGCCCGCTCGGTGCAGGCTCGGGTCGGAGAGGCCTACGGGTGGCGCAGTTCGACGCGTTCCGACGAGGAGTGGCAGGAGCTGGCGCAGGCACACCCGAACCGCCAGTACTGGCTGCTCGAGAAGGAAGGCGAGACCGCGGGGATCGCCGCGCTGGAACCCCAGCCGGGCGGGGACGTGGAGATCCGCACCTTCGGACTCCTGCCGGAGTACGTCGGCCGTGGACTCGGTGGGCACGCCCTGACGCTGGCGCTGCGGCAGGCCTGGGCGACCGAGCCGTTGGAAGCGGAGAGCGTCCGCAGGGTGTGGCTGCACACCAACTCCCACGACCACCCGAGCGCGCTCCTCAACTACCAGCGCCGGGGCCTGCGCGTCTACCACGTCGAGGTGGAGGGGTAGCGCCATGACTCCTCAGGCTGTCGCCTACGTCCGTCACGAACACCGCGTCCGGCGGCTCCTCGAGCGCCAGCAGGTCGTGCATCGCGTCCCGGCCACCCTCCGCCCGGACGGGGCGTAGCGGATGAGCTCCCGCAACCCGGCCTGCTCCTGACCCAGTTGGCGCAGGTGCTCACCCATGGCGACGCGGTATCCGGTCAGGCGCTCCTCTGCGGCGGAGGTGCCTTCCGGGCGGCCGGGGCGGTGCCCACGGTTCCGAAGCTCGGTTGATCGGGCGTCCACCGGGACAGGCCTCGGGGGATGGGGCCGGCGGTCCGCCGGTGGCGCGTTCGCCGCTCCCGAACACCACCGTGCGCCGGGCCGTCGGCCCTTGCACGACCCCACCGCAGGGGGAAGAGTCCGTGCCCAGCACCGCAGCGCGTCGGACCCATCCGCGAAGCGTCTCCGGAGGAGCTCGAGTATGAAGCGATCGCATGCCAGAGCCTGGTTGTCGGCCCTCGTCTCGGCCGTGGCCGCCGTGGGGGTGGCGTGGGCACCCGTACAGACGGCGCATGCCGACCCCGCCGGCGTCCAGCGCATCCTCGACTGGGAGCAGTCCGCAGACCGCACCCTCCCCACCGCGGCGCCCCCGAACCTCAACAAGCACTGGGCGACGGCGTACGGCGCGACCGACGTCACGTCCCCCGTCCGGGACGGCTCCCACGCCGCCCGGTTCGAGCTCCGCAAAACTGACCCGGTCGTCTCCAGCAGCAAACGTGCCGAGGTGTCCCAGCGTGACGAACAACCCGCGGGCGCGGAGCGCTGGTACGGCTTCAGCATCAACCTGCCGTCGACCTGGGTGGCCGACACGTCCGCCGAGATCGTCAGCCAGTGGCACCAGTGCGACTCGGGCTGCCCCGGTGGTTCCCCGCCCCTGGCCCTGCTCACCGACGAGGGCCGCTGGAAGATCGACTTCCGGGGCGAGATGATCGACCTGGGCCCGTACGCGACGGGAGTCTGGGCCGACTGGGTCTTTCACGTGACCTGGCGTACGGACAGCACCGGCCTGCTCCAGGTGTGGAGGAACGGGGAGCGGCTCGTGCACCGCACGGGGGCGACGCACGGAGGGGGGCCGCGCTCCCCGTACTTCAAGTTCGGGATCTACAAGTGGGACTGGAACACCGGCGCCCCCTCCAACACCACGGAACGGGTCATGTACTACGACGCCCTGCGGCTGGGTGACGAACGAGCCGTGCACCAGGACGTCTCCCCGCAGCGGACCTGCACGCGGCCGGTCACGCCGACAGCCGCCTCCGCCTCCACGTACGAGCCCACCAACCCGCCGTCCCACGCCGTCGACGGCGACCTGGGGACACGCTGGTCCGGCCAGGGCTTCGGGGCGGCGCTCATCATCGACACCGGCGCGGTCCGACAGCTGTGCGGCGCGACCACGGCCTGGCATCGCGGGGACCTCAGGTGGAACGACTACACGATTCACGTCTCGCCGGACGGCGTCTCGTACACCAAGGCCTGGGAAGGCCGTAGCTCCGGGACGACCCTGTCACCCGAGACCGTGCTCTTCGGCCAAGGGTCTCTGGACGCGCGCTACGTGAAGATCTCGTTCTGGGCGAATCCGGAGAACGACTGGGCGAGCGTGACGGAGGCCCGGCCCCTGGGCCTGTAGCACGTGGCGCCTCCGGCGCGAGGAGCCCGCGCCGCCTCCGGTGGCCGCCAGGGGGTGACCTCCGGACGGGGCGCCCGCCCACACCGGAGCGCACGCCGTGCGCTCCGGTGTGCTGGAGCCGCGCGCGGACCGGCCGGCCGGTCGCAAGGAGCCCTCCCGCCACCACTTCGGCCACGAGGTACGCCGCGAGCCCCGTCGGCTCGTCCCGCGCGACCCCGGCGCGCAGCCTCGCCGCCTCGATCGGATCGACCGACACCACCGCGGCCGGCAGCGTCCGCCCCAGGGCATCGGCACCGCGCTCTTCCCCGCACCGGGGAGCCCCGCCATCACGATGTCGCGTGTCGAACACATGTGCGTCGAGAGGGTGAGTTCAGGCCCCCCTTCTTCTCGGATGGCCTCCTCGAGCTCCAGGCCGCCTTCCGCCGTGCCCGCGCCGATCGCGAGGCGCATCCGGCAGATCTGCCGGCGAGGGCCGAGCCGATGCGGGGACGGGTGGGTGCGGGCGGGCAGTCGACTGTGCTCGCCAGAGCGCTATGTCCTCATTACGTAGATATGGTGGGAGAATGATCGAGTCCGGACGGCCGCGGCTCCGTCGGCGCCCCGGCCCGGGAAGACTTGTGCGGCTGTCGCCGGTGATTCTGACCGTCGTGATCGCCAGCCTGGCCTACGCCACTCCGCCGGAAATGGCCTTCAGCCGCCTTCTGCCCGCTGCGCCGGCGCTAGCGGCCGCCATGTGGCCGGTCCTGCCCACGGTCCTGCTCGGTACCGTCTGTCTCTTTCTGATGATCGGCCTGGGCCTCGTCTTCCCCGACCTGGGTACCTGGTGGACGGCCGCGGGAATCATCGCGGTCACGGTGGCCGCCGCGTACGGAAGCCATGTGCGGCTCCAGCGGGAGCGCACCCTCTTTCAGGTGCGGCTCGTCGCCGACGCGGCGCAGCAGGTGGTGCTGAGCCCCATGCCACACCGCGTGCGGAACATCGAGATCGAGTCGCTGTACCTCGCGGCCGCGGCGGAGGCCAGCATCGGCGGAGACTTCTACGAGGTGGTCGACACGCCGTACGGGGTGAGGCTGCTCATCGGCGACGTGCGGGGCAAGGGCCTGCCGGCCGTGGGGGCGGCCGCGGCCATCGTCAACGCCTTCCGGGAGGCGGCCTACGGCGAGGCCGACCTGGTCAACATCGCACGCAGGCTGGACACCAGCAGCACCCGCTACAACGCCGCCTTTCCCCCCGACGGACCGATGGAGCGCTTCGCCACGGCGCTTCTCGCCGAGATCCCTCGCGAGGGCAGACGCATCGACATCCTCAACTGCGGACACCCGCCACCGTTGCTCCTGACCCGCAAGAAACTTCGTGTCCTCGAGGCCGCCACTCCCTCGCCCCTGCTCAGCCTCGCGGGGCTGATCGGTGATCACTACAGCGTCGACACCTTCGACTTCGCCCCCGGTGACCTGCTGCTCCTCTACACCGACGGGATCGCCGAGGCGCGCGCCCGCGACGGCGAGTTCTTCCCGCTGGCAGCTTGGATGCGCGGACAGCCCCCGACGCCGCCCCGTGAACTGCTCACGGCACTCCACCGCGACCTCCTGCGTTACAGCAGGGGGCGCCTCGACGACGACATCGCCGCCCTCGCCGTACGCCTGGGTGAGCCCTGAGGAACGGTGTCCCGTTGAGCCGCTCGGCCCGCCGCGCTACCGAGCCGCGCCGTGCCCGACCGCCCCCGGGTTGCCCGTGCCGCTGCGCCGCCTCGGCGGGACCCTCGCCGCCGGAGTCGATTATCTCTCCACCGTGGCTCCAAAAATCTATCGTGGCCAGAGTAGACATGCGGTGGTGGTGTGGGTATGGTTTCTCTCGTAACGCAGAGAGACCGCAGGACCTGGCAGGCAAGAACTGCCGGGCAGCAGTACCCGCAGTACCCGCAGTACCCGCAGTCGCAGTGCGTTGGACGGTGCGGTGGTGGAGTTCCGAAGCCAGAGCGGTCGCAGGGCGGCGACGGGGCTGACGACCGGACCGGGTGGCCCGCAGTGATCAGGGGCAGCCGTGAGCAGTACCGCAGTGCAGCAGTACAGCGTTGCCAGGAGTTCGCAGTACAGCAGTACGCAGTTCCGGTTTCCGTTTGGTAAGCGAGTGATCCAGAGGGAAGAACGGAGGAGTTGATCGCCATCAGGATCGCCCGGGTCGAGGGCTGAGCCCGGGTACCGCAGGACATCGATAGTGAGGTGGTCTCCGGTCAAGCAACCGCGATCCCCGCACCCCCGGCGGAATTCAGGTCGGGTGGGCGGAAACAGAAGGCCGGCGCGGCATCACGGCCGGCAGATGGTGTAGCAGTTCCTTCGGGGCCCGGATGCGGAGACGCGTCCGGGCCCCTCCGCGTATGCACCGAGAGGTGGAACTCGCGCGGTGTGGTTCCGAGCGCTGACCGCTGGCTGCTGGTCGCTGGCTGTGGCGGGGGTGGTGTTTCTCCGGCCGGGCGTGGTGTGCCAGCGTAGGGAGTTATGAGCAAGGATCACGAGAGGGGCGCGGCACTGGCGCGAGCGGTGCTGCTGAGGGAGCAGGGCCAGGCTGCGCAGGCACGGGCGTGCCAGGCGCGATGATGCCGACGCGGTTCGCCCCGCAGTCCGTGCACCGCCTCTCTGTCGACGGTGCCGAGCATGGGGACGCGCTGGGGATCCCGAGGTCCTTCCTCGTCCCGATGTCCGCAGGCTGGACGCTCACCGCCCACCCGTCCCCAGCTCCGCTGGACGTGTTATCCCTGAGCCTTCCGGGGTAGTCGCGAGGGTGATGTCACGTAGGTCCCTTCATATGGTTTGGGGTGGTTATGCCTCGTCAGGTGCGGCTGGGTGTCCGTAGCGTCACGGTCACGGCTGTGTTGCTGGTGGTTGGCCTGGCAATCGGGCCGGAAAAGACGTGAAGCGCGACAGCGAGCGCAGGGCCGTGTCGGGGGGTGTCTGGGTGTCCGTCGATGACGGGATCACCGTCGTCACCGATGCCGGGAAGCCCGACACTCGACACCGCCACCCAGGCCGAAAAGACGAAGCTCACCGAGATGCTGGAGACGCACCCCTCATGACCACCTCCCAGCCCGACGCCGCCCCGTACCCCGGCCACGCCGGCAGTCTCAGCAGCTCGGTTCCCCTGACCGCCCATGTGAAGGCGGGGCCCGGCGGGGTGATGACCGACGAGGTCGGTGTCATCACCGGCGACGTCACCCTGACCACCGAGGTCGGTCCGGAGAACAGCGTTAAGGTCCGGATCCAGTACACCGGCGCGGAAGAGTGGTACACCCTCACCGGTAGTCCGGCCCCCCTCCCGCGAGGAGGCCTTGCCGTGTTCCACGAACGTATGGTCGACGCCGTCAAGGCAGGCGGTGCGGCCGAGGTCCCGCACCCTACCTCTTAGTTGCCGGGCCGGGCCGGGCCGGGCCGGGCCGGTCCGATGGTCGAGTGGCGGCATCGTCCCTGTCGGGCGTTGCTCGGCGAGCCGCAGTGCAAGGCAGGCCAGGCCGGGGGAGGGCAAGGGGAGGGCAGGCCAGGGCAGGCCAGGGGGAGGGCAGCCCAAGGGAAGGTTCTGCTGTGGTGGCTGGCCCGGTATCCAGGCCCCTCCAGCTGGCTTCGATGCTCTGCCCGGCAGGAGGCGGTCGGCCGGCTGGAGCATCGGGCGGTCGGCGAACGTCCGAGTGGGCCCCCGCCGTCCCCGCTTTCGGAGCTTCGGACCGACTCCGACCACCGGCTGGACGGGGTCGGTCGGTCACGCGGCGTGACATTCGGGGTCCCTGCTGGTGACCCGCCCCATAGGGCCCACGTCACATACGAAGCGGACTAGTAGCTTCCCAGGAGCCGGTCCGTCTCCTGTGGACCTGCTCCTCACTGCACGGATCCCGGCGGGTTCGCTCCCGGCCGAGGGTGCCCGCCTCCGAGGCTCCTTAGGAGAAGGGGTCGTTGCCAGCGTCGAGCTGGCCTGGCAGCTTGGTTGATGTCGCCGGGCGGCACGGGTGCTTCACCCGCCGCCGACGAACCCCTCTCCTCCGCGTGAGTGGCTCACGCACGTCTTCGACGTGCCTGCGACCGTCCTCGTCCCCTTCGGAAGGTGAATCTGTGTCCAAGGTCATCCGTCGCATCGCCGCTTCCAAGAAGACCCTCGCCGGCTCCCTCGTCGCCCTGGGCGTCGCCGGCAGCATGCTCGCCACGGTCCCCGCCCAGGCGGCTCCGATGGACGCGAAGGCGATCGCACACCGGATGATCAAGGACCCGGCCCAGTTCGCCGCCTTCGACAAGATCATCTCGCACGAGAGCGGCTGGAACCACACCGCGACGAACGCCTCCTCGGGCGCCTACGGCCTGGTCCAGGCCCTGCCGGCCTCGAAGATGGCCTCGGCGGGCTCGGACTGGAAGACCAACCCGGCCACCCAGATCAAGTGGGGCCTGGACTACATGAACTCCCGCTACGGCAGCCCCGTCGGCGCCTGGAACTTCTGGTCCGCCAACCACTGGTACTAAGCCACCAGCTGGCAGCAGACGCACGAAAACGCTCGGCCGGAACTTCCTGGCCGGGCGTCTTCGCGTATGCGGCCGCCGGGCTTGCGGAAAGTGCCCATGCCCCCCGCGCAGGCCGGCGGCGCCGTCGCAGGCGAAACCGATGGCAGCCGCGACGTCCTCGGGGCCCCGGTCCGCCTACGGGGGCCTGGCCGATGAGCTGCTCCCCGGCGTTCCGCGCCTGGCCCGATCCCGCGGGGCCGAGGGATGCAGTCGGCGTGCGTCCCTCCCGAATCTCGGGCGCGCGCCGGCGGCGACGCAGGCGGGACCTTCGCCGCGCTCGAGACACCGCCGCGCGAGCGCGGTCCTTGTCCGATGTCACGCAGCGCAACCCGTCGTGTCGTCGCATGCAGCCGAAGGTCTTCTGGGGTCTGAGCGTGCCAGGATGCCGGAGACACGGCCGCCAGCACGTCGACGGGCAGGAGCCAGCCATGATCAACGGTGCACATGTCATCCTCTACAGCCAGGACGCCGAGGCGGACCGCGCCTTCATCCGTGACGTCCTCGGCTTTCCCGGCGTCGACGCAGGCGGCGGCTGGCTCATCTTCAAGCTGCCCCCGGCCGAGGTCGCCGTGCACCCGGCCGAAGGCCCGCCCCAGCACGAGTTCTTCCTGATGTGCGACGACCTCGATTCCCAGCTCGACGAGTTCCGCGCGCAGGGCGTCGAGATCACCCGCCCGGTCAGTCGGCAGCGCTGGGGCAAACTGACTGCGATCCGCCTCCCCAGCGGCGCCGAACTCCCGCTGTACGAACCACTGCACCCCGTCGCTCACAGCCTGTGAGCGTGAGCCACGCCCTCGCGAGGGACGAGGCGGTCGCCCCGGTCGCCGCTGGCGATCTGCTCGAGCGGCGGACAGCCGTGGCGCAGGTCCGGCAGGAGGAGCGGTCCGCGCGGTCGAGGAGCTGACCCGCGACGACTCGATGACGGATGCGGACGCCGACGCCGACGCAAGAGCGGGGGAGGTCGAAGAGCGACGTGGCCGCTTGCGCCACCCCACTCAACAGGATCTTCGAGTACGAGGGGACGAGCTACGTGCGGGAGCGGCCGAAGGTGAACCAGGTCCCCGGCCGGCTGGACCACGGATCGCCGCACGTCTCCATCCGCCGGTCGGTGCCACCGGCCGCCGGATCAACCAGAGCCTCGTGGAGGACGACGCCTTCTGGTCGTTCCGCTGCTTCAGATCGTTCCGTCCAAGAGTAACGAGGAACGGATCCTGCTGGTCAGCCCTGAACTCGCCAGCGTCCTGGCCGCCTTCATCAAGCGCCTTCGCGACGCCAACGGCAAGATCCCGCTCGTCGCCCGCTACGACTCCCACGAGCGCGTCACCGGCCCGCGATGCCCAAGCTGAACAGCCTCGAACGGGATCCGACCGATGGCCGGTCGCAGCTGATTGGCCTTGGCGGGCCGGTCTTCACCGACCCCGCACCCCTGCTTCAGTCAGGATCGGGAGAGCCCGGACAGCAGCACCGGCCCTGATCCTGTCAGCGAGCGAGTTCGGCTTGGCGAAGATTGCGGAACACCTCCACGGTCGCCCATCCGCGCAGCGTGGCGTGAATCGACGAGCGGAATGCGGCCTCGGCCGTGGTGGCGCCGAGGGCCCCGGCCAGTTCGAGAGTCACGAGCCCATGCAGAGTTCCCCAGATCGACAGGGCGATCGCCGTTGCGTCGCCGGCGAGGACGGACGCCGTCAAGGCGCGATCGATCGCCGCGAGGAGCGGACGGATCGGGTCACCGGCACCGACCTCCCCCGACGGGTCGAAGGACTGCACGCCACCGAACAGCACCGTGTACAGGTGGCTGTATCCGCACCCCCAACGACGGTAAGCGACGGCCAGCGCGTAGAGGTCGGCGAGAGGGTCCTCGGAGGTCCGCACCGCCGATACGTGCTGGAACAGGCCGGCGACGGCTCTGTCGCGCACCGCACCGATCAGTCCGTCCTTACCACCGAACAAGGAGTACACCGCCGTCGTCGACGCCTCGGCAGCAGCAGCCACGGCGCGGACCGTCACCGACTCCTGCGGACGAGTCGCGAGCATCTCGGTCGCGCACCCCACAAGCCGCTCTTTGACGCCCTCGTCGTTCGTTCTCGGCCTACCCACGGCCAGCAGCCTACCGCCTCTGATAGCGTCGTTTTGAAACAGCGTTCTGAAACTGTCGGAGGTCCGCCGTGCCCACGCCCGTCTTACGTCTCGTCCGCTTCACTGGACGCCTACTGCTGGCTCTGGCCGCCGTCGCGACGCTGGTCGTCGCCTTTCTCGCACTGATCGCCCTCACGGACGGGGCAGGTTCGGGGCTCGCCGCCTGGTTGACGACCCTCGTTGCCGGGATCGTCCTCGCGCTGTGGTGGGCCCGGCGCCGCACCTGGCCGACGCGGCTCGTGCCGTTCCTGCCGGTGGTCATCGCGGCGGCGTTGACAGCGGCGGTCTGCATCCCGACCGTGCCCACGGCCCGGCGGTACCCGCCCGCGCTGCCCTTCGTGTCCACTGAGCACTGGAACCTGGCCACAGGCAGCCGGGTCGCGGTGTATCACTACCCGCCCGCGAACCCCGGCCCCCGGCCTCCCGTCCCGTTCGTGTACCTCCACGGAGGACCCGTCCGGGGCATCTCCGTGCAAGACCACCGGTTCCTGCAACTCCTGGCGCGCCAGGGCTACGACGTCTACGCCTACGAACAGGCCGGCGGTGGACGAAGCGACCTGCTCGCCATGGACCAGTACACGATCTCCAGGTCGGTCCGTGACCTCGCCGCCTTCGTCGACCACCTGGACAAGGGCCAGGTCGACGTCCTCGGATTCTCCGGAGGCGGAGTCGTACTCACCCGAGCCCTGGCCGATCCTGGCGTCGCCGCACGCCTGCACCGGGCGATCATCGCCGAGCCCGGGCCCATGGACGGCCCCACCGCACACATCACCGGGCACAAGGGCCGGGCATCCGCACGGGGCCTCGCCCCGGCCCCGACCGGACCGCGATCGACGCACGTCCCCCGGTACGCCGTTTCATTCGGCCTCATGCGACTCGGACTCCTCGCTCCCGACACCGGACTGATCGGACAGGCCGAAGGCGACAACGCCTTCACCGCCGCAGACCTCGGCAGCGACACCGCATCCGCCTACTGCGCGCGCGACGCGCACCGCATCCCCGCCGAGGACACCGCCCAGAACTTCTCCTTCAGCCCGGCTGCCAGCCTCCGCGTCCAGCAGACAGTCAAGGACTCGCCTTCCCTCGCACCGCTCCTGAGGCAGTCCCGGACCCCCGCGATGCTGATGACCGCCGAATGCTCCTCCCAGGTCCGTCAATGGGCGACCGCCGTCCTTGCCCATGACCCCGCCATCCAGCGCGTGCAGTACATGCCCGGAGTCGGACACCACATGTGGAACGGCCTGGACGACAACAACGACCGAGCCGCCGCCGTCATCACTGCGTTCCTTCAGGACACGCCGGCCCCGCTGCCGAACTACCCGACCCGCGAAGAGATCCCTGCCTTCCTGCGCGAGCACAAATGACGACGGGCACGTCGATGCACCTCCTCGGGTTCGGCGCCTCGCGAGTCCCGGGCGAGGGTGACGCGCCTGGGAGGCGGCTGCGGCGGAGCCGTCCGGCCGAGGGTGTCCCGTCTCAAACGATCTGGTCTGCGGGTAGGGCTGTGACCTGGGGCGATCAGATCATCTGAGACGCCGGGTGCCGAGCATCCCAGGTGATCTGGTCTCTGGTGAATAATCGCTGGCCGCGGTCTCAGTTGATCTGCTCTGCTTCTGGCGAGGCCGCCCAAGAAGCGGGGCTGGTGAACGAGCGTACGAGAGGCGACCATGCACGAAGATCAAGTGGACGTGACCACCGAAACCGTCGCCGCCTTGATTCAGGATCAGTTCCCTCAGTGGAGCGGCCAGAAGATCCGGCTCCTGCAGTCGACGGGGACGGTCAACGCCATCTTCCGCGTCGGGAACGGCCTCGCGGCGCGTTTCCCCCTGCGTCTGGCCGATGCCGCCGAGGTGCTGACGGTTCTGCAGCGCGAAGCCGAAGCGAGTGCGGAGCTGGCGCAGGTGTCCCGGTTCCCCACTCCGGAACCCGTCGCCCTGGGGGAGCCCGGAGCCGGCTATCCCATGCCCTGGTCGGTCCAGACGTGGCTGACGGGAACGGTCGCCTCGGACGCCGACCCGGGCGCGTCGGATGCCTTTGCGAAGGACCTCGCGGCCTTCATCGCCTCCCTCCGGAGGGCCGATACGCGGGGGCGGCTGTTCAGCGGTGGGGGCCGTGGCGGGGTTCTGACTCACCACGACGACTGGATGGCGGAGTGTTTGAAGGAGAGCGAGGGGCTGCTCGACGTGCCCCGTCTGCGCCGAGTGTGGGGCCGTCTGCGGGAGTTGCCGCGCACGGGTGCCGACGTGATGAGCCATGGTGACTTGATCCCCGGCAATGTACTGGTCGCGGGCGACCGCCTCAGCGGTGTGCTTGACACCGGCGGGTTCGGCCCGGCCGACCCCGCGCTGGATCTGGTCAGTGCCTGGCACCTGTTGCAGCGGGGGCCGCGGGAGGCGCTCCGGGAGGCACTGGGCTGCGGCGACCTGGAGTGGGAGCGTGGCAAGGCATGGGCGTTCCAACAGGCGATGGGCCTTGTCTGGTACTACGTCGAGAGCAATCCGACGATGAGCACGATGGGACGGCGGACACTCCACCGCATTCTGGAGTCGACGGAGTGACGCCATCCCGGCTGCGGGCCGCGCACCCGACGATCGCCTGCCGTGCCCGCCGAGAGCAGCACTGACGGGGCCGGCTCCGGACTGCATCTGAGCCGTCGGTACCGCAGGCTCCGGCGAAGCCGTGTGCGGGGCGCAGGAGGCGTGGGGAGTGGTACGGCGATGACCCGGGTTGGGGCCGGTGGCTGAAAGCGGTCCGCGGGGAGGGTGGTTCGGCGGGCGTGGGATGCGTTCCATTTGGCGTGATCATCTCAAATGGAAGGTGTTTTCCCCTTGTTAACCAGACATGCCGAGCCCCGCCCGTCCCGTCCATCCCGTCCGCCCCGTCCGCCGCGCGGGGCGCGCGGACGGTCGGGGGTGAGGCGGTCCTCCCGTGAGCGCGGGGGGCCGCAGCGTCTCGGAAGCGCGGTCCTGGCCGCGGTTCAGGCGCTGTTGTGCGCCCTGTTAGTGGCGCCGTTCACGGTCCTGGCGGCCGGCCCGGCCCAGGCGGCTCCTCCGGACCGGACACCCTTCGGCAATCCACCACCACACCGCGACTGGACGGTGGGAGCGGACTTCAACAGGCGTCCCACGACGACACAAGGCGAACCCGGTCTGCGGCAGCATCCCGACTGGAGCCGCATCGTCAGGCCGCCCGGTGCGAGTCTCCACATCCTGGCCAGCGGCCAGGCCACTCACCGAAGCGGGCGGGAGCTGGATCACGTCGTGACCACTTCGGCCGTCGAGCCGGAAGACTTCACGGCCACCGTGGAAACCAACAACGGCGGATCCGATCATCTGCCGTCTGGATCCGCCCCACCGCCACGCCGCCACGCCGACGAGCAGCCAACAGCCACAGTTCGCCTCCCTGCCGGTAGGCGGCCACGCGGTCGACGGCGCCAACGGGCAGACGAGTCCCTACAACCTCGGCGGCATGCGCGAGCCGGTGCGCACCTGCTTCCATCTGACGCCGACCGGGTGCGTCGCCTGGTGGCCGTCCCCCGCCAAACGGGCGAGCGCGGTGGATGACGGTGGTCCTCGTTTCGACTACGTGGGCGCCGTCAGCAGCGGGACCGTCTCCGACCGTGACAACCAGGAAGAAGCGTTTCCCGGTCAGAACATCGACCAGTTGCGTCAGCACCTCGTCGGTGACCAGCGCACCTACCAACCCAATGTCGTGCAGCTCCAGCTCGACGTCGCCAACGACCTCGCGAGCGACACCACCTTGACGGCCGCCCAGGAGGCGGAGCGGCTGCGGGTCCTGCTCGAGCAGATCCACTACGTCCTGCCCCGCACGATGGTGCTGGTCGGCGATCCCGCCCCGTCGAAGACGCCCGCCATCCGCGACCGGATGTACTCCGGGGACTCCTCCTACCTCGCGCGGTCGATCGCCGTCATCAACGACGCGCGGAGCGCGGGCCACCACATCAGGCAGGTCCCCATCGCCTTTCCCCACGACGTCAGCTTCGTGGACACCACGCAGGACGCCGACGGCGTGCCCAACGACAAGGGCTACCAGGCGATGGCCCAAGCCTATGTGACCGAGTTGCGCAGCCTGTGGCAGTCCGGAGCCGTCGTGGCTCCGGACGAGGTCGTGGTGAACCCCGCCGACCTCGTGGTCGATGCCAGCGGCGTCGACGACGACCCGTCCTCGGGCGAGGGGACCCCGACCACGAACCCGCCGCTGAAGGTGATGGTGGTGGGGACACCTACCTGCGCTGACACCTACCTGCGCTGAGAGGCCACGTGAGCAGTCCGACCGCGACCGCCGGGCCGCGGGTGCGGAAGGGGCCGCCGGACACGTGCGGGGGTGGAACCGATCTCCCCTGGATCGGCCCCCCGATCTCGAATCATGAACACGGGGATCGAAGGGTTTTGCTGACGGTCACGTCAGGCACGTTGCCGGTAGGGAGCAGGACCGCGCAGAGCTCCGACACGGCGTCCTGATCCCCGGGGAGGCTGCTGGATCGGCCGGGGCGATGGACTCCTGGCGGCAGGAGGACCGGAGGTTGGTCGAGGCGGTGTGCGCCGTCGAAGATGGCCAGTTCCCTGGCGCTCGCCCGGCGTTTCCACTCGGGCGCGACGGCCGCGTAGGTGGTGACGTCGTGCCAGCAGCCCTGGGTGTGGAAGAGCTGGCGGAGGGTCGCCTCGGGGTCCAGGCCGGCCGCGTGCATCAACTTCGGCATGTGGTGGTGGTCGCTGCGGTGGCCGGCCCAGATGCGGTGCAGGCCGAGCTGTCCGAAGCCGTAGGCCATCAGCAGGCGGCCGGCCTCGTGGCCGTGGCCGCGTACGGGGGCGCCGGGCAGCAGGACGAGGCTGGTGAGTATGGCGTTGCTGCCGTAGTCCTCGACGAGGAGCCCCATGGTTCCGACGAGGGTGTCGTCGTCGGGCGCGCAGACGGCGAGGGTGTACTTGCGGCGCGGGTGGGTGTGGGGCTGGCCGAGGCTCTGGGCGAAGGTGTCGTGGGCCTGGCCGGTGTCCATGCGGTCGATGCCGAGGTAGCGGGTGAGGGCGCGGTGGGTGAAGATCCGCGCGAACGCTTCGTGGTCGTTCACGCGCAGCTCCCGCAGCCGCAGGTGCTCGCCCTCCAGGTCCGGGACTCGGTTCACAGGGCGGCTCCGTGCGGGGCGGGCACGGCGGCGGGCGCGACGACCAGCGCTTCCAGGTCAAGGGAGTGCCGGCCCGAGGGAACGGCTTCGCCGAGCAGGATGCGGCGGGCGGTGTCGGTGACCAGGGCGGCGCCGAGCATGACGCCACTGGCGAGTTGCGGCCAACTGGAAAGTGTGTGGCCGACGCGGGTGAGGGCGTCGCGCATGGCCGGACTCAGTCGCTGCTCGTCGACGACATCGAGGAGGAAGCGGAGCGATTCCTCCCGGTCGAGGTCCCGTACGTCCGTACCCGTCGTGGCTCCGGTACGGCCGTGGAACAACGGGCGGTCCGGTTCGAGATCGAAGCGCTCGACGTCCAGCAGGCCGCGGTCATTGGTGTCCATCAGGACGGGGATCCGCCGGCTGCGCGCGTGCTCGCGGGCGGCCACCTTCACCCAGGGGGTGTCGCACTCCTCGATCAGCAGGTCCAGGCCCCGGCCGTCCTCACCGTCACCGAAGAAGCCCGCGATGTTCTCCTCGGTGACGCCGCCGCGGTGGATCTCGATGTCCAGGTAGGGGTCGAGTTCGTACATGCGGCGCGCGCACAGCACGCTCTTCTCCAGACCGAGTTCATGGACCCCGGCGCGGAGCCGGTTGAGGTTCGACAGGCCGAGCCGGTCGAAGTCCGCCAGCCGGAACGCCCCACCGACTCCCTCCATGGCGCAGGTCAGCGCGGCGCTGCTGCCGACCGACAACCCGATGACGCCGATCCGCCGGCGCAGGAGACCCTGCTGCTGCGCACGGGTGATCTTGTCGCGGTTGCGGTCGGTGCGCACCAGCCGGAACTCGGGCTCGGGCAGGACGTGGACCAGGCACCCGGACCACGGGTACCAGGCCCACCTGCCGTACGTGTCGGGGCGCGCGCCCAGGGTGTCAGCGACGGCGCGGGACCGGGAGCGGCCCCGGAAGGGGTCGTGCGGTGCGAGGCAGCCCAGAAGTTCTTCGACCTGGTCCTCGATCCGGTCGTGGACCTCGCGCAGGCGGTTCGACTCCCGCAGTTCGGCCAAGGCCGCCGCGTCGGCGGACCGGGAGGGGTCCAGCAGTACCGGATGAAACGATTCACTGCCCGGGCGGGGCCCGGGCAGCACGAGGTGGTCCGGCACCAGGCCGGACGGCAGGGAGTGAGTCACGGCACGGACGCTAAGGGTTGTCCCGCAACTGCTGGTCACGGGTGAGATGATCTTGCAGTGGCTGGTGTGATCACGGCGTCGGAGCCGTCCTGGATAGCCCCGTTC
>NZ_JBSGWY010000067.1:0-26531 GCF_053609145.1 Streptomyces sp. NPDC054961 | reverse complement strand
CTCGTACGGGACGTACTTGGGCTTTCGGCCGGTGCGGCGAGCGTGCGTGCCGGGCGTCGCGACGGGGCGAACGTTGCCTGACGCGGCACTAGGGTGCCGCCGCGCCCCGTCACCTCCGCCAGAACAGGTGGTGCGCGACGCCGCTCGCGCTGGGCACGACCTCGAGGTGGTACCGGTCGAGCAGGTCCTCGGGCGACTCCCAGAGGCGGAGTCCGGACCCCAGTTCCACGGGCGAGACCACGACGTGCAGGGTGTCGACGAGGTCGGCGTCGAGGAACTGCCGGACGGTGGTGACCCCGCCGCCGAGCCGTACGTCCTTGCCCTGCGCCGCCTCCCGCGCCCGTTCGAGGACCTCGAGCGGGTCGCCGCCGACGAAGTGGAAGGTGGTGTCGGAGAGCGTGATCGAGGGGCGCGGGTGGTGGGTCATGACGAAGACCGGAGTGTGGAACGGCGGCTCGTCGCCCCACCAGCCCTGCCAGTCGTGGTCGAGCCAGGGCCCGCGCTGGGGGCCGAACTTGTTGCGGCCCATGATCTCGGCGCCGATGTTCCTCGCGAAGTCCCGCGTGAAGTAGTCGTCGAGGCCCCGGCTGCCTCCGGGGTCGGTGCGCATGGGCCAGCTCGCCGTGGCGCCCGCCCAGGAGAACAGCCTCCCGGGGTCGACGTGCCCGAACGGGTTCTCGAGGCTCTGGTCCTCCCCGGCACCGATTCCGTCGCGCGAGACGCAGAAGTTCATGACTCTCAGCAGCTGGTCCATGGGTTTCCTCGTCAGGTCCTGTCGCATCCTCGTGTGGCGCGGTGCCGCACATCAGGATGTCGAACGGGACGCGGCCGGATCGACAGCGGCTCGCAGCTTTTTTCCGGGCGGGCCCCGCCCCGTACCGGCGCCGCTAGCCGTACAGCCGTTCCAGGACCACCGCGATGCCGTCCGCCTCGTTCGAGAGGGTGACCTCGTCGGCCACGGCGAGGAGTTCGCCGTGGGCGCCCGCCATCGCGACCCCGTGCGCCGACCACGCGAACATCGGGACGTCGTTCGGCATGTCACCGAAGGCGATCGTCGACGACCCGGTGACGTCGAGGAGCTCCGCCGCCACCGCCAGGCCGCTCGCCTTGTCGATGCCCGGCGGCTGGAGTTCGACCGTGTGCTCCCCGGCCATGGTGACGTTCACCAGGTCGCCGACGACGGACCGGGCCGCCTCCGTCAGCTCGTCGTCCGAGAGGCGGGGGTGCTGGAGCAGCACCTTGTTGATCGGGGAGGTCCAGAGGTCACAGCGCCGGGCCACCGGCACCGTCGGCAGGTGCGGGTGCCACATCCGGTAGCCCGGCCCTATCAGCATCTCCGCGTCCAGGCCCTCCTGGTTGACCGCCGCGTAGACCTCGCCGACCTCCGCCTCGATCTTGCCGAGGGCGACCTCGGCCAACTCCCGGTCCATGGCCACGGAATGCAGCAGCAGCCCGGCCGCCGCGTCGTAGACCTGGGCGCCCTGTCCGCACACCGCGAGCCCCGTGTATCCGAGGCGGTCCAGGACGTGGCGGACCTGCGGGACGGGCCGGCCTGTCACGATGATGTGCCGGGCGCCGGCGGCGCGGGCGGCGGCGAGAGCGGCGTAGGAGCGGTCCGAGACGGTGTCTCCGGCACGCAGCAGAGTCCCGTCCAGGTCGGTGGCCACGAGTGCATAGGGGAGGGCGGAAGTCACGGGTCAAGGATACGGACCCCTTCGGACAAGTCCTACAAATAGAGCCCGAATCCGGCCTCCCGCACGCCCCACCAGCCCCGTAACGTGTCAACCAGCTCCCGGGACACCCCCGGACCGCGTCGAAAGCGAGGCAGCACCCCATGCCCCAGCAGAGCCCCCTCGATCTCCCCGAGGGCGACCCGTTCGGGCCGCACAACCTCCCCTACGGCGTGTTCTCCACCGCCGGTGAGGCCCGGCGCCGCATCGGCGTGCGCATCGGCGGGTACGTGCTCGACGCCGGGGCGGCCGCGGCCGCGCTCGGGTCCCCGTACGCCGGGCTGCTCGGGCAGCCCTCGCTCAACCCGCTGCTCGCCGCGGGCCGCACCGCCTGGCACGACGTGCGCCGCGCGCTGACCGCCTGGGTCACCGACCCCGGCCACCGGCCCGCCGTGGAGCCGCACCTGCTGCCGCTGGACGAGGCCGTGCTGCACCTCCCGTACGAGGTCGCCGACTACGTCGACTTCTACGCGAGCGAGCACCACGCGACCAACGTCGGCCGGATCTTCCGCCCCGACGGGGACGCCCTGACCCCCAACTGGAAGCACCTGCCCATTGGTTACCACGGGCGCTCCGGCACCATCGTGGTCTCCGGCACCGACGTCGTCCGGCCCCACGGGCAGCGCAAGGCGCCCTCCGACCCGGCGCCCGTCTTCGGGCCGTCCGTGAAGCTCGACATCGAGGCCGAGGTCGGCTTCGTCGTCGGCACGCCCTCCGAGATGGGCCGCCCGGTGCCGCTGGGCGAGTTCGAGGACCACGTATTCGGCCTGTTCCTGCTCAACGACTGGTCCGCGCGCGACGTCCAGGCCTGGGAGTACGTGCCGCTCGGCCCGTTCCTCGGCAAGTCCTTCGCCACCTCCGTCTCCGCCTGGGTCACCCCGCTGGAGGCCCTGGACGCGGCCCGCGTCGCCCCGCCCGCCCGCGACTTCCCGCTGCTGCCCTACCTCGACGACTCCGGCGCCGACCGCCCCGGCGGCTTCGACCTGCGCATCACCGTCTCCATCAACGGGCAGGAGGTGGCCCGGCCGCCGTTCGCGTCGATGTACTGGACCGCCGCCCAGCAGCTCGCCCACATGACCGTCAACGGCGCCTCGCTGCGCACCGGCGACGTCTACGGCTCGGGCACCGTCAGCGGCCCGGAGGCCGGCCAGCGCGGCTCGCTGCTGGAGCTCACCTGGAACGGCCGGGACGCGATCGAGCTCGCCGACGGCAAGCGCACGTTCCTGGAGGACGGGGACGTCGTCACCCTGACCGCGTGGGCACCGGGCGCCCACGACACCCGGGTGGGCCTCGGCGAGGTCTCCGGCCGCATCGTGGGCACCGTGTAGTCCGTCCCTCGGGAAGACCGGCGGAGGCGGGGTGGCGCGACGTGCCGCCCCGCCTCCGCTCAGGTTCGGGACCCGCGCCCGAACGGCGCGGCGGCCCCGGAACCACCCGTCCGGCCTGAAAGAAGCGCGGCGGACCCCCGTTCGGAGGCACGCCGCGTGCAGCCCCGCCGCCGCGCCGGGATGGTGAGCGAAAGCCCCCGAACGGCAGGAGCCCCGATGTCCCTCCGCACCCGCAAGGCCTTCCTGACCTGCGCGGCCGCCGCGGCGGTCGGCCTGACCGCCGTCGTGCCCGCCCACGGCGTCGACGGGCCCGCCCCCGACCCGACCGACGCGCGGGCCATGCGGGACATGGCCACGGCGATCCGGGTGACGGCCAAGTACGTGGACGAGCGCGAGGCGATCAAGGACGGGTACCTTCCGCACGGCCACGAGTGCATGACGAACCCGTTCGGGGTCGGCACCATGGGCTACCACTACGTCAAGGAAGCAAACTGGGGTTCGACGGACCCGAGCAAGCCTGCCGCGCTCCTCTACAGCTCCACGAAGGACCGCCACGGCCGCCGCAAGCTCCAGACCGTGGAGTGGATGTCCGCCGACCGGGACCAGGACTTCAAGACCACCGACGACCGGCCGAGCATGTTCGGGCTGCCCTTCGACGGTCCCATGCCCGGCCACTGGGCGGGCATGCCCAAGCACTACGACCTCCACCTGTGGGCGTACGAGAAGAACCCGGCCGGCCGCTTCCACAACTGGAACCCCGCCCTGACCTGCCCCAAGACCTCCACCCCCGCGGCCCACCCGCACTGACCCCCGGGTCAACACGGTGCTCCCGTTCACACGTAAGGACGCTCCCGAACCAATCCCCGGCGATACGCTGAACGGACTCGCAAGAATCCGGCTCATGGGAGCACTGATGAACCCGGAATACAGCTGGCCGATCCCGCCGCCGGGCGGCTGGACTGCCGACGACCTGGACACGCTTCCGAATCTGCCTCCGCACACGGAGCTGATCGACGGGAGCCTCATCTTCGTGAGTCCGCAGACCCTCTTCCATTCGCGTGCGGTCAGCTTCTTCGAATGGCAGCTTCAGTCGCTGGTACCTCCAGGTCTGGAGGTCGTCCGTGAGTTCACCATCGACATCGACCGCCGCAACCGCCCCGAGCCTGATGTGATCGTGATCAACGAGGACGTCATCAATGAGGGGAAGCAGACCCGGTTCCCGGCTGAGTCGGTCTTGCTGGCCATCGAGGTCGTGTCGCCGGAGTCCATCGACCGGGACCGCGAGGCCAAGCCGATCAAGTACGCCCGGGCAGGAATCCCACACTTCTGGCGTGTCGAGAACAAGGACGGCCGAGCCGTCGTCTACGTCTTCGAACGGGAGCCGGCCACCGGTGTCTACACCAGCACAGGTATCTTCCACGACCGCCTCAAGGTCTCCGTCCCCTTCCCCATCGACCTGGACCTCACCCAGATCACCCCGAAGCGGCGACGCCCCGAGTAGTCCCGCACACACCAAAGGGCCCGACCCCCGTTGAAGGGGAGTCGGGCCCTGGGCCGTACTCGGTGCGGTCAGGTCAGCGCACGAACGTGCTCGCCTGACCCGCCAGGTCCAGGAAGTACTGCGGGGCCACGCCCAGGACCAGGGTCACCGCGACGCCCACCGCGATCGTCGTCATCGTCAGCGGGGAGGGCACGGCGACCGTCGGGCCGTCCGCCTTCGGCTCGCTGAAGAACATGAGGACGATGACGCGGATGTAGAAGAACGCGGCGATCGCGGACGAGAGGACACCGACCACGACCAGCGCTCCCGCGCCGCCCTCCGCCGCCGCCTGGAACACGGCGAACTTGCCGGAGAAGCCGGACGTCAGCGGGATGCCCGCGAACGCCAGCAGGAACACCGCGAAGACCGCCGCCGTCAGCGGCGAACGACGGCCCAGCCCGGCCCACTTGGACAGGTGCGTCGCCTCGCCGCCCGCGTCGCGGACCAGGGTGACCACCGCGAAGGCGCCGATCGTCACGAAGGAGTACGCGGCCAGGTAGAAGAGGACGGACTTGACGCCCTCCGGCGAGGTCGCGATCACACCGGCCAGGATGAAGCCCGCGTGCGCGATCGAGGAGTAGGCGAGGAGCCGCTTCACGTCGGTCTGGGTCACGGCGATGATCGCGCCCGCCAGCATCGTGACGATCGCGACCGCCCACATCACCGGCCTCCAGTCCCACCGCAGGCCCGGCAGCACCACGTACAGCAGGCGCAGCAGGGCGCCGAACGCGGCGACCTTCGTCGCCGCCGCCATGAAGCCGGTGACCGGCGTCGGGGCGCCCTGGTAGACGTCGGGGGTCCACATGTGGAAGGGGACCGCGCCGACCTTGAAGAGCAGGCCCATGAGGATCAGCGCGCCGCCGATGAGCAGCAGCGCGTCGTTGCCCATGGTCGTGGCGAGCGCGGGGTCCACGTTCGCCACGGTGCCGTCGACCACGTCCGCGATCACCGCGTACGAGACGGAGCCCGCGTACCCGTAGACGAGCGCGATGCCGAAGAGGAGGAAGGCGGAGGAGAAGGCGCCGAGCAGGAAGTACTTGACGGCGGCCTCCTGCGACATCAGCCGCTGGCGGCGGGCGACGGCGCAGAGCAGGTACAGCGGGAGGGAGAAGACCTCCAGGGCCACGAACAGCGTCAGCAGGTCGTCGGCCGCGGGGAAGATCAGCATCCCGGAGATCGCGAACAGCGCGAGCGGGAAGACCTCGGTGGTGGTGAAGCCCGCCTTGACGGCCTTCTTCTCGCTCTCGCTGCCCGGTACGGACGCCGCCTGCGCGGCGAAGGAGTCGACCCGGTTGCCGTGGGCGGCCGGGTCCAGGCGCCGCTCCGCGAAGGTGAAGACCGCGACGATCGAGGCCAGCAGGATGGTGCCCTGCAGGAACAGCGCCGGGCCGTCGACGGCCACGGCGCCCATCGCCGCGACGTGCGCCTTGGTGCTTCCGTACCCGCCGGCGGCGAGCCCGACGACCGCCGCGAAGGCGCAGGCCAGCGCGGCGACGGCGAGGAACACCTGGACGTAGTAGCGGGACTTGCGCGGTACGAAGGCCTCTACGAGGATTCCGAGGATCGCCGCGCCCAGCACGATGAGCGTGGGCGAGAGCTGGGCGTACTCGATGTGCGGCGCCGGGATCTTGTCGATCGGCGCCGCGGCCGCCAGCGTCGCCAGCTTGCTCTGGGCAGCAGTCATGGTGCTCACTTCGCCGCCTCCCCCTTCATGGCGTGCTCGGCCTCGACGGCCACGTCGGGCTTCGGGTCCGTCTGCTTCACGTCGGACATGGTGTGCTCCACCGCCGGGTTGACGATGTCGGTGAGCACCTTGGGGTAGACGCCCAGTCCGATCAGCAGCGCGATCAGCGGGGCGACCACCAGCAGCTCCCGCAGGTGCAGGTCCGGCAGGGTGCGGACCTCCTCCTTCAGCGGGCCGGTCATGGTGCGCTGGTAGAGGACCAGCGTGTAGAGCGCGGCCAGCACGATGCCGAAGGTCGCGATGATGCCGACGACCGGGTACCGGGTGAACGTGCCGACCAGGACCAGGAACTCGCTGACGAACGGGGCGAGCCCGGGCAGCGAGAGGGTGGCGAGACCGCCGATCAGGAAGGTGCCGGCGAGGACCGGGGCCACCTTCTGGACACCGCCGAAGTCGGCGATGAGCCGCGATCCGCGCCGCGAGATCAGGAAGCCGGCGACCAGCATGAGCGCCGCCGTCGAGAGCCCGTGGTTGACCATGTACAGCGTCGCGCCCGTCTGGCCCTGGGAGGTCATCGCGAAGATGCCCAGGATGATGAACCCGAAGTGCGAGATCGAGGCGTAGGCGACCAGCCGCTTGATGTCCCGCTGCCCGACCGCGACCAGCGCGCCGTAGACGATGCTGATCAGGGCCAGTACGAGGATCGCCGGCGTCGCCCACTTGCTGGCTTCGGGGAAGAGCCCGAGGCAGAAGCGGAGCATCGCGAAGGTGCCGACCTTGTCGACGACCGCGGTGATCAGGACGGCGACCGGGGCCGTGGCCTCGCCCATCGCGTTCGGCAGCCAGGTGTGCAGCGGCCACAGCGGGGCCTTCACCGCGAAGGCGAAGAAGAAGCCGAGGAAGAGCAGCCGCTCCGTGTTGGTCGCCATGTCGAGCGTGCCCGCGGCGCGGGCGGCGGCGATCTCCTGGAGCGAGAAGTTCCCGGCGACCACGTACAGCCCGATGACGGCGGCCAGCATGATCAGGCCGCCGACCAGGTTGTAGAGGAGGAACTTGACGGCCGCGTACGAACGCTGCGCGGCCGCGTTCTCGTCGGACCCGGAGTGGGCCCGGTCTCCGAAGCCGCCGATGAGGAAGTACATCGGGATGAGCATGGCTTCGAAGAAGATGTAGAAGAGGAAGACGTCGGTGGCCTCGAAGGAGATCACCACCATCGCCTCGACCAGCAGGATCAGGGCGAAGAAGCCCTGGGTCGGCCGCCAGCGGGAGCCCGCGGGGAAGCTGCTGCCGGCCGCTTCGGCCTCCAGCGGGTCGGCGTCGTTCCAGCCGGCCCCGATGACGAAGGGGATCAGCAGCGCGGTGAGCGCGATGAGCACCACGCCGATCCCGTCGACGCCCAGTTCGTAGCGGACGCCGAAGTCGGGGATCCAGGCGTGGGATTCGGTGAGCTGGTAGCGGGCGCCACCGGGCTCGAAGCGGACCGCGACGAGCACGGCCAGGGCCAGGGTCGCCAGCGAGAACAACAGGGCGAGCCATTTGGCGGCGGTCCGGCGGGCGGCCGGGACGGCCGCCGTCAGGACCGCACCGACCGCGGGGACCGCGGCCGTCACCGTCAGAAGCGGGAAACTCATCTCACACCGCCCTCATCAGCAGGGTCATGGCGATCAGGACCGCCGTGCCCCCGAACATCGAGACCGCGTAGCTGCGGACGTAGCCGTTCTGCAGCTTGCGCAGCCGGCCCGACAGCCCGCCGACTCCGGCGGCCGTCCCGTTGACCACTCCGTCGACCAGGCTGTGGTCGACGTAGACGAGGGAGCGGGTCAGGTGCTCCCCGCCGCGCACCAGGACCACGTGGTTGAAGTCGTCCTGGTACAGGTCCCGTCGGGCCGCCCGGGTGAGGAGCGAGCCGCGCGGGGCGACGACCGGGACGGGCTTCCTGCCGTACATCGCCCAGGCGATGGCCACGCCGACGACGAGGACCACCATGGTGGACACGGTCACCGTCATGGCGCTCACCGGCGGGTCGCCGTGCGCGTACCCGGTGACGGGCTCCAGCCACTTCACGAACCGGTCGCCGATCGCGAAGAAGCCGCCCGCGAAGACCGAGCCGAAGGCCAGGACGATCATCGGGACGGTCATGGACTTCGGGGACTCGTGCGGGTGCGGGGCGTGGCCCTGCCCCTCGGCGGAGCCGCCGTCGGAGGCCGTGGGCTGCCAGCGCTTCTCGCCGAAGAAGGTGAGGAGCATGACCCGGGTCATGTAGAAGGCGGTGATCGCCGCGCCGAGGAGGGTCACGCCGCCGAGGATCCAGCCCTCGGTCCCGCCCTTCGCGAAGGCGGCCTCGATGATCAGGTCCTTGGAGAAGAACCCGGACAGTCCCGGGAAGCCGATGATGGCCAGGTACCCGAGGCCGAAGGTCACGAAGGTGATCGGCATGTACGTCCGCAGGCCGCCGTACTTGCGCATGTCGACCTCGTCGTCCATCCCGTGCATCACGGAACCGGCGCCGAGGAAGAGGCCCGCCTTGAAGAAGCCGTGCGTGACCAGGTGCATGATCGCGAAGACGTACCCGATGGGACCGAGGCCGGCCGCCAGGATCATGTAGCCGATCTGCGACATCGTCGACCCGGCGAGGGCCTTCTTGATGTCGTCCTTCGCGCAACCGACGATCGCACCGAAGAGCAGCGTGACCGCGCCCACGACGGTGACCACCAGCTGTGCGTCCGGCGCCCCGTTGAAGATCGCGCCCGACCGGACGATCAGGTAGACGCCGGCGGTGACCATCGTCGCCGCGTGGATGAGGGCCGAGACCGGGGTCGGGCCCTCCATCGCGTCGCCGAGCCAGGACTGGAGCGGCACCTGGGCCGACTTGCCGCAGGCGGCGAGCAGCAGCATCAGGCCGATGGCCGTCAGCTTGCCCTCGCCCGCGTCGCCCACCGCGCTGAAGACCGGCCCGAAGGCGAAGGTCCCGAACGTGGCGAACATCAGCATGATCGCGATCGAGAGGCCGATGTCACCGACGCGGTTGACGATGAAGGCCTTCTTGGCGGCGGTGGCCGCGCTGGGCTTGTGCTGCCAGAAGCCGATCAGGAGGTACGAGGCGAGACCCACGCCCTCCCAGCCGAAGTACAGCAGCAGGTAGTTGTCGGCGAGGACCAGCAGCAGCATGGCCGCGACGAACAGGTTGAGGTAGCCGAAGAAGCGGCGGCGCCGCTCGTCGTGCTCCATGTAGCCGATGGAGTAGATGTGGATGAGCGTGCCCACGCCGGAGATCAGCAGGACGAAGGTCATCGACAGCTGGTCTAGCTGGAAGGCCATGTCGGCCTGGAAGCTTTCGACCGGGATCCAGGTGTACAGCCGCTGGTGCATGACACGGTCCTCGGCCCCGCGCCCGAGCATGTCGGCGAAGAGGGCCACGCCGATCCCGAAGGAGACGGCGGCCAGGAGAGTGCCGAGCCAGTGCCCCGCCTTGTCGAGCCGGCGGCCGCCGCAGAGCAGCACCACCGCTCCCAGCAGGGGCGCCGCGATCAGCAGCGCAATCAGGTTTTCCACTGTGAGCGCCCCTTACAGCTTCATCAGGCTGGCGTCGTCGACCGACGCCGAGTGGCGGGTACGGAACAGCGACACGATGATCGCGAGGCCCACCACGACCTCGGCGGCGGCGACGACCATCGTGAAGAACGCGATGATCTGGCCGTCGAGGTTGCCGTGCATCCGGGAGAAGGTGACGAAGGCGAGGTTGCAGGCGTTGAGCATCAGCTCCACGCACATGAACACCACGATCGCGTTCTTCCGGATCAGGACTCCGGACGCCCCGATGGTGAACAGCAGTGCCGCCAGGTACAGGTAGTTGACCGGATTCACTTCGAGGCCTCCTCACGGCCGAGCCGCTCGGACGACCGCTGCTCCAGTGCCTTCAGGTCGTCCAGCGCCTTGCTGGAGACGTCCCTGATCTGGCCGCGGGCGCGCAGCGTCTGGTTGACGGTGAGCTCGGACGGGGTGCCGTCCGGCAGCAGGCCGGCGACGTCCACGGCGTTGTGCCGGGCGTAGACGCCGGGTGCGGGCAGCGGCGGGAGCTGGACGCCCTCGCGGACGCGGCGCTCGGCGAGCTCGCGCTGGGTGGCGGGCCGCTCGGTGCGCTCGCGGTGGGTGAGCACCATCGCGCCGACGGCCGCCGTGATGAGGAGGGCGCCGGTGATCTCGAAGGCGAACACGTACTTGGTGAAGATGAGCGTGGCCAGGCCCTCAATGTGTCCGCCGGAGTTGATGCGGCCGAGTCCGTTGAAGTGGGTGAGCCCGGCGTTGGCGATGCCGGCGATCAGCAGGATGCCGAAGCCCAGTGCGCACAGGACGGCGAGCCAGCGCTGTCCCTTGATGGTCTCGGTCAGCGAGTCCGCGGCGGTGACGCCGACGAGCATAACGACGAAGAGGAAGAGCATCATGATCGCGCCGGTGTAGACGATGACCTGGACGACGCCGAGGAAGTACGCCCCGTTGGCCAGGTAGAAGACCGCCAGGATGATCATCGTCCCGGCCAGGCTCAGGGCGCTGTGCACGGCCTTCTTCATCAGGATCGTGGACAGTGCGCCGATGACGGCGACCGTGCCGAGGACCCAGAACTGGATCGCCTCGCCGGTGGAGGTGAGCGTGGCGGCAGCGGCGACGGTGCTCATGCCCCCACCCCCTCGGTGCCGTGGGAGGAGGGTGCGGTCTCGGCGGTCTCGCCCTTGGACACGGCGACCTGGCGGACCGTGCCGGGAGCCGCCCCGGTCACCAGCCCGCGGTAGTAGTCCGTGTCGTCGGCGCCCGGGAAGATCGAGTGCGGAGCCTCGACCATGCCCTCGGTCAGACCGGAGAGCAGCTGCTCCTTGGTGTAGATGAGCGCCTCGCGGCTGGAGTCGGCCAGTTCGAACTCGTTCGTCATGGTCAGCGCCCGGGTCGGGCACGCCTCGACGCACAGCCCGCACAGGATGCAGCGGGCGTAGTTGATCTGGTAGACCCGGCCGTACCGCTCACCCGGGGAGTAGCGCTCCTCCTCGGTGTTGTCCGCGCCCTCGACGTAGATCGCGTCGGCGGGACAGGCCCAGGCGCACAGCTCGCACCCGATGCACTTCTCCAGACCGTCCGGGTGGCGGTTGAGCTGGTGCCGCCCGTGGAAGCGCGGAGCGGTGGTCTTCTGCTGCTCCGGGTACTGCTCGGTGAGCCGCTTCTTGAACATGGCCTTGAAGGTCACGCCGAAGCCGGCCACCGGGTTCTGCCACTTCTCGTTCTCGTCCGCGTCAGACATTCTCAGCACCCTCCTCTCGGTCACTGTCGGAATTCGCCGTGCCGCTGACGATCAGCTCCCGCTCGCCGCGAGGCCGCCTGCGCGGTACGGGTGCCAGGTGCTGGCCGGGCTTGGGCGGTACGGGGAATCCGCCCGCCAGCGGATCGAAGGGCTCGGCGGCGGCCTGCTCGGCGACTTCGAGGGCCGCCTTCTCCTTCTTGCCGCGGAAGACGTCCGCGACGAAGGACAGCAGCAGGAGCGCGATGACCGCGCCGCCGACGTAGAGCACGATCTGCGTGAAGTCGTAGTTCTCGTTGCGCAGCGCCCGGACGGTGGCGACCAGCATCAGCCAGACCACGGAGACCGGGATCAGCACCTTCCAGCCGAGCTTCATCAGCTGGTCGTAGCGCACGCGCGGGAGCGTGCCGCGCAGCCAGATGAAGAAGAACAGCAGCAGCTGGACCTTGAGGACGAACCACAGCATCGGCCACCAGCCGTGGTTGGCGCCCTCCCAGTACGTGGAGATCGGCGCCGGGGCCCGCCAGCCGCCCAGGAAGAGGGTGACCGAGACGGCGGAGACGGTGACCATGTTGACGTACTCGGCCAGCATGAACAGCGCGAACTTGATCGAGGAGTACTCGGTGTTGAAGCCGCCGACCAGGTCGCCTTCGGACTCCGGCATGTCGAAGGGGGCGCGGTTCGTCTCGCCGACCATCGTGACGACGTAGATGATGAAGGAGACCGGCAGCAGCACGATGTACCAGCGGTCCGCCTGGGCCTCGACGATCGCCGAGGTCGACATCGACCCGGAGTAGAGGAAGACCGAGGCGAAGGCCACGCCCATCGCGATCTCGTAGGAGATCATCTGCGCGCAGGAGCGCAGGCCGCCGAGGAGCGGGTAGGTGGAGCCCGAGGACCAGCCGGCCAGCACGATGCCGTAGATGCCGACCGAAGCCACCGCGAGGACGTAGAGCATCGCGATCGGCAGGTCGGTCAGCTGCATCGTGGTGCGCTGGCCGAAGATGGAGACCTCGTCGCCCGCGGGGCCGAAGGGGATCACCGCGATGGCCATGAACGCCGGGATCGCCGCGATGATCGGGGCGAGGACGTAGACGACCTTGTCGGCCCGCTTGACGATGAGGTCTTCCTTGAGCATCAGCTTCACGCCGTCGGCGAGCGACTGGAGCATGCCCCAGGGGCCGTGCCGGTTGGGGCCGATGCGCAGCTGCATCCAGGCGACGACCTTGCGCTCCCACACGATGGAGAAGAGCACGGTCACCATCAGGAAGGCGAAGCAGAACACCGCCTTGAGGACGACGAGCCACCAGACGTCCCTGCCGAACAGGGAGAGGTCCTCGGCAGCGATCTGAACGGTGTTCACGCGCCCACCTCCGCAGTGGCGTCGCTGCTGTCGGCCGGGGTCGCCGGGCCGATCCGTACGAGGGTTCCCGGCTGGGCGCCGGTGTCGGCGAGGACCCCGGACCCGGTGGAGTTCATCGGGAGCCAGACCACGCGGTCGGGCATCTCGGTGATCCGCAGCGGCAGTTCCACGGAGCCGGCCGGGCCGCTCACCGCGAGGACGTCGCCGTTCTTGACGCCGGTCTCGGCGGCCGTGGCGGCCGACAGGCGGGCGGCGGCCTCGTGCCGGGTGCCGGCCAGTGCCTCGTCGCCTTCCTGGAGGAGGCCCTGGTCGAGCAGGAGCCGGTGGCCCGCGAGGACGGCCTCGCCCGCACCCGGGCGGGGCAGGGGCTCGGTGTCCGCGGACTGTTCGGCGGCGCGCGTCCCGGCCCACTGGCCGAGCCCGTCGAGCTCCCGGCGCACGGCGTGTACGTCGCCCAGGGCGATCGGACGGTCGGCCGCGTCGGCCAGCATGTGCAGCACGCGGGAGTCGGCCGGAGCCAGGCGCCGGGTCATCTGCTCGGGCTTGAGCGCGGCCTCGAACGGCCGGACCCGGCCTTCCCAGTTGATGAAGGCGCCGGACTTCTCGGCGACGGCCGCGACCGGCAGGACCACGTCCGCGTGGTCGGTGACCTCGCTGGGCCGCAGTTCCAGGCTGACCACGAAGGCCTCCTGGAGCGCGACCCGGGCGCGGGCCGGGTCCGGCAGGTCAGCGAGCTCCACGCCGCCGATCAGCAGGGCGGACAGTTCGCGGCCGGCGGCCGCCTCGACGATCTGGCCGGTGTCGCGGCCGTAGCGGTGCGGGAGCTCGTCCAGGCCCCAGGCGGCGGCCACCTCGTCGCGGGCCCGCGGGTCGGTGGCCGGGCGGGCGCCCGGCAGCAGGGACGGCAGCGCGCCCGCCTCGACGGCGGCCCGCTCTCCGGCCCGGCGCGGGATCCACACCAGCCGGGCGCCGGTCGCGGCGGCGGCCCGTACGGCGGCGGTCAGCGCACCGGGCACGCCCGCGAGGCGCTCTCCGACGACGATGACCGCGCCGGGCAGGCGCAGCGCCTCGGCGGCCGTCCGGCCGCCGTCCTCCAGGCCCGTGCGGGAGGCCAGCGCGTTCAGCCACTCGGGCTCGGTGCCGGGGGCGGCGGCCAGCAGGGTGCCGCCGGCCTTCTCCAGGCCCCGCGTGGCGAACGGGGCGAGGGCGAAGGTCCGCTGCTTGTGCTTGCGGTGGGCCTTGCGCAGCCGCAGGAAGACGCCGGGAGCCTCCTCCTCGGCCTCGATGCCGACGAGGAGCACGGCCGGGGCCGCTTCCAGCGAGGTGTTGGTGACCGCCCTGTCACCGCCGCCGAGGTCCTTGCCGGTGCCGGCGACCGAGGCGGCCAGGAACTCGGCCTCCTCCGCGCTGTGCACCCGGGCCCGGAAGTCGATGTCGTTGGTGTCGAGCACGACCCGCGCGAACTTGGCGTACGCGTACGCGTCCTCGACGGTGAGGCGGCCGCCGGTCAGCACCCCGGCCCGGCCGCGCGCGGCGGCGAGTCCGTTCGCGGCGGCTTCCAGCGCCTCGGGCCAGCTCGCCGGGGCGAGGACCCCGTCGCTCCCGCGCACCAGCGGGGTGGTGAGCCGGTCGGGGCGCTGCGCGTAGCGGAACCCGAAGCGGCCCTTGTCGCAGATCCACTCCTCGTTGACCTCGGGGTCCTCCGCGGCCAGGCGGCGCAGCACCTTGCCGCGGCGGTGGTCGGTCCGGGTCGCGCAGCCTCCCGCGCAGTGCTCGCACACGCTCGGGGAGGAGACGAGGTCGAAGGGGCGGGAGCGGAACCGGTAGGCCGCCGAGGTGAGGGCGCCGACCGGGCAGATCTGGATGGTGTTGCCGGAGAAGTACGACTCGAAGGGGTCGCCCTCGCCGGTGCCGACCTGCTGGAGCGCACCGCGTTCCAGCAGCTCGATCATCGGGTCGCCGGCGATCTCGTTGGAGAAGCGGGTGCAGCGCGCGCACAGGACGCAGCGCTCGCGGTCCAGCAGCACCTGCGTGGAGATCGGGACGGGCTTCTCGTACGTCCGCTTGTGCCCCTCGAAACGGGACTCGGCGTTGCCGTGCGACATCGCCTGGTTCTGCAGCGGGCATTCGCCGCCCTTGTCGCAGACCGGGCAGTCCAGCGGGTGGTTGATGAGCAGCAGCTCCATCACTCCGCGCTGGGCCTTGTCGGCGACCGGGGAGGTCAGCTGCGTCTTGACCACCATGCCGTCGGTGCAGGTGATGGTGCAGGAGGCCATCGGCTTGCGCTGGCCCTCGACCTCGACGATGCACTGGCGGCAGGCGCCGGCCGGGGACAGGAGGGGGTGGTCGCAGAACCGGGGGATCTCGATGCCCAGCTGCTCGGCGGCCCGGATGACCAGCGTGCCCTTGGGCACCGACAGCTCGACGCCGTCGATGGTCAGGGAGACCGTGTTCTCCGGCGGCACCGCGGCCTCGCCGCCGCCGGCGGGGGCGTTCGTGGTGACGGTCATGCGTTCACCTCGGAGTTCTTCTTGGGACCGTCAGCCCAGAGGGTCGACTTCTTGGGGTCGAAGGGGCAGCCCTTGCCCGTGATGTGCTGCTCGTACTCCTCGCGGAAGTACTGGAGCGAGGAGAAGATGGGGCTGGCGGCTCCGTCGCCGAGCGCGCAGAACGACTTGCCGTTGATGTTGTCGGCGATGTCGTTCAGCTTGTCGAGGTCGGACATGACGCCCTTGCCGGCCTCGATGTCGCGCAGCAGCTGGACCAGCCAGTACGTGCCTTCGCGGCAGGGCGTGCACTTGCCGCAGGACTCGTGGGCGTAGAACTCGGTCCAGCGGGTCACCGCCCGCACCACGCAGGTCGTCTCGTCGAAGCACTGCAGGGCCTTGGTGCCGAGCATGGAACCGGCCGCGCCCACGCCCTCGTAGTCCAGCGGGACGTCCAGGTGCTCGTCCGTGAACATGGGGGTGGAGGAGCCGCCGGGGGTCCAGAACTTCAGCCGGTGGCCGGGGCGCATGCCGCCGCTCATGTCGAGCAGCTGGCGCAGCGTGATGCCGAGCGGGGCCTCGTACTGGCCGGGGCCGACGACGTGGCCCGACAGCGAGTACAGCGTGAAGCCGGGGGACTTCTCGGTCCCCATCGACTTGAACCAGTCCTTGCCCTTGTTGAGGATCGCGGGAACCGAGGCGATGGACTCGACGTTGTTGACGACAGTGGGGCACGCGTAGAGCCCCTCCACGGCGGGGAAGGGGGGACGCAGCCGGGGCTGACCGCGCCGGCCTTCGAGGGAGTCCAGGAGGGCCGTTTCCTCGCCGCAGATGTACGCGCCCGCTCCCGCGTGCACGGTGATGTCGAGCTTCAGCCCGCTCCCGAGGATGTTCTCCCCGAGGTAGCCGGCCTCGTACGCCTCGCGCACCGCTTCGTGCAGGCGCCGCAGTACCGGCACGACCTCGCCGCGCAGGTAGATGAAGGCGTGCTCCGAGCGGATCGCGTAGCAGGCGATGATCATTCCCTCGATGAGGGAGTGCGGGTTGGCGAAGAGGAGGGGGATGTCCTTGCAGGTTCCCGGCTCCGACTCGTCCGCGTTCACGACGAGGTAGTGCGGCTTTCCGTCGCCCTGCGGGATGAACTGCCACTTCATTCCGGTGGGGAAGCCCGCGCCGCCGCGCCCGCGCAGACCGGAGTCCTTCACGTAGGCGATGAGGTCGTCCGGTGTCATGGCGAGCGCCTTGCGCAGGCCCTCGTAGCCCTCGTGGCGCCGGTAGGTCTCCAGCGTCCACGACTGCGGCTCGTCCCAGAACGCCGACAGCACGGGTGCCAGCAGCTTCTCCGGGCTGGTGCCGTTCTCGTGCGTCTCAGCGGTCACCGTCATCACTCCCCCTCCTCGGTGGCGGTCTCGGCACGCTGGCGCACGACCTTGCCGAGCTGCGGTGAGTCGCCGCGCGCGATGCGCAGGCCGATCAGCGAGGCGGGACCGGCGCCGCCGCTCGCCTCCACCGCGCCCGCGCGCTCGTCCGGGAAGCCCGCCAGGATCCGGGCGGTCTCCTTGTACGTGCACAGCGGCGCGCCCCGGGTCGGCTCGACCGGGCGCCCGGCCAGCAGGTCGTCCACCATGGCCTTGGCGGACTCGGGGGTCTGGTTGTCGAAGAACTCCCAGTTGACCATCACCACGGGCGCGTAGTCGCAGGCCGCGTTGCACTCGATGTGCTCGAGGGTGACCTTGCCGTCCGGGGTGGTCTCGTTGTTGCCGACCCCGAGGTGCTCCTTGAGCTCCTCGAAGATGGCGTCGCCGCCCATCACCGCGCACAGGGTGTTCGTGCAGACGCCGACCTGGTAGTCGCCCGAGGCCTTGCGCCGGTACATCGTGTAGAAGGTGGCCACCGCGGTGACCTCGGCCGTCGTCAGGCCCAGCACCTCGGCGCAGAACCGGATGCCGGTGCGCGAGACGAAGCCCTCCTGCGACTGGATGAGGTGGAGCAGCGGCAGCAGCGCGGAGCGGCTGTCGGGGTAGCGGGCGATGACCTCGGCGGCGTCGGCCGCCAGCCGCTCGCGCACCTCGGCCGGGTAGTCGGGGGCGGGCAGCTGGGGCATGCCCAGGCTGAGGGGGGCCTGGGGGGTGTCCCCGCCAGAAAACGCGGTCGTCATCGGTCGACGCCTCCCATCACGGGGTCGATGGAGGCGACGGCGACGATGACGTCGGCGACCTGGCCGCCCTCGCACATCGCGGCCATGGCCTGCAGGTTGGTGAAGGACGGATCGCGGAAGTGGACCCGGTAGGGGCGGGTGCCGCCGTCGGAGACCACGTGGACGCCGAGTTCGCCCTTGGGGGACTCGACCGCCGCGTACGCCTGCCCGGCCGGGACCCGGAAGCCCTCGGTCACCAGCTTGAAGTGGTGGATGAGGGCCTCCATGGAGGTGCCCATGATGTTCTTGATGTGGTCGAGCGAGTTGCCGAGGCCGTCCGGGCCCATCGCGAGCTGCGCGGGCCAGGCGATCTTCTTGTCGGCGACCATCACCGGGCCGGGCTCCAGCCGGTCCAGGCACTGCTCGACGATCCGCAGGGACTGGCGCATCTCCTCGAGGCGGATCAGGAACCGCCCGTAGGAGTCGCAGGACTCGGTGGTCGGCACGTCGAACTCGTAGTTCTCGTAGCCGCAGTACGGGTCGGACTTGCGCAGGTCGTGCGGAAGGCCGGCGGAGCGCAGGATCGGGCCGGTGGCGCCGAGCGCCATGCAGCCGGTGAGGTCGAGGTAGCCGACGTCCTGCATGCGGGCCTTGAAGATGGGGTTGCCGGTGGCGAGCTTGTCGTACTCCGGCAGGTTCTTCTTCATGGTCTTCACGAACTCGCGGAGCTGGTCGACCGCGCCCGGGGGCAGGTCCTGCGCGAGGCCGCCGGGGCGGATGAACGCGTGGTTCATGCGCAGTCCGGTGATCGTCTCGAAGACGTCGAGGATCAGCTCGCGGTCGCGGAACCCGTAGATCATGATCGTGGTCGCGCCCAGCTCCATGCCGCCGGTGGCGATGCACACCAGGTGGGAGGAGATCCGGTTGAGCTCCATCAGCAGGACGCGGATGGCGGTGGCGCGGTCCGGGATCTGCTCGGTGATGCCGAGCAGCTTCTCGACGCCCAGGCAGTACGCGGCCTCGTTGAAGAACGGGGTCAGGTAGTCCATGCGCGTGACGAACGTGGTGCCCTGCGTCCAGTTCCGGAACTCGAGGTTCTTCTCGATGCCGGTGTGGAGGTAGCCGATGCCGCAGCGGGCTTCGGTGACCGTCTCTCCGTCGATCTCCAGGATCAGCCGCAGCACTCCGTGGGTGGAGGGGTGCTGGGGACCCATGTTGACCACGATGCGCTCGTCGTCCGCGCGGGCCGCGGACTGGACGACCTCGTCCCAGTCGCCGCCGGTGACGGTGTAGACGGTGCCTTCGGTCGTCTCGCGGGCGGAGGCGTGGTGCGATGCGTTCTGGGTGTTCATCAGCTGTACGACCTCCGCTGGTCGGGAGCCGGGATCTGGGCGCCCTTGTACTCGACGGCGATGCCGCCGAGCGGGTAGTCCTTGCGCTGCGGGAAGCCCTGCCAGTCGTCCGGCATCATGATCCGGGTGAGGGCCGGGTGCCCGTCGAAGACCAGGCCGAAGAAGTCGTACGCCTCGCGCTCGTGCCAGTCGTTGGTCGGGTAGACCGAGACGAGCGAGGGGACGTGCGGGTCGCTGTCCGGGACGGACACCTCGAGCCGCAGGATCCGGCCGTGGGTGAGCGAGCGCAGGTGGTAGACGGCGTGCAGCTCGCGGCCCTTGTCGCCGGGGAAGTGCACCCCGCTGACGCCGGTGCAGAGCTCGAAGCGCAGGGCCGGGTCGTCGCGCAGGGTCTTCGCCACGAGGGCGAGGTGCTCGCGCGCGATGTGGAGGGTGAGCTCGCCCCGGTCGACGACCGTCTTCTCGATGGCGTTCTCGGGGACCAGGTCCTGCTCCTCCAGCGCCCCTTCGAGCTCGTCGACGACCTCGTCGAAGTACGAACCGTAGGGGCGGGCGCTCTCGCCGGGCAGGGCCACGGTGCGCACGAGGCCGCCGTAGCCGCTGGTGTCGCCACCGCCGCCGGCACCGAACATGCCCTTGCGGACGCCGATCACCTCGGGTCCGGCGGAGCCGCGGGGGGCGGGCACGTTCTCGCCGCCGTTGCCGTTGCCGTCGCCGTCGCCGTTTCCGGTGGGGGGGCCGTTCTGCACGGCCGGGTCGTCGCTCACCGCAGGAGCCCCTTCATCTCGATGGTGGGGAGGGCCTTGAGGGCCGCCTCCTCCGCCTCTCGGGCCGCCTCTTCCCGGTTCACGCCGAGCTTGGATCCCTGGATCTTCTGGTGGAGCTTGAGGATCGCGTCGAGCAGCATCTCGGGGCGGGGCGGGCAGCCGGGCAGATAGATGTCCACGGGGACGATGTGGTCGACGCCCTGGACGATCGCGTAGTTATTGAACATTCCGCCTGAAGAGGCACAAACACCCATAGAGATGACCCACTTGGGAGCGGGCATCTGGTCGTACACCTGCCGCAGCACCGGCGCCATCTTCTGGCTGACCCGGCCCGCCACGATCATCAGGTCGGCCTGGCGCGGAGATCCGCGGAAGACCTCCATGCCGAAGCGGGCCAGGTCGTACCGGCCCGCTCCGGTGGTCATCATCTCGATGGCGCAGCAGGCCAGGCCGAACGTCGCGGGGAAGACGGATGACTTGCGCACCCAGCCCGCGGCCTGTTCGACGGTGGTCAGCAGAAAGCCGCTCGGCAGCTTCTCTTCCAGTCCCATGGAAAATTCAGCCCCTCAGTCCCATTCCAGGCCGCCGCGGCGCCATACGTAGGCGTAGGCGACGAAGACGGTGAGCACGAAGAGGAGCATCTCGACGAGCCCGAAGATCCCCAGCGAGTCGAAGGTGACCGCCCAGGGGTAGAGGAAGACAACCTCGATGTCGAAGACGATGAAGAGCATCGCCGTCAGGTAGTACTTGATGGGGAAGCGTCCGCCGCCGGCCGGCATGGGAGTGGGCTCGATGCCGCACTCGTACGCTTCAAGTTTTGCCCGGTTGTACCGTTTTGGACCGATCAGCGTGGCCATGACCACGGAGAAGATCGCAAACCCTGCGCCGAGGGCGCCGAGCACGAGGATGGGCGCGTACGCATTCACGCTCCTCGCTCCTTCCAGTCGTCCTTGACCGTATGGACCGCTGCGCCGGCACCGCGTGCCCCGCCTCGCGAAGATCGCGCTCCTGATCGGGCGCTTGCATGTGAGGCAGTTCACAAGCCGGACTGGTGCGCATCCTATGCCTGCCCGTCTGTGATCTGCGACACGGGTTACAACAACGAGTTTGTGATCTCCACCACCTGACGAACGATCATGAAGTCCGATGAGTGGTGATCTTCATACGCGAAGCATCCACATGATCACCAAAGGTGACATCCGCCTCTGTCATCGCAGGTGAAAGCCGTGTCGCACTATCAAATCGTGGCCACTGCACGCAAATTGGCATCGTGGCGTGCGTGATGATAAAGGGATCGGCATCCCCCGGTCGGGGGAGCCCTCGCGTACGGGAGTGGACGCGTGCGCGCGTTCACTAAGTCGGAATGCGGGCGGGGCGCGGGTCCGGGCACGGTCCGGGCGCGGTCCGGGCGCGGGTCCGGATGTGATTCGGGCGGAAGTCTGGGCAGAAGGTCCCGTGGACGGGTCGCCCGGAGGGGTGGTCGGCGGGGTCGCCCGGAGGGGTGGCCCGGAGGGGTGGCCGGCCGCCCGGTCGTGCGGCATCGAGCCGGCCGCGGCGCGGCCCCGGCGCGACGGTGGCGCGATCCCGACCCGGCGGTGGCGCGGGCCCGACCCGGCGGTGAGTTCACGGACAGGTCACGAACGGGCCACGGCGTCCGCATCCCGTGACGCTCCTGTGACCTATGCCACTCCCGATTCGCGTCGCGGAAAGGGGGCTTGGCCATCTGCCCGGAGGAATGGTAGTCCGGGGATCATTCCGGACTTATTTCGAAAAACCCATGATCACAGCCTTGCGACGGGGTGTCCGTTTAGCCCGTTACGGCGTCAATAAGTGGTCCGACGCGCCCGGTTAGCGGCCTTCGCGGGCAACTGTGGCGCAGACCACGTTTCTTGAAGGGAACCATGACGCCCTGATAGCGGTTGTACCCATGTCCCTCACCGCTCACATACCCAGCCACCGGAAGCCCCGCCGCAGCGCCTCGAAGCTCGCGGTCCGCGCCGGAGTTGCCGGTGGCGTCCTCAGCACCCTGGCGATGGCCGGAACCGCCAGCGCCACGCCCTCCGCCGAGCCCGCGCACGAGACCACCCTCGAGATGCCGGTCCTCGACATGGACCTGGCCGCCGAGGTGTCCTCGTCCGTCGCCAAGGCCGCGGAGAACACCCGGGCAGCCGCCCTGGACGGCGAGCTCAACGCCCTGGAGGAGAGCGCCCGCACCGGCGCCGCCGCCGAGGCCAAGAAGGCCAAGGAAGACGCCCAGCAGAAGGCCGACGCCGACCAGAAGGCGAAGGAGGAAGCCGACCGCAAGGCCGAGTCCGAGCGCGCCAACCGCAGCTCCGCCCGCGCCTCGCTGTCGACCAAGTCCGCCTCCGCGTCCTCGGAGGGCTCCTCCTCGCAGGGCTCCGGCACCGTCTCCGCCCCGGCGACCGGCTCCGCCGCCGCCATCGTGAACTTCGCCCGCGCGCAGGTCGGCAAGGCCTACGTCATGGGTGGCACCGGCCCGTCCTCCTTCGACTGCTCGGGCCTGGTCCAGGCCGCGTACCGACAGGCCGGCATCAGCCTGCCGCGCATGTCGCAGGCGCAGTCCTCGGCCGGTACCTCGGTCTCCCTGAACGCCCTTCAGCCCGGCGACATCCTGTTCTGGGGTGCCAAGGGCAGCGCTTACCACGTGGCCGTCTACGTCGGCGGCGGCAAGTTCGTCGGCGCGCAGAACTCCAGCACCGGCATCGTCGAGCGCTCCCTGAGCTACGACAAGCCGACGGGCGCCGTCCGCGTCCTCTGACCCAACGGGTCGACCGCTCCGCCCGCGTGCGTCCGTCCCCGCGGACGCCCGTGACCGCGGACACTCGTGGCCGCGGACGCCCGTGGCCCGGCCCGTTCGCGGCCGGACGTGTTCCCCGCGTACCGGGCCGCCTCCGGTGACGCGCGAAGGCCGGTACTCCCCCGCTCGGGGGTGGAGTACCGGCCTTTCGGCTGCCCTGGGGTCGTACGCGGGGCCCCTGGGGCCGCTGGCGCCTTCCGGGAGGCCTGGGAGGCCTGGTGTTCCCCGGGACCCGCCCGGAGCCGTCCTGGACGGCTCGGGGCCGTCGCCGCGGACCTCTCGTCGCGGGCCCCTCGTCGCAGGCCCGGTCGCCGCGGGCCCGGCCGCCGGCTCAGTCGGAGCGGAACGTGGCCGAGGTGATCTTGTTCTTGAAGTTGATGCTCGCGTTGCCCACGTAGCCGGGAGGGATCGATCCGACGAGGCCGCCGAGGTTGATCTCGGTGGCCACTCTCCAGGTGTAGGTGTCCCGGTTGCGGTAGGACGCGGTGTCGTCGTCCACCAGCCCGGCGATGCCGGTGCAGTTGTACGGGCCCGTGAAGTAGTCGTTGGTGAAGTTCCAGTCCGACCCGTACAGGTCGAAGACGCAACCCCCGGAGTTCGAGTTGTAGTAGAGGCCGAACTCGGAGTCCTCCAGATAGCCGTTCCGCTCCGTGGCGGCCGACGGACCGGCCGTCGCCACCAGAACGGCCCCCACCGAAACCGCGGCGGCACAGCCGGTGGCGAGTTTTCGAATGACTTTGTTCATCAGGTACGCCTCTGTCTTCAGATCTTCAGGGAATTCCGTCCAGCCCGGGATTCAACCTGCACGGCCGGTCCGGAGCAAGGGTCTTCTCGGCTGTACCGGCACACAACTGGCCTGGCTCATACGGGGCTTGTCCGCTCCATCGGCGCCCGCCTACGATCGCCCGGCGGCGACCGCCCCGCCGCCGCGCCCTCCAGTCCTTCCGCCCGCACCCCCGGACGCGCTCGTTCCATTCCACCGACCGCAAGGGAAATGACGTGCGCGTACGCGATTTCGCCCTGTTAGTCCTCATGTGCAGCGCACTGACCGGATGCGGGGAAAAGGGAATGCAGCAGGGGGACACCGGGGCGATGCCCGGTGCCTCACCCGGCGCCTCCCCCGGGGCGACGCCCGGCGCGTCCCCCGGCTCTCGGGCGAACCCCTCGGCCGTGGCGGCGGAAATGCCCTTCTACCGGTGCATGGAGGAGCACGGACTGACCCTCGCCTACCGGGACAGCGGAATCCCCCGGGTGGTGGAGGAGGACGGACCGCGGTTCGCCGCGGCGCAGGAGGCCTGCCTGCCGCTGCGCCCGTCGCGCACCCCCGTACAGGCTGCCCCGCGGGACCTCACCGCCGCGCGGATGGCCTCCGAGTGCATGCGGGCGCAGGGCATCGACTGGTATCCGGACCCGGATCCGGTCACGGGCGAGATCAACCAGGCGGCCGGGGGCACGCCCGAGCAGTGGTCGGCGCTGAAGCAGGATCACATGGACGCCATGATGAAGTGCATGCCGAGGCCGTGAGCGGTCCGCCGGCCGCGGTCCGCCGTCCGCGGGCCGGACGGCCGCGGCTCAGGCGAGGCCGGCCGCCAGCTTGAACCGGGCCTCGCGCTGCTTCTTGTACAGCGCGAGCGTCTGCGCGTGCTCCTCCACCAGCCGCTTCTGGTAGGCCTCCTCCACCGCCGCCCAGATGCCCACGAGGTTCACCTCGCGCTTGCAGGCGACGTCGGCCTTGGCCGCCGCGATCGCCTTGGGACCGCCCGGACCGCCGTCCGTCCCGCCGTCCAGGCCGAGCTTCGCGGTGACCTCGTACGGTGATTTCACCTCGCCGTAGCCCGATTTCGCCAGGCACGCCGACCAGTTCTTCAGCACCTCGACGACCCGGGAGTCCCGTTTGGACCGCTCGTGCGCTTCCGAGGCCAGCCCGAAGGGGAAGAGCAGGTCGACGCTGTCCTTGGTCGGGGCGTACAGCTTGCGGTACCCCTCCCGCCCGCAGCCGCCGGACGGCACCTTCTGCCCGCCGGCCGTCAGCCCGCTGTCCAGCTGTGCGGCCTCCTCCTCCGTCCGGGCGTCGGCGGGCGGCTGGCTGCTCCGGGTGCCGCGCTGCTCGCCGTTCAGGACCACGTACGCGCTGTCGCTCACTTCCGGGGCGGGAGGTTTGACCGGGCTGCCCCCGCCCGCCGTCTGGTCGTAGCCGTACGCGGCCGCGTACGCCGGGTCGGCCAGGCCGAAGAGGTAGCGGTGCCGGTCCTCGGGCGCCGCTCCGGCGGCCCCCTGCCGGGGTTTCGGCCCCTCGTACGCGAACCCGTACCGGGCCATGCACTGGGAGACGAGCATCCCCTGCACCTGGGCCATCCGGCCCGCCTCGGCGTCGGTGTCCGTGTACGCGTCCATGGGCAGCGAGATGGCGGACGTGGCCGGCCCGGCCACCACCGGTCCGAGCTTGGGCTCCCCCTTCCCGTCCGCGCTCCCGCCGCCGCCCTGGCCGCAGCCCGCCAGCAGCGCGGCCGCCAGCAGGACGGCCGCGGGAGCGGCTGCGGGCCGGGGGCGGCGGGTGGGGTGCATCGGGGAGCTCCTTCTCGGCGCGGTGGCGCGGTGGCGCGGTGGTTCCGGGGTTCCGGGGTTCCGGGGTTCCGGGGTCAGGTCGTTCCGGGGGGTGGGCCCGGCCGGGATTCAACCGTTCGCCGCCGAACGCGAGCAAGCAGTTTTGAGCCTGCCGGATCCTCAGATCGATTGGCAAGGAGGGGACTTGCGGACTTCGCGAGGCGCGCCTTTACTGGCACGCGGCGCGCCCTGGGCCGTCCCTCGCACGGACGCGCCCGTTCCATTTTCTACCGCCCAAGGAATCGCCGCCGTGCGCGCACGACATTTCGTCCCACCGCTCCGCAGGTGCGTCCCCTTGATCGGGTGCGCGGGCGGTGCCCACGAGCCCGGGGCCGGGGACGGTCCGCCGCCCGCGGCGGCGGACATCGCGTACGCCGAAGACCCGGTGACGGCCCGGATCGACGGCCGCGCGGCGACGCACGGGCGGAAGGCCGCCCTGAAGGCGCACCACGCCCCCGCACTCCAGAAGTGCCGGACCCCCCGTTGACCCGCCCCGGACCGCGCCGCCCCCACACCACGGCCACGGACCACACCGGGGTGGAGGCGGACGCCGGATCCGAGCCCGGGGCTGGGGCTGGGGCTGGGGCCGAGCCCGAGGTCGACGCCGAGCCCGGCGCCCGGGGCCGGGGCCGGGGCGGGCGCTCGGAGTGGGACGGGGCCGGGCGTCCGGGTCCGGGCGGGGTCGCGCGCGGGCGGCGGATGGTGCTCGGGGTGGTCGGTGGAGCCGCGTTGATGGCGGTGGGCGGGTTGCTCACCACCACGCTGGTGCGGTCCCCGGCCCAGGTGGCGGCGGACACCGCGCCGCCCGCGCAGGGCGCGTTGACCGCCGAGGTCGAGCGGCGGGTGCTCGCCGAGACCGTCGTGATGCGCGGGACCGTGGTCGCGGACCAGAGCGTCTCCGTGTCCCCGCAGGGCATACGGACCGGTGGGGGCGACGGCGCGGGAGCGGGCGCGGCCGTGGTGACCAAGCTGCCGCTGAAGGCCGGGGACCCGGTCCGGGCGGGCCAGTTGCTCGCCGAGGTGTCCGGCCGGCCGGTGTTCGCCCTGCACGGCGGCCTGCCGATGTACCGGGACCTCAAGCCGGGCGCCACCGGCGACGACGTCGCGCAGCTCCAGCAGGCGCTGCGCGAACTCGGGCACGACACCGGCGCGGACGCCAACGGCGTGTTCGGGGCCGGTACGAAGACCGCGCTCGCGGCGCGCTACCACGCCGTCGGATACGCCCCGCTCCCCGCCGTGGCCGACGGCGGTACGTCGCTCAAGGGGGCGCGGGAGGCGGTGCGCTCGGCCCAGTGGGCCGTGGAGGACGCGGAGGCCGTCGTCGCCGCGGGCGGCGGCGCGAGCGCGGCCGCTTCCGCCGCCGGGGCCGGCGCCGGGGCCCGCGCCGGGGGCGGCCACCCCGATGGGGGGGGTGCCGGTGTGGCGAGTGGGGCTGGCC
>NZ_JBSGWY010000066.1:3814-26594 GCF_053609145.1 Streptomyces sp. NPDC054961 | reverse complement strand
TCCCTGCGGCACAGCACAGCAAAACACCCACGCCCCAGGCGTGGGCAAGGGAACTTCCGAACCACGACAGCTGACGCAGACGCTACACGCCCACACGCCCTGTCACCATGGGAAACGAGCCATGTGTCACATCCCGGCCCGCAAGCGCGGGAGTCGCGGGGCGGGGGACGCTCGCGCACCGCATCGGCCTGCGGGCGAGGAGCGGGCGCGCCTGACGGGAAATCACGACAATTCCGTAGTTTTCGGACTAGATTTCCCGCGACCGACACTTCTGGGCAAGGGGCACCGTGGAGTCCGCGCAGCGCAGGCCCGCCCCGACGGACCCGTCCCGGCCCGCTGCCGCCCCGGTACGAGCCCTTCCACGAGGTGCGCCATGACCCCTGCAGACACCGACACCCGCAACCCCGCCGCCGGAACCCCGCCGACGGCCAAGCTCACCCTGCTGACGCTCACCGCGATGGTCGTCGGCTCCATGGTCGGGGCCGGGGTGTTCTCCCTGCCGCGGCGGTTCGCCCAGGAGACCGGCGTCGCGGGCGCCCTGATCGCCTGGGCGGTCGCCGGCGTCGGCATGCTGATGCTCGCCTTCGTCTTCCAGACCCTCGCGGTGCGGCGACCGGACCTGGACGCCGGCGTCTACGCGTACGCGAAGGCCGGTTTCGGCGAGTACCTCGGCTTCTTCTCGGCCTTCGGCTACTGGGCCAGCGCCTGCGTCGGGAACGTGACCTACTGGGTGCTGATCATGTCGACGATCGGCGCGATCGCACCGGCTCTCGGCGACGGGGACACCCCGCTCGCCATCGTGCTGTCCTCCGTGGGGCTCTGGGGGTTCTTCCTCCTCATCCGCCGGGGCGTGAAGGAGGCGGCCGCGATCAACAGGATCGTGACGGTCGCCAAGATCGTTCCGATCATCGTCTTCATCATCCTGGCGCTGGTCTACTTCGATCCGTCCGTGTTCGCGGACAACTTCGCGGGCGCCGACTACGCCGGCTCACTGTTCAACCAGGTCCGCGGCACCATGCTGGCCACGGTGTTCGTCTTCCTCGGCGTCGAGGGCGCGAGCGTGTACTCGCGCCACGCCAAGCGGCGGGAGGACGTCGGGCGGGCCACGGTCCTGGGCTTCCTGAGCGTCTTCGCGATCTTCGCCTCGGTGACCATCGTGTCGTACGGCATCCTGCCGATGAGCGAGATCGCCGAGCTCCGGCAGCCCTCCATGGCCGGTGTGCTGGAAGCGGCGGTCGGCACCTGGGGCAACGTCTTCGTCAGTGTCGGCCTCATCGTCTCCGTCCTCGGCGCCTATCTGGCCTGGACGCTGATGGCCGCCGAGGTGCTGTTCGTCGCCGCCAACGACAAGGACATGCCCCGCTTCCTCGGCCGCAGCACCGGAGACGACGTTCCGGCACCGGCCCTGCTGATGACCACGGCGCTCAGCCAGGTCGTCCTGATCGTCACCGCCTTCTCCGACGACGCCTTCAACTTCGCCCTCGACCTGACGAGTGCGCTGAGCCTGATCCCCTTCCTCCTGGCCGCCGCGTTCGCCGTGAAGATCGCGCTCAGACCACGGGCCGAGCACGCGGTGGGCCGCAGCACCCGGCACGAACTGGCCGTGGGCGTCCTCGCCACCCTCTACACGGCCTTCCTGCTGTTCGCGGCCGGCCTGAAGTTCGTTCTCGTCTCCTTCATCCTCTACGCGCCGGCCACCTTCCTGTTCGTCAAGGCCCGCCGCGAGCAGAACCGGCGCCTGTTCTCCCCCGCAGAGGCCGTCATGTGCGCCGTGTCCATCGCCGGGGCCGTCGCCGGTGTCGTCGCGCTCGCCACCGGCTGGATCGAGCTCTGACCCCGACCGCGCGCCGCACCCGCCGCTCCACCGGAAAGGCTGACCATGAGCACCAGTGAGACCAGCTCCCCCACCCCGTCCGCGTTCGGCGTCCACTCCGAGGTCGGACGCCTGCGCAAGGTCCTCGTGTGCGCGCCCGGCCTCGCGCACCGCAGGCTCACCCCCAGCAATTCCGACGACCTGCTCTTCGACGACGTCATGTGGGTGGAGAACGCCCAGCGCGACCATGCCGACTTCGTCAACAAACTCACCCAGCGGGGCGTCGAGGTCGTCGAACTGCACGAGCTGCTGGCCGAGACCATGGCCGTCCCCGGGGCCAGGCAATGGCTCCTCGACCGGAAGATCGTCCCCAACGAGGTCGGCCTCGGCCTCGTCGACGACACCCGCGCGTTCCTCGAATCCCTGACCCCCCGCGAGCTCAGCGAGTTCCTCATCGGCGGACTGTCCACCACGGACCTGCCCGACGCGTTCCGCTCCGGTTACGTGACGCTGGCCCGCGAGGGCGTCGGCGCCCGCGAGTACCTCATGCCGCCCCTGCCGAACACGCTCTACACCCGCGACACCACGTGCTGGCTCTACGGCGGCGTCACCCTCAACCCGCTGTACTGGCCCGCGCGGCACGGCGAGACCCTCCTCATGAAGGCGGTCTACGCCTTCCACCCCGACTTCAAGAACTCCACCGTGTGGTGGGGCGACCCCGAACAGGACTGGGGCCAGGCCACTTTCGAGGGCGGCGACATCATGCCCGTCGGCAACGGGGTGGTTCTCATGGGCATGAGCGAGCGCACCTCCCGGCAGGCCATCACCCAGGTCGCCGCCTCACTGTTCGAGAACGGAGCGGCGCAGCACGTGATCGTCGCCGGCATGCCGAAGCTGCGCGCGGCCATGCACCTCGACACGGTGTTCACCTTCGCCGACCGCGACATCGTCACGCTCTACCCGAAGATCATGGATGCCGTCCACACGTTCTCCCTGCGCCCCGGGGACAAGGCGCCGGGCGTGGACATCACCGACGAGGGCGCCACCCCGTTCGTCGACGTGATCGCCAAGGGCCTCGGCCTGCCCCGGCTGCGGGTGATCGAGACTGGCGGCGACGTCTACGCGTCGGAGCGCCAGCAGTGGGACAGCGGGAACAACGCGGTCGCCCTCGAGCCCGGCGTCGTCTTCACCTACGACCGCAACACCCAGACCAACACCCTTCTGCGCAAGGCGGGAGTGGAGGTCATCACCATCGTCGGCGCCGAACTGGGCCGTGGCCGCGGCGGCGGCCACTGCATGACCTGCCCCCTGATCCGGGACGCGGTCGACTTCTGACGCGCTCACGCCCGTCGCGCTCACGCCCGTCGCCTTCGCGCCGGTGCACGCGTTCGCGCCCGTCGCGCTCGCCCGGGGCCCGCTCCACGACGCGGCGGCCCCCGGGTCCGCCGTCGACCGCAGGGGCCCGTCCCGCCCCCTGCCCTCAGTAGCGCTGGGCCTTGGAGAGCCGGGGAGTGAGCGGCGGCTGCTCCGGGGCGCGGCTGATGACCAGGGGCTGGGCCCGAGCGCCGGGCGCGAGGTCCTCGGCCCCGGTGAACTGGGTCTCCACCACCTTGCCCGACGCGTCGACGAAGTCGACCTGGACCGCGTAGGAGGCCTTCGCGTCCGTCATGTTGGTGATGCTGACGACGACGGTGAGCAGCCCGCTCGTCTCGGCCCGGGGCTTGCCGGTCATCGAGACCTCGCTCAGGGCGTTCCCCCTGCCGTCGACGTCCTTCAGCGCGTTCTGGGCGGCCTGCCGGGACCGTTCGACCTCGGCACCGATCGAAGCCTTGCGCGACGCCTCCCGCGCGGAGACCGAAGCCGCCGCGGACGACGCCGAGGCCTGCGCGGACGCGATCATCGCCTCCGCCTCGGAGGCCATGAGCGAGGGAAGGGCGCCGGAGAAGGACGCCGTGTCGGGCGGTGAGGGCCGGTCGCTGAACGGCGCCCTGCCGGTCTGCTCGCCGTCCGTGCCGCACGCCACGAGGACGCCCGCGCCGAGCGCGGTGAGGACGACGGCGGCGGCGGCCTGGGCCGCTCGTACGCGCAGGGTGGTCACCTGGGAACCCTCCTCGATGTGCGGTGCGCGCGCGGCCGCCACGGGGGGGGTCGGACACGTGCACCTCCGGATGTCACTCCCGCTGCCGGTCGGCGCGTGGCCGTCCGGCCACGCGGGGCCACGGAGTGAAATCCTCGCCGCACATGCTCCCGTTCGCGACTCGGCGACGGGAGGCGCGAGCCCATCCGGCTCACCTCGGCCGCCGGGTACGCGAGCGGGGCGATCGTGCGCACGATCGCCCCGCCGTCGTCACGTGGTGCCCGAGTCCGCCGGCCCGCGCGCGTCCGTCAGGCGCACCGGACCCGGGCGGATGCTCAGCAGGTGACGGTGACCTCGTGGACCACCGGATTGGCCCCGTAGGGGTACGAGGCCACGCCGAAGGTGCCGCGAACGGTCGCACCGCAGGGGACGGTGTCGGCGGTTCCCCTGACCTCGACGTTCGAGGCGGTGAAGAGGACCCGCGCGTACTGCGTCCGGGGCGCGGCGACGCCGACGACCTCCACCGACAGGTTGGTGAGCAGCTCCTTCGGGGCGGGTGCCGGGCTGCCCGGGGAGGGCGGGCCGGCCAGTCCGACCTTCCCGTAGAACTCGACGGTGGTCCCCGTGATCTCGGCGCACACCCGCGTGGCCAGGCCCGCCTGGAGGCGCGAGTCCCCGCAGGAGGTGACGGTCTCGGTCGCATCGGCCGGCAGGACGGCGGCGTGGGCAGGGGCGATCGCGTAGACGGCCAGACCTGCGGCGCTGGCCGCGAGCAGAGCTATGCGGTTCATCGGGTGTCGTCCTCCTCGTGTGGAGCACCGTCCAAGGGCTCTTGGCGCTGGTGCGTATGACATGTGATATTTCACATGTCATACGAACACAGGATGTTCGGAATCTGAACTGCCCCTGGACGCACCACGGCAGTTCGGAGGAGCGGATCGCGGTCAGGTCTGACACTGCCTCGTGGCGGCCGGAGACCAGCCGCTCCAGGCGGCACCGTCGGCCCGGGCGTGTACGCGGATCTCCACCTTCACCGGGCCGCACACCCGGGTCGTGCTTCCCACGGCGAGGGGGTCGAGGGCCGCGCCGGCCGGGACGTAGGTGCGGCCACTGCCCACCTTCTCCCAGTGACCACCGTCGACGACGCGGAAGAACGCCTCGTAGGAGACGTTCAGCCCCTTCGTGCCCGTGTTGCGCGCCTTGATGTACGCCGTGATCTCCCGCGTGGGGAACCTGCCGGCCGATCCCCGCTCGGCACTGATGCAGCCGTTGACGGCCACCCGGCCGGTCGACACGCCGCCGCCGCACGCGACGGCTGCGGCGTGCGCGGGGACCGGAAAGGCCAGCAGGGTCAGCGCGGCCGCGCCCAGGATCGTTCCGGTACGCCTCGAGTCCATGGTTCCGTCCCCTCTTCGATGCCGGTGCTCTCGGAGAGACCATGGCGCGCTTCGGGGGACGTGGAGCACCCTCTCCCGGTGATTTCGCCCGAACGGGTGCGGTCGAAGGGGGAAGCGGTCGCACGGCGGGCACGGCCGCCGACGCTCTCGTGACGGTGTCGACGGACGAGGTGGAGGACCGCTCCGGTCAGGGGTGCGCCGCCGTGGCCGTGTCGACGTCGGGGTGGATGGGGAAGACCTGGTCGAGACCGACGATGCGCAGGATGCGGGCCGTGTGCTCGGGGACCGCCGCCAGGGCGATGTCCGCTCGGGCGGTCACGGCGCGGTTGCGGGCGACGAGGAGGGCGGTGATACCGCTGGAGTCGCAGAACTGCATACGCGAGAGGTCCATGACGAGCCGCTGGCCCGATCGCAGGCTGAGGGTTTCCAGGGTTTGCCGCAGGCGGGGAGCCTCGTCGTAGTCGAGGTCGCCCTCGAGCTCGAGCACGGGTCCGGTCGCGGCCTCGCGGAGGGTGATCGTCAAGGTGCTCATGTCAGCTCGTGCCCTCCCGGACGGAGACGGGGTGGGTGACGCCGAGGGCGAGGAGGGCGGTGTCGTCGTCCAGTCCCTCTCCGAAGCCGGCGAGCAGCTTGCGGAGGGCGGCGACCAGCCCGTGCGGCCCGCCCTGGGCGTGGCCGGCGGCGAAGGAGCGCAGGGCGTCCTCCCCGTAGAGCTCGCGGCGCGCACCGATCCGGGCCTCGGTGAGGCCGTCGGTGTAGAGGAGGAGGGTGTCGCCGGGTCGCAGTGCGGTCCCGGCGGAGACGAATTGCGGATCGGGCAGGATGCCGACGAGGAGGCCGCCGGGGGTGGGAAGGTATTCGGCCCGCCCTTCGGCGCGCAGGACGAGAGCGGGCGGATGGCCGCCCGACGCGAGGCGCACGGTCGTGGCGCCGGTGGCGGCGTCGGGTTCCAGGACCCCGAAGATCGCGGTGCAGTACCGCGGGTCCTCGCCCGTGAACCGCTCGTGGAGCACGGTGTTCAGGGTGGCCAGCGCTGCCGCGGGGTCGGCGTCGTGGAGGGCCGCGGCGCGCAGGGTGTAGCGCGCCAGGGAGGTCACGGCCGCGGCCTGGGGACCCTTGCCGCAGACGTCTCCGAGGAAGAACGCCCAGCGCTTGCCGTCCAGCGGGAACAGGTCGTAGAAGTCGCCGCCGAGCCGGTCCACGGACGCCGTGTGGTAGTGGGAGGCCACCTCCATGCCCGGTACCGCGGGCAGCGTCGCGGGCAGCAGGCTCTGCTGGAGTACCGAGAGGGCCTCGCGCAGCCGCTCCCGGTCGGCTTCGGCCCGGCGCCGGGTCTCTTCCGCCGCCTTGCGCTCGCGGAGCAGTTCGTTCTCGTAGGCGCGGCGTTGTCGTGCGTCGAAGACGGTCGTGCGGATCAGCATCGGTTCGCCGTCGCCGCTCGTCTTCACCCTGGAGGAGACCAGGACCGGAAGCCGTCTGCCGTCGGACGTCCTGAGCTCCAGCGCGATCTCGCCGATCTCTCCCTGCATGCGCAGCAGCGGGGCGAAGTGCGTCTCGTGGTAGAGCTTGCCCCCGACCGTGAGCAGATCGGTGAAGCGTTTGCGGCCCACGACTTCCCCGCGCGTGAGGCCGAGCCAGCCGAGGAGGGTTTCGTTGACCTTCGCGATGGTGCCGTCCATCAGGGTGGACAGGTAGCCGCAGGGCGCCGACTCGTAGAGCTCCTCGACGGTGTCCTCCAACAGGGTGGAGAACACGGCATCGGTGGCCGCCTCTTCGCTCTCGGGCCGCTCCGGGTTCTGGGCGGTGCGGCACATCACCGCGGGTTCCGGACGAACGCCCTGATGGCTGATGCGGTGGCCTCGGGGGCGCTCAACTGGGGGCAGTGGCCCGTCGCGTCGAGGGTGACCAGGCGGCTGTGCGCGATGGCCGCGTGGACGTAGGCGCCGACCTCGCGCGGTGCGATCGCGTCCTGGGTGCATTCCAGCACCAGCGTGGGCACGGCCACCGACTTCAGGTCATCGCGGCTGTCGGAGAGGAACGTGGTACGGGCGAAGACGCGGGCCATGGCGGGGTCGGTCGCGCAGAAGCTGTTGGTCAGCTCCTCTCCCAGCTCCGGACGCTCCGCATTGCCCATGATCACGGGCGCCATGGCCGCAGACCAGCCGAGGTAGTTCGACTCGAGGGACTCGAGCAGTTCGTCGATGTCCTCGGCGCTGAAGCCTCCGCGGTAGGTGCCGTCGTCGATGTAGCACGGTGAAGGCCCGACCATGACCAAGGAGGAGAGCCGCTCGGGGGCCCCCGCCGCCGCGAGGACCCCGATCATGGAGCTGACCGAGTGCCCGACGAACGAGACGTCCCGCAGGTCCAGGGCCTCGCAGATCTCGATCACGTCGCGGGCGTATCCGTCGAGCGACGCGTACCGCTCGTCGCTCCAGGCGGCCGGATCGGAGCCGCCCGACCCCACGTAGTCGAACAGGACCACCTGGAACTCCTCGGCCAGCGCGGGCGCCACCAGGCGCCACATGTTCTGATCGCAGCCGAACCCGTGCGCCAGCATCACCACCGGCCTGCCGGTGGATCCGATGACCTTCACGTTGTTCCTGCGGAGGAAGTCCATCCCGCCATCCTGCCATCCGGACGGCGCCCGGCGCCCGGCGCGGACGGTCAGAGCCTGGTGGCTTCGTGGACCTCGTGAAGGTGGACGAGGACGTCGTAGGCCCGGCCGATCGCGAGGGTGGGGAGCGGGTCCTTCCTGAAGGACGAACCGGCTTCGTAGACGGGCCGGGGAACGTCCAGCCAGGCACGGCCCACGGGCGGCAGGGTGCGCAGGTCGAGGTAGTAGTCGCGGAGGCGGACCCGGTCGAGGGTGTACTCGTGCATGTCGGGGGTGGCCGCGGGGACGGTGACCTTGTCCCAGGCCCCGCCGAGGGCGGCGGCGGTGAGGAAGGACCCCCGGTCGAAGGTGAAACCGATGGCGGCATACTTCCCGCCCAGCGCGTCGCGGAGGAAGACGCCTTGTGTCGTGGGGTACATCACGGGGTCGCTGGACAGGTAGCCCACGTGCCCGTTGTGCGCCGACAGCAGCATCCTGTCGCCGGTGCGCCGCTGCCACCAGACGGTGTTGTCGGCCATGACCCGGTCGCGCAGGTGCTCCGCGGCGGACACGGACTGCGGATCGGACAGGTCGAGGGAGGTGAAGGCGAAGGTCTGGGCGATGTTGCGGGCGTGCTGTTCGGCCCACTCGTAGGCGTCACCGCCGCGGCCCTTGTTCGCCATGACCAGGTCGAGGGCCCGCTGGGCGACGACGGCGTTGTCGCGCCGTTCGGCGAGGGGCTTGCGCAGGTAGGCGAAGACGTCGTCGAGGGGCCGCAGGCCCGCGTACAGGCTCTCGAGGGGCGCGAGGTCCTGGGGGTGGCTCGCCCGGACGTATGAGGTGACCCGGTCGAAGACGGCGTCACCGAGCTTCGGCGCTCCGACGTCGTTGCCCATGAAGTGGACCTTCCGGCCCGGGTGCCGGTCGTTGTACTGCCGCATCCAGCCGATGAGGCCGGCGAACTCCTCGCGCTCCCAGGGGGATCCGGCCAGGGTCTCCTTGGCGACCTGCCGGGCGGTGCCGGCGCCGCCCTGGAGGTACTCGTCGATCCGCAGGCCGGCCGTCCAGCTCATCTCGAGGGCGAAGGTGGTGAAGCCCTTCTCCTCGACGAGATGGCGGAACACGCGTTCCTTCATGGCGAAGAACTCGTGCGAGCCGTGGGTGGCCTCGCCCAGTCCGACCACCTTGGCGTCGCCGATCATGGCTGTCAGCGCCCGCAGGTCGGTGGTGCGGCCGCCGGGTTCCGTCGACCGCAGCGGGTGGGCGGCGCGCTCCAGCGCGCGGAGCGCCTCGGCCTGGCCGCCGTTGGTCACGGCGGGGGCGGGCGCGGCCGAGGCCGCCGGGGCCAGCAGGACGCCGGCCGCGAGCCCGGCCGATGCGGCGAGCAGTCTGCGTCGTCCGAAGGCCTGCTTGTACGCGGTCATGCTGGTTGCTCCTCGGTTCGCTGTGCACTGGGCGAAACGATCATGTCCCGCGGCGGCAGCGCCCCGCACTGCGGTCCTCCTCCGGCTTGCCGGGGGGATAACCCCCCGGTCCGTCCGCCGGGTGACCAGGGCTGTTCGGACGGTGAACGGCCCGTTCCGCCCCGGCCGCACCGGCTCCCGCACCGCACTGTTCGGCCAGGGGTAAAACCATGGTGCTCCCCCCGCCCGTGGAGGACCGTCGGTATGCGCGGGAGCGACCGATGGAGGAGCCCCCGCCGTGACGAGGAGGGGAAACAGGCATGTACGTGCGCAAGCTCTTCGCGGTGGTTGCCGCCACGGCCGCTCTACTGGGAGGCATCTCCCTGGGCGGGTCGGCCTCGGCCGCGGCCCAGCCGTCCGCCTACGGCCGACAGGCTCGTGCGGCAGGGCTGACCGGGGCCCAGGCTGGCCGGCTCCAGAACGAGGTCGACGCCTACCTCGCCGATCACGCCGGGACCCGGCAGATGTCGGCGAACAGACTCGCCACCGAGTTCGGCACGGTGACGCTCGCCGCGCCGGGCCAGACGGAGGCCCGGGACCTCGCCGCCCCTGGTGTCGCGCTGGCGTGCGGCAACGGCCACCTCTGCATCACGGACGGCCGGGGCACCGCCTACGACTACTACTACTGCGGGCTGTACGGCTTCGGCGGGTCCGGCATCGGTTCGTTCAACAACAACCAGACCTGGGGCACCACGGCTTGGTTCTACAACTCCGACGGCTCCGTCCGCTTCTACCACACCGCGAAGGGCAGCAGCGGCGGAGTGGACTGGACTCCCGTCTACTCCATCAGGCCGTGCTGACCCGCCTGACGCCCGCCCCGCACTGCTGAAGGAGCCCCTGCCCTCGGGCGGGGGCTCCGCGCCGTCCTCGCCGATGGCCGGACCGCGGCGCGGGGCGGCACGGGTGACGGTTCGCCACCTCCGTTCACGTGGAGTCCGACGGCCGCGCCGCCGAGGCCCGGTACTGCCCCGGGGTCGTGCCGAACTCTCGGCTGAAGGCATGGGAAAGGGCGTACGGGGTGCTGTAGCCGACGCGGCGGGCGACGGCCGCCAGGGGGTCGGTGGTAGCGCGGAGCAGGGTCGCGGCGAAGGTCAGGCGCCACCAGGTGAGGTAGGCCATCGGCGGACGGCCGACGAGGGCGGTGAAGCGGCGCGCCAGGGTGGCGCGGGACACGCCCGCCTCGGCCGCGAGCAGCTCGTTGGTCCACGGGGCGGCCAGGTCCGAGTGCAGGGCCCGGAGGGCGGCGGCCGCCACCGGGTCGCCCAGAACCGCCGGCCAGGTGCCGCTCCCCCGGGCGGCCCAGGAGCGGATCATGTAGACGAGGAGGAGGTCCAGCAGGCTGGGCACCGCGATGCAGGAACCGGGCCCCTGTGTGCCGAGTTCATGTCCCAACAGGTCTACGGCGGCGCGCAGTTCGGCGTGGGCTCCCCTGCGGTTGGGGAGATGGACGACCTCCGGCAGTTCCGCCATGAGCGGGTGCGTGCGGCTGCGGTCGAGCCGGTACTTGCCGCAGAGCATCTCCACGTCACCGGGGGCGACGTGGGGCCGGCGCGGCGCGTCCCCGGCGAGCCAGTGCTCGAAGGACACCGCCCGCCCCACGGTGGCCGCATCGGCGGGGGCGTCGGCGATCACGTGCCCGGTTCCGTGGGGCAGCAGCACCACGTCGCCGGCTCCGAGCAGGAGGGCGGAGCCGCCGTCGGGCAGCAGCCAGCAACTGCCCTCCAGCACCACGTGGAAGCCCGCGCCGTCGTACGGAGGGAGCCGCACGCACCATGTCCCGCCCACCCTGACCCTCTGGGAGGAAGGGCTCCCGATGCGTATCGCCGAGACTGCGTCACTCACCACGTCCATCGCGTCAGCGTACCCGTGGCATCGAGCGTGAGACGGACGCGTATGCACGTGAGCCGAGCGGGCATTGAGCGGCTCATCCACCCTCCCTAGAGTCGAGGTCATGACGAGCGAGAGCAAGCAGAGCATGAGGTTCGGCGACGTCGAGGTCATCCGAGTCGTCGAGTGGCAGGAGGCGTTCGCCCCGGCGCGCACCCTGGTTCCGGCCTCCGGCTCCGAGGTGTGGAAGAGCAACGAGGACTGGCTGGCACCCGACCACTGGGAGCCGGACAGCGACAGGGCGGTGGTGACGTTGCAGACCTGGGTGCTGCGCAGCGGCGGACGGACGGTTCTGGTCGACACCGGCGTCGGAAACGGCCGGGAGCGGCCCGGCTCGCCGCAGTTCCATCACCGGCAGGGCGATTTCCTGGGTGGGCTCGCGCGGGCCGGTGTCCGGCCTCAGGACGTCGACGTCGTCGTCAACACCCACGTCCACGGTGATCACGTCGGCTGGAACACGGTCGGCGGGGAGGCCGGGTGGGAGCCGACGTTCCCCAACGCCCAGTACCTCATACCGGCCGCGGACGACTTCCACTTCGGTCCGGACAACGCGTACGGGAACGGCCTCAGGGAGGACGACCGGCTGATCTACGAGGACAGCATCGCGCCCGTCCACCGGGCCGGGCAGTCCGTCGTGTGGGACGGCGCCCACCGCATCGACGAACACCTCACCCTGGAGTCCGCGCCCGGCCACACGCCGGGCTCGTCCGTACTGCGGCTCGCTTCGGGGGGCGACCGGGCGGTCTTCGTCGGCGATCTTCTGCACAGCCCGGTGCAGATCCTCGACCCCTCCTGCAACAGCTGCTTCTGCCTGGACGCGGACCGGGCAGCGGCCAGCCGCCGCCGGATCCTCGAACGAGCGGCCACCGGGCGGGAGTTGGTCATTCCGGCGCACTTCGGCGGCTCGGGCGCCGTGGAAGTCCGGCGCGAGGGGGGCGGGTTCACCCTCGGGCGGTGGGCGGCCTGACGGCGCCCGCAAGTGCTTCCGATCCGCAGGAGGGTCGTCCGCGGCGGGAACGGCGGCGGCGTACGCGAACGCGTCGTCGAGCCGTTCTCGCGGCGCGGACCGGGCCCGACGGGCGGAGGGGCAGGGGTCCGGCAGCGCCCTGCCCCGTTCCCCTCCCGCCCGTCGTGCTCACGCGCAGATCCGGCGGCTCCTCAGGAGACCGTCACCGAGGAGTCCCGCAGGGTGACGTTGGCGTGGCTCTCCTGGAAGCTCTGGTCCGAGACCAGGGTCAGCCGGGCCGTGGACTGGAACTCCGGCAGGGTGGTGGAGCCACAGGAGACCATCGTGGTCTTGAGCTTGGCGATGGTCAGGGCGAGGCCTTCGTTGAGGTCGCCCGCGTAGGGCACGTAGCCGTCGACGCCCTCCTCGAAGAGCAGCCCCTGGCCTCCCTGGCCGTAACGCTGCCAGTTGCGGGCCCGGTTCGAGCCCTCGCCCCAGTACTCCTTCACGAAGCCGTCACGGGTGGGCAGCTTCGCGCCGGCCGCCTGGTCGAAGCGCGCGAAGTAGCGCCCCATCATGACGAAGTCGGCGCCCATCGCCAGCGCCAGGGCCACGTGGTAGTCGTGCACCAGGCCGCCGTCGGAGCAGATCGGCACGTACTCGCCGGTGCGTTCGCGGAAGGCGTCCCGGGCGGCCGCGACGTCCAGCACGGCGCTGGCCTGGCCGCGGCCGATCCCCTTCTGGTCCCGGGTGATGCAGATGGAGCCGCCGCCCACGCCGACCTTGACGAAGTCCGCGCCCGCCTCGGCGAGGAAGGTGAACGCCTCGCCGTCGACCACGTTGCCGCCGCCGACCGGGATCTCCGGGTAGTGCTTCTTCACCCAGGACAGGGCCTGCGCCTGCCAGTCGCTGTAGCCGTCGGAGGAGTCGAAGCACACCGCGTCCACGCCTGCCTCGAGCAGGGCCGGGACGCGCTCCTGATAGTCGTGGGTGTTGATGCCCGCGCCCACGCGCAGACGCTTGGCGGCGTCCACGACCTGGTTCGGGAAGCGCTTGTTGTCCGCGTAGTCGGAACGGAACACCAGGTGCTGCAGACGGCCCTCGGCGTCCAGCACCGGGAGGCAGTCCAGCCGTTCGTCCCACAGTCGCGCGTTCGCCTCGGACAGCGTGATGTCGGGTCCGGCATGGGCCAGGTCGGCGACGGGGGCCATGCGGCCACTGACCGGTCCGTCCAGATCATGACGCTGGGGGTGGAAGTCCCGGGAGGTCACCAGGCCGATCAGCCGGCCCGTGGCGGTCCCGTCGTGGGTGACCGCGGCGGTGCTGTGACCGGTGCGGCGCATGACCTCGACCAGGAGGCCCAGGCTGTCGTCGGGGCGGACGTTGGTGTCGCTGGTGACGAACCCGGCCTTGAAGTTCTTCACCTGGCGGACCGCCGCGGCCTGGTCCGCGATCGGCTGGTTGTGGTGCAGGAAGCTGAATCCGCCGTTGCGCGCGAGCGCGATGGCGAGTTCGGGGGTGCTGACGGCCTGCATGATCGCCGAGGTGAACGGGGACTGCAGCTCGATCGCCGACGCCTCGCCCGCGATGTGCCGGACCAGCGGCGTGCGCAGGTCGACCGTCGCGGCCGAGGTATCGGTCCGCGTCCGGTTCGGCAGGAGCAGAAACTCGTTGAACGTCCTTGAGACTTCGGCGATGACCTGTGCCACTCGTTCCTCCTGACCCGTCGGCCGGGGCCCGACTGCCCCGCCGTGAGGACCGCCCCCGTATGCCCGGCCGGGCAGGCAGGATCAGCGCGGCAGCCGTGGAGGTGCCACCCCTGCGGCAGAGCCCTGGCAGGCCCCCGGGGCGAACGAGGTGCGGTCTTGACCTGGCACCTTAGCCACTGACGCGGCCGCTGCACGAATCGTGGCCCTCGACGGCAACCGCCGCGCTCGGACGGCCACTTCGGGTCCTCGGCCCGGCGGGGCGCTCGTACGCCCCTTTCGTACGGCAGGGCCGGTCCGACCCCGGCCGTACCGGGCAGGCGATCGCCCGTAGACGCCGGCGACCATGGCGGGGATCGCGAAGACCGCCGCCCACGCCGAGATGCGCCGCATGTCGTCGTTCTGCCAGGTACCCACCCGGGCCTGCTGCGCGTCGAGGACCGGGTTCAGCAGCTCGTCCAGGGTCCGCACCTCGATGTCCGTGCGGTGCAGGTGGTCGGCCACGTCGCGGACGTACGGCGCGCTGTGAACCCGGTGGTCCTCCTCACCGGGCCCGCTCAGGAGACCCTGCACCACCGGGACGAGCGGGTGCACCGCGTCGCGGAACTCCCGCACCTCTCGCTTCAGCGAGTAGATCGCCCGCGTGCGGTCGACGCGCGAGGTGCACGGCGTCCTCGACGGCCAACGGGTGCAGGCCCAGCTCCTCCGCGAGCTGGACCAAGTTCGGCCTCGGACGGATCGGCGAGCCGCACCCGGGCGAACTCACCGTCGCGCAGGCCGCGGAGCTCTGTGAGGGCGAGCCGGCAGGCCTCGTCCGGCATTCGCACTCCACGGGCTCCGAGCGGCCCGCCGTGTCGTACAGAACGCATTCCACCTCCCGCGCATGCGCCGAAAGCCGGAGTTCATGCGCGCGGCGCGGTTCAGGTGCGGGGCAGCCGGGTGGCGGTCTCGAGGTAGAAGGCGTCGATGCTCTGGACGGCGCGCTCGAACTCCTCCAGGTTGACGGGCTTGGTCACGTACGCGTTCGCGTGGCTGCTGTAGGCCCCCGTGACGTCGTCCGGGGCGGCCGAGGTGGTGAGGACCACGACGGGGATGGTCTGGAACTCCTCGTCCGCCTTCAGGATCTTCAGGAGGTCCCGGCCGTTCATGCGGGGCATGTTGAGGTCGAGCACGATCAGGTCGGGGCGCACGCTCTCGGGGTTGCGCAGGTGTTCCAGGGCGGCGACTCCGTCGGTGACCTGGACCAGGTTGCGGGCCCCGCGGTCGGAGAGCGCCTCTTCGATGAGCATGGCGTCGGCCATGTCGTCCTCGACGAGCAGGACGTCGAAGGCGCGGGCGGGGGTGGTCATCATCGGATGCTCCGTGGGTACTTCGTCGGTGTGAGTGAAGAGCCCCGGCCAGCGGCGCCGGGCGCCCTGGCGGGTCATGCCGCAGGCGGCGCCGATCTGCGGATAGCCGGCGCCCGCCCGCGCCGCCGCCACGGCCGCTTCCTGCTGGAGGCGTGCGGTTGCCCGCTGGAGCTGGTCCAGCAGGTGCAGGAGGGTCAGGGCCTGTGCGGGACCCGCGTCCCGTGGAGGTGAGGCTTCGGCCAGTAGTTGGAGGGCAAGGTTCCGTGCGAGGGACCCGACCGCCGCGTCCGCGACGGCGGCCGTTTCCGGCGGGGTGGTCCGCAGTACGAAGTTCTTGCCAGGCATACCGGGAACCTTAGGCCCTGATCCAACCCCACGACAACAAGAGTTGTCGGACACCCTTTACAGTGGCCGGTGCCCACGTATGTTGCATGCGGCGATCACAGCGGAGGGGTAGACCGTATGAGCCCGGACACGAGACCTCGTGCGCGGCAGTTTCCCATCTGGACGACCCGACGCTGGCTGCGGGTCGGGGTGGCCGTGTCACTGACGGTGCTCGCCCTCCTCGGGCTGACGGGAGCGTGGGTCCTGGGCCGGACGGCAACCCTCAGTGACGACCTCGTGGACGTGAAGTCCCCCGCGCTGAGCACCTCGTTCCGCCTCGAGTCGGCGCTGCTCAACCAGGAGACCGGCATCCGCGGCTACGGGCTCACCGGGACGTCCGACTTCCTCACGCCGTACCAGCAGGGGCTCAAGGACCAGGCGACCCACACCGCGCGGCTCGAGGAGCTGCTCCACGGCGACGCGGCCGGCCTGAGGGACCTGGCGGCCGTACAGGACGCCATCGAGACCTGGCAGGAGAGGATCGCCCGCCCGGTCGCCGCGGCGCCCGCCGGGACGCCCTCGGTGTTGACCAGCGAGCGCGCCGCCGAGGGCAAGCAGACCTTCGACGCGGTGCGCGGCGCCCTGAGCGGCCAGCAGGAGCAGCTGCGGGCGGACCGGGCCCGGGCCGTGGAGGATCTCTCGGCCACGATGGGGCTGCGCAACGGGGTCTTCACCGCGATCGCGCTGGTGATCGTCGCCCTCACGGTGCTGGTCTTCGAGGCCCTGCGCCGTGGCATCACCGAGCCCCTGGACCAGCTCGGGGCGGACGCCCGCATCATCGCCGGCGGTGATTTCGATCACCCCATCATCACCACCGGGCCCGCTGACCTGCGGCGCCTCAGCGGCGAGATCGACTTCATGCGGCGACGCCTCGTGCGGGAGCTGGCGTTCACCGAGGAGGCCCGCCTGCGCCTCGACACGCAGGCGGCGGACCTCCAGCGGTCGAACGCCGAGCTGGAGCAGTTCGCGTACGTGGCCTCGCACGACCTCCAGGAGCCGCTGCGCAAGGTCTCCAGCTTCACCCAGCTCCTCCAGCGCCGCTACGGCGGCCAGCTCGACGCCCGGGCCGACCAGTACATCGACTACGCGGTCGACGGCGCCAACCGCATGCAGATCCTCATCAACGACCTCCTCGACTTCTCCCGCGTGGGCCGCGTCCACTCCGAGCTCCAGCACCTCGACCTCGGTCCCGTACTGGACCGGACCCTGTCCGCCCTCAGCGTGAGCATCGAGGAGACGGGGGCGGTGATCACCCACGACCCGTTGCCGACCCTGGCCGGCGATCCCACACAGATGGGCATGCTGTGGCAGAACCTGATCGGCAACGCGATCAAGTTCCACCGCCCCGATGAGACGCCGCGGGTGCACGTGACCGCGGTCCCGGAGGGGGAGCTGTGGCGGTTCACCGTCACCGACAACGGGATCGGCATCGCACCCGAGTACGCCGAGAAGGTGTTCGTCATCTTCCAGCGGCTGCACACCAAGGACGCCTACGACGGCAGCGGCATCGGACTGGCGATGTGCAAGAAGATCGTCGAGTTCCACGGCGGCACCATCGAGGTCGACCCCGAGTTCCGCGACGGGGCCCGCATCACGTTCACCCTGGCCTCCGAGCCCCCCAGGGCCGCGGACCTCACCGATCTGCCGCAGGCGACCCGCGCCGACCTGGAGCCGACGCCGTGACCGCGCGCATGAGCACCTCCGCCTCCCCGCCGGCGCCGGCGCCCGTACCGGCGCCCGCGGCCGCGGCGGACGTCTCCGGCGGACCCGCGCCGGCTCCGCTCTACCGCATCCTCCTCATCGAGGACGACGAGGCGGACGCCCTACTCGTCGAGGAGCTCCTCCACGACACGGGGCTGCGGTTCGAGCTGACCACCAGGACGACCCTCGCGGGGGCCCGCACCGAGCTCGCCACCCGGGCGATCGACTGCATCCTGCTGGATCTGCACCTGCCCGACGTCTCCGGCACCGAGGCGATCGCCGCCATCAGGGAGCCGGCCCCGCACACCGCCGTGATCGTCCTCACCGGCCTGTCCGAGCGGCAGGCCGGAGCCGAGGCGATGACCGCCGGCGCCCAGGACTACCTCGTCAAGGGCAAGGTCGAAGCCGACCTCCTGCACCGCACGATCCGCTACGCCGTCTACCGGAGCCGGACCGAACGCGCGGGCGCCGATGCCCAGAAGGCCCGTCTGCGCGCCGAGGAGAACGCCCGCCTGGAACGGGGACTGCTCCCCCAGCCCCTGCTCGACACCTCCACCGTCACGGTGACCAGCCGCTACCTGCCGGGGGCCGAAATGGCCCTGCTGGGTGGTGACTTCCTCGACGTGGTCGAGAGCGACGACGGACTGCTGCACGCCGTCGTCGGCGATGTCAGCGGACACGGCCCCGACGCCGCCGCCCTCGGCGTCTGCCTGCGCATCGCCTGGCGCTCACTCATCCTCGCCGGACACCGCGGCCCCCGCCTGCTGCACCTCATGGAACGCATCCTGATCGCCGAACGCGGCCCCCAGCCGCTGTTCGCCACCTGCACCCTCCTCACCCTCGACCAGAAGGCCGCCACCGCCACCCTCCACCTCGCCGGCCACCACGAACCCCTCCTGACCACCGCCGAGGGGACCGAGGAACTCGCCGCCTCGCACGGCATGGCCCTGGGCATAGCCCCGAAGCTCGGTACCTGGCCCGCCACGGTGGTCCCGCTGCCCGCCTCCGGAGCCCTGACCCTCTACACTGACGGGCTCACCGAAGGGCACGACGGCGCGAACACCGCGCGCCTCGGCGTCGAAGGACTCCTCGCGCTGATCCGCGACCTGCCGCCGACCGACCCGGCCACCCACGTCGACCGCCTCATCGAGGAGGCCCAGGCACGCAACGCGGGCCGTCACACCGACGACCTCGCCGTCCTGCGCCTCGACTGGAACCACGCATGACCCCGCGCACCGCCGGCGCGGGCCGGCCCGCGCCGGCCCCGGCCCCGGCCCCGTCGTAACCCGGCCCGTCACCGCCGGAGCCGCGGGCGCAGGGCCCCGGGGCGGGTGATCGCGTCCGGAGCGGGGGCGGGGCGGCGGGCTTGCGCGGCGGGGGCGGCTGTCTCATAGTCCGAGGTATGGACGCGCGCGAGACGGCGCTGCGCCAGGCATACGGGCACGCCGTCCACTGGCTGGCGAGCCTGTCCGACCGCCGGGTTCCCGCCCGCGCCTCGGTGGACGAGATCGTGCGCGCGCTCGGTGCCGAACTGCCCGACGGCCCCAGTGCGCCCGCCGACGTCGTCGACCTGCTGGCCACGGCCTGCGAGCCGGGGCTCACCGCGTTTCCCGGCGGCCGCTTCTACGGGTTCGTGGTCGGCGGGAGCGAACCGGCCGCGCTGGCCGCGGACTGGCTGGTCAGCGCCTGGGACCAGAACTGCGTGATGCGCGCCGCCTCGCCCGCTTACGCGGCGGCGGAAGAGGTTGCCGGCGCGTGGCTCCTCGACCTGCTCGGTCTGCCGGGAGAAAGCGCCGTCGGCTTCACCACCGGTGCCACGATGGCGAATTTCACCTGCCTCGCCGCCGGGCGGGACGCGGTGCTGCGGCGGGCCGGCTGGAACGTCGCCCGCGACGGGCTGGCGGGCGGACCGGCGGTACGCGTCCTCGCCGGCGAGCACCGCCACATGGCCATCGACCTGGCGCTGCGCTACCTGGGGCTCGGCACGCCCGAACTGGTGCCGGCGGACGGTCAAGGACGCATCGTGCCCGGGGCCCTGCGGCACGCCCTGGCGGCCGGCGGGCAGCGCCCCACCGTCGTGGTCCTCCAGGCCGGGGACATCCATTCGGGCGCCTTCGACCCCTTCGCCGAGACGGTCCGCGCCGCGCGCGGGGCGGGCGCCTGGGTGCACGTCGACGGCGCGTTCGGGCTGTGGGCTGCCGCCTCCCCGGCCTACGCACACCTGACGGCGGGCTGCACGGACGCCGATTCCTGGGCGACGGACGCCCACAAGACGCTGAACGTCCCCTACGACTGCGGCCTCGCCATCGTGCGCGACCCCCTCGCGGTCCGCGCGGCGATGGGCCTGCGCGGCGACTACCTCATCCAGGACGAGCTCGGGGACCCGGTCGACAAGGTCCCCGAGCTCTCCCGGCGCGGCAGAGCCTTCACGGTGTGGGCCGCGCTCCGGTCCCTGGGCCGATCGGGCGTGGCCGACCTCGTCGAGCGGCTGTGCCGCCACGCCTCCGCGTTCGCCGCCGGCATTGCCCGGATCGACGGCGCGAGGGTCCTCAACGACGTGGTGTTCACCCAGGTCTGCGCCGAGTTCGGCTCCGACGAACGTACCGAACGGGTGCTGACGCGGCTGCTCGCCGACGGCACGGCGTGGATCAGCGGCTCCACCTGGCACGGCCGGCGCGTCCTGCGCATCTCCGTGAGCAACTGGTCGACGACCGACGAGGACGTGACGCGCACGCTCGAGGCGGTGCGGCGTGCCTGTGACGGCCCCTGAGAACCGCTACTGGGGCCGTGTGGCGATCTGGATCAGGTTGCCGCAGGTGTCGTCGAAGACGGCGGTCGTCACGGGGCCCATGTCCAGGGGCGTCTGGATGAAGCGGACGCCGAGGGCGCGCAGGCGTTCGTACTCCGCCCTGACGTCCTGGACGGCGAACTGGGCGAGCGGGATGCCGTCCCTGACGAGCGCGTCGCGGTAGGGCTTGACGGCCGGGTGGCCGGCGGGCTCGAGGAGGAGTTCGGTGCCGCCGGGCTCTTCGGGCGAGACGACGGTCAGCCACCGGTCCTTCTCGCCCACCGGGACGTCGTACTTCTTCACGAAGCCGAGGATCTCGGTGTAGAAGTGCAGGGCCTTGGCCTGGTCGTCGACGAAGACGCTGGTCAGATGGATGCGCATGAGGTGCTCTTCTCCGGTTCGGACGGGTCGGTGTCTCGTCTCGCGCCGCGGCCCTCAGGGTGCCGGGCGAAAGGAACTGGTCGTGTCGTGCCCGTCGCCGGGCGGGTTCCCGGCCGGCGCGCGGGCGGTGACCAGGCCCGATTCGTAGGCCGCGATGACCGCCTGGGCACGGTCGCGCACGGCGAGCTTGTCGAAGATGCTGGTGATGTAGTTCTTGACCGTCGAGACGCTGATGTCCAGGGCGCCGGAGATCGCGGTGTTGTCGAGGCCGGTGGCCATCAGGCGCCACACCTCCACCTCGCGCGGGGTGAGCTCGCCCAGGCCGGTGGCGGCCGGCCGGGGACCGGCGGGGACCCGCACGTACGCGGAGATCAGCCGGGTGAGCAGGCGCGGTGCGACGACGGCCTCGCCGGCGTGCACGGTACGGATCGCCGCGCTCAGCTCCTCCGGCGAGCTGTCCTTGGGGAGGAAACCGTAGGCGCCGGCGCGCAGGGCGCCCACGACGTACTCGTCGAGGTCGAAGGTGCTCAGGGCCAGGACCCGGCAGCCGGGCACCGCGACGGCCAGTTCCGCGGTCGCGTCGACCCCGTCCAGGACGGGCATGCGGATGTCCATCACCGCCACGTCCGGGCGCAGTTCGCGGGCGAGGGTGACGGCGTGCGCGCCGTTCTCGGCCTCTCCCACCACCTCGAGGGACGGGTCCGGGGAGAGGATCAGCGACAGGCCGCGGCGGACCAGCGGCTGGTCGTCCACGATCAGCACCCTGATCTTCGGCCGCGTCGGTCCGGGCCCGGTCATCGGTGTGCTCCCTCGTGCTCGACGACCGCCTCGGCCGCTTCTTCCTCGGTCAGCGGCAGGTCGGCCACCACGGCGAACCCGCCGTCGGGCTGGGGGCCGGTGGTGAGGGTACCTCCGTGCAGGGCGACGCGCTCGCGCATCCCGACGAGGCCGTAACCGCCCGGACCCGCGGCCGGCGCCCCCTCCTGCGGGGGTGTGCCCCCTCCGTCGTCCCGCACCTCGACCGTGATCCGCTCCGGGTGGTACGTCAGTCGTACGGACGCGCGGGCGGGGCCCGCGTATTTGCGGGCGTTGGTGAGGGCTTCCTGGGCGATCCTGAACACCGTGAGGCCGACGGTGGGCGGCAGCGGACGCTCGGCCCCGCGGACGACGAGTTCGGTCGGCAGTCCGGCGAGGCGGGACTCGGCCACCAGGCGCTCGAGGTCGGCGGTACCGGGCTGGGGCAGCGGCGGCCCGGTCTCCGGTTCGTCGCCGGCCCGCAGCACGTCGAGGAGCTGGCGCATCTCGCGCAGCGCGAGCCGGCCGGAGGCCTCCAAGGTGACCAGGGCGTCCTGGACCACGTCCGGCCGGGCGAGGTTGGCCCGGGCTCCGGCGGCCATCAGCTGCATGGTCGTGATGTGGTGGGCCACGATGTCGTGCAGCTCCCTCGCGATGCGACGGCGCTCGTCGGCCACCGCACGGTCGGCGAGGAGCCTGCGGTTGGCCGTCACCTCCCGCTGCCAGCGGTTGACCACCATGGCACAGCCCACGACGATCAAGGTGGACAGGGGCGGCCCCAACGCCTCCTGCCAGGTCAGCATCCGGTCGATGCTCTGACTCAGCAGCATCAGGGACACCGTGGCGAGGGCGGCGAACACCGTCACCCGGCCGGGGCGGGCCCTGGCGACCGAGTACAGGGAGATCACCAGGACGGCACCGAAGTGGGTGGGCAGCGGTACGATCACGGCCGCCGTCACGTCGAGTGCCAGGACGGCGGCGAACGCCGACGCCGGATGGCTGCGCCGGGCGAGCAGCGGCACGGCCGCCAGCGCGACGAGGAGGAACCCGGCCACGCTCACCTCGTGCTGCCCGGCCGGGTCGTTGAAGAGCGCGTAGCTGAGCAGGTTCATCGCGCAGGCCCCGCCGGTCACCAGCGCGTCGTTACGGGTCCACGGCGGCTCGCCACGGTCCGTGCGCGGCGACTTCCGGCCATCGCCGGGCCCGGTGCGTCGGCTCCTCAGCATGTCTTTTCTCCCCTTCGTCCGGCCTCCCGGCCCCGGGAAAGGGTTGCACAGCGGCCGGCGCGGCAACCGCACCGGCAGCACCGGCGGCGGCGGTGCACGGCCCCGTCCCGGACGCGAAACCAGGACCCGAACACGGAGGAAACGGGGCGATACAGGACCAACTTCAAGGCCCGGGGGGCGCGCCCCGGGGGGGCGGGGGGGGCGGGGGGGGGGGGCGGCGCCCCCGGGGGGGCGGGGCGCGAGCGCGGTCGCGGGCACGCGCACACAGACGGGG
>NZ_JBSGWY010000066.1:0-3804 GCF_053609145.1 Streptomyces sp. NPDC054961 | reverse complement strand
GGACCAGGGTCCTGGTCGCGGGCCGGGTGGGGACCCAGGGCCCCGTTGTGGATCATCCGCTGCCCTGACGTCCGGAGACCCCTCGGAGTGATGGTCTGGAGACCGGCCGGAAATCCCCGGCCGACGTCCGCACTCGAGTCCGTCCGCCGGAGGACACCGTGATCCGCGCCCTGACCAGATGCTCCACCCGACACCCGTGGAAGGTGATCACCCTCTGGGTGGTGCTGGGTGTCGCGCTGAGCGCCCTGGCCCCCGTCCTGCTCGCCCGCGTCACCCAGAACCAGGCCGGGGACTTCCTGCCCCGCAGCTACGACTCGGCCGCCGCGCTGCGGATCTCCCAGGAGCAGTTCGGGGTGGACCCCGACGCCGTCACCGTGACGGTGCTCGTCGCCCGTTCCGACGGCAAGGCCCTGAGCGCCGCCGACCAGGAGCGGATCGGGGCGGAGGCCGCGAAGCTCGGCCAGCGCCGGGTGGTCATGCCCCGGGAAAACGACGTACCGCAGTTCATGGTCCCGGACCGCTCCCAGACGCCCCGGATCGCCCCGGCGATGACGGCGCCCGACCGGAGCTTCGAACTGCTCTCCGTCCAGCTGACCGGCAATGCCGCGGACACGGGGGTCCAGGGCGTCTACCGGACCTTCCGGGACTCCGCCACGGCGCAGTTCTCGGAGGCGGGGATGCGCACCGGCTTCACCGGCGCTCTCGCCGACACCGTCGACACCACGGATGACAACGAGACCGCCGCGAAGGTCGGGGGCGCCCTGGTAATGGGGCTGATCGTCCTGCTCAACGTGCTGGTGTTCCGCAGCGTCGCCGCGGCCCTGCTGCCCCTGCTGGCGGTCGCCATGATCGGCGGAGTGGCGGGGGGCGCCGTGGGGGGTGCCGCGCTGCTCACCGGACACAAGCTCGACGCGAGCACCCCGGCGCTGATCCAGGTGGTCCTGCTCGGCATCGGCATCGACTACCTGCTGTTCCTGCTGTTCCGCTTCCGCGAGCAGTTGCGCAGCCGTCCCGAGCAGCCGGCCCGTGAGGTGGCCGCGCAGGTCTCCGGCCGCGTGGGCGCGGCGATCACCTCGGCGGCGCTGACCATCGTGGCCGCGTTCGCCACGCTGGGCCTGGCGACCTTCGGACAGTTCCGCTCGCTGGGCCCCGCGATCGCCGTCGCGGTGCTGGTGATGCTGCTCGGCAGCCTCACCCTGATGCCGGCGCTGCTCGCGGCCGCCGGGCGCAAGATGTTCTGGCCGTCCCGGACCCTGCGCAGCGAGCCGCGCGAAGGCAGTGCCGCCCGTCTGGGCACGCTGGTCACCCAGCGGCCGTGGACGATGCTGATGGCCTCCGTCGCCCTGCTCGCCGCCCTGGCCGCCGGACTGGCCGGCATACGCATGGACTACGGCCGGGGCGAATCCGGTGACCCGACCCCCGCCGCGGCCACCGCGGCCGAGATCTCCCGTGCCCTGCCGGCCGGTGTGTCGGACCCCACCAGCGTCTTCGTGACCACCACCGACGGCGGCGCCCTCACCGTCGACCGGCTGGGCGGTCTCTCCCAGGCGCTCGGCCAGGTCAAGGGGGTGGGCCAGGTGGGCCAGACCGTCCTGAACGAGGACCGTCGCGCCGCCCGGATCGATCTGTACCTGACCGCCGACCCGCAGAGCCAGCAGGCCCGTGACCTGGCCTCCGGACCGGTACGGGCCTCCGTCGCCGAGCACACGCCCGCCGGGACGACGGCGCACGTGGGCGGGACGTCGGCGATCTTCGCCGACATCGCCGCCGCCGTCGACCACGACCTGAAGATCGTGTTCCCGGTCGCGGCCGCGCTGATCGCGCTGATCCTTCTCGTGCTCCTCCGGAGCCTGCTCGCACCCGTCATCCTGATGATCTCCGTCGGGCTCGGCTTCGCCGCCACCCTCGGTGCCTCCACGCTGGTGTTCCAGCACGCCCTCGGCAAGCCGGGCGTCAACTTCACCCTTCCCCTGGTGCTGTTCCTGTTCGTCGTGGCGCTGGGCACCGACTACAACATCCTGATCGTCGACCGGATCCGGGAGGAGATGCGACGACCGGGCACGGCCCGCGCCGCCGTGGCCCGGGCGGTACGGCACACGGCACCGGCCATCGCGACCGCGGGACTGGTGCTGGCCGGGTCGTTCGCCACGCTCGCGACGACCCCGGGGAACGAGCAGGTCTCCTTCGCACTGACGCTCGGCATCATGCTCTCTGCGTTCGTCCTCTCCCTGGTGATGGTCCCCGCCCTCGGCTCCCTCCTCGGCCGGGCCATCTGGTGGCCGGTCCGCCCGGTGCCCGCGGCGGACGGCTACCCGAAGGAGCGTCCCGCCGCGCCCGCCGCGGAAGCCGAACGGGTCTCGGCGTACTGAGGCTCGGACCGCAGCGGCGCAGAGGTGGGCGGGTCCGGTGGAAGGGGCCGCGCGTCCGGCCGTCCGGATTCCTCTTCAGAATCGGCCGAAACTCGCCCACCTCGGAGGAAACTGGAGCAGCGGCGGGTGCGTTCGACGGTGTGTCAGAGGAATCAAGGAGCTCCACCCAAGGAGTAATACCGTGCGCATCCTGTTCACCGGCCCCGCTGCGGCGGGCCACCTGTTCCCGATGGTGCCGACCGCCCAGGCCCTTCAGGCAGCCGGGCACCAGGTCCTGTTCGCCGGCTCGGCCCCGCTCGACGCGATGCGCCAGGCCGGCGTGCCCACCGTCGAGATCGGCGACGGCTCGACGCTGATGGAGGCCTTCCGGCGCGCCTCGGACGGCATCGATCCGCAGTTCGTCACCGATGGCAACAGCCCCGAGGACGCCGAAAGGCTGGCGGCGGGCGGTTTCGCCGAACACGGCCGGGTGACCATCGACGACCTGCTCGCGGTCGCCGTCGCCTGGCGGCCGGACCTCCTCGTCCACGCCGCCTTCCAGGCCGCCGCTCCCCTCGTCTCGGCGGCCCTCGGCATACCCGCCGTGGTGCACAACTTCGGCGCGATGTCCGGCCTCGGCATGGTCGGCAGGCTCGCCGGGCTCCTGGCGGACGAGTACCGGGCCCGCGAGGTCCAGGGGCCGGCCACCCACACCGTCCTCGATGTCGTCCCCGCCTCCCTCGGCGGGGACGGCACCGGCTGGCGGGTCCGCTACGTGCCCTACAACGGCGGCGGCACGGTGCCGCGCGATCTCGTGTCCCGTGGCTCCCGGCCCCGGATCGCCGTCACCCTCGGAACGGTGGTGACGGCGTACGCGGGCGTCGACCCGGTCAGCCGGGTGATATCCGAGGCCGCCTCCGTCGACGCCGATTTCCTGCTCGCCGTCGGTGACACCGACCTGAGCCCGCTCGGCACCCTTCCCGCCAATGTCCGCCCCCTGCCGTGGGTGCCACTGGCCCAGCTGCTGGACACCGCCGACGCGATCGTGCACCACGGCGGGTCCGGCACCATGCTCACCGCCGCCGCCCGGGGCGTCCCCCAGCTGATCCTCCCGCAGGGCGCCGACCACTTCATCAACGTCGATGCCGCGACGGGCCTGGGGTTCGCCCTGCGCGCGAGCGGCGACAGCGTGGACGCCGCCCTGCTCGACCGGCTCCTCACCGACGACGGTCTCCGCAAGGCCGCCGCCACCACTCAGGCTGACATCACCGATCTCCCCTCCCCCACCGACCTCGTCGCCTCCTTCGAGTCCCTCCGCTAGCAGGGGCCCCAGGGGGCTTTTACGTGGGGTTCATGGCTGCGTCAAGTCCCGAGTTTCCGGAACGTGACCGGGGTGGGGGCCCCGGGGCTTACTGGTGATGCGGGCCTCACCGAACAGGAAACGAGGCACCACGGT
>NZ_JBSGWY010000065.1:23690-28616 GCF_053609145.1 Streptomyces sp. NPDC054961 | reverse complement strand
GGTGAAGGACGAGGACGGCCTTCACCACGCCTCAACCTGAGGTTGGAAAAGGCTCAATGTGCCGCACCTTTTCGCAGGTGAGGCCGACGCACCCGAGTAGAATCGGCTCACGCGACCTCCCGCCCCGGTACATGCGCCGACACTGTGCCGGGGCGGAGTCATGCCTCCAGCTGTTTTACCTGATCAGGCGGGCGATGCGTCTGGCCCCGTAAGCAGATGCCGACGAGAGCATGGAGAGGGAGAGGACGGTAACGGTTGCCCGGGAGGGCCAGATCGCTTCCGCCCGCGCAGCAGCCAGCCGCACAGGTCGGGTCGGACGTCGATCCCTCGTGGGTGGGACAGCGGTTTCGGCCGAAGGCCCCCGGGCCGCGCACCTCCCCGTCCCCTAAGCCGCAGGGCCGCCGGGATCAAAACACTAGTTTACAGACGTATTTGGTATTGCTTCAATAATCAACCCGTTTGGTCGAATCGTCTGCCCGCCAAGGATGTGGGTGCAAGCACTGGTGCGAAAGAAAGCGAGTTCGACATGGCGGACTGGGTGAAGGTCGCAGGGGCTCTCACGGCGATCTCGGCGGGGTCCAGGACGACGGTGTGGGGGGTGAACGGGGCCAGCGCCATCTTCCGGTACACCAACTACGACGCCAATCCCTGGCTCAACATCCCGGGGGGCCTGAGCGACATCGGCGCGGCCGCCGACGGCACGACCTGGGGCGTCAACGGCGGCAATCAGATCTACCGGTACGTCGGCGACAGCGACGGCGCGAACCCCTGGAAGGGCATCACCGGCAGCCTCGTCCGCATCGACGCGGGCTCGCGGACGAACGTGTGGGGCGTGGACTCCGCCGGCGCCATCCACCGGTACACCAACCACGACGCCAACCCGTGGATCAAGATCCCCGGGGCGCTCAGCGACATCGGCGCGGCCGCCGACGGCACCGTGTGGGGCGTCAACGGCGGCAACCAGGTCTTCCGCTACACCGGCGACCAGGACAGCGCGAACCCGTGGAAGAGCGTCAACGGCAGCCTCAAGCGCATCGCGGTCGGCTCCCGGACCAACGTGTGGGGCGTCGACCCCGGCGGCAGCATCTACAAGTACACCAACAACGACGCCAGCGGCGGCAATCCGTGGGTCAAGATCCCCGGCACGGCCATCGACATCGCCGCCGGCGCCGACGGCACCGTGTGGCACATCAACAGTGGCGCCGAGATCTACCGGTACACCGGCGACCAGCCGAGCTGACCCATGCCCCCGCCATCTGAACGCCCCACGAGTTGATTGGCCCGCTCGCACCTGGCTCAGCGTCGGCTGTCACCGGGTGCGAGCAGGCTGGTCACCTCAGCAATCACATCCGGGGAGGGGGTGAAGTACCGGCGGACGTTCTCCGGCTTGCGGCGCACTCCTTTAGGTCATTTCAGGCAAAGTTGCACTCCCGGCTGCCCGCCGCGTGTGACGATCGCCCGCCGCGTACCGTCCGGTACGCGCGTGAGCCAGGAGGTACACGGCATGGCGGAGTGGCAGAAGTACGTGGACGTCAATCTGGTGGGTTCCGGGAAGGTCTCCAGGGCAGCCATCCTCGGGCTGGATGGCGGGGTCTGGGCCGCCACCCCGGGGTACACGCTCTCTGCTGAAGGGCAGAAGGCTGTCATCGAGGGGTTCAAGGACCTGTCACGGGTCCAGGCAAGCGGGCTCAAGCTCGCCGGCCAGAAGTTCTTCTGCGTCAGGACGACCGCCGATCGGTCCATCTACCTCAAGAAGCAGGCTGATGGGGCCACCGTGGTCAAGACGAAGCAGGCCGTCATCGTCGCCGAGTACGCGGCCCCCATCCAAGGGCCTGAAAGCATCGCTCTTGTCGAGGGCTTTGCCGATTACGTGATCAGCTGCGGATCTTGACCGTCGGCTGGGCTCCGCTCGGGAATCACGATCGGCGCCACAGGCCCAAGGATGCGGCGCTGGCCGCCGCACCGGCAGGCATGGTGCCTCTCAGCGGATCGTCACCCAGGGGCAGTTGTGGGGACGAGTCACCTGTCCGGGGGACCTGGGGGCCATGCGGTCCGAGCAGGCCGCAGCGACCGGTCAGCCACGCCGTCCGGGTCCGGGCCCAGCATTTCCAAGAACGGCTCCGGGTACAGGGTCAGGGCCGGGGCGCAGAACTGGTCGTGAACCATCATAAAGATCAGCAGTCGTGGTGGGAGCCTGCGCCGACGCGGCATACGCGGGAAGACACAGCGCACCGAAGGCCAGGACGGCGGAAGCCGCCACCCGGGAAACCTTGATCATCTTTTCAATCCTTGCTCGTAGCGACGGAACACGCCCAGCACCCTTCGCCACACGGCGACCGGCGCCGGACCAGTCGCCTCCCCAACTCCCCCAAGCCCCTCCTGGTGACGCCCCGCCCCACAGAAGACAGACCCTGTGCACCGGTGGCCCAGCCGGCCGGGTCGGCCTGTGCTGCATGCCCCGCACATTGATCTTTGCGCCAACGTCGATTCCCAGCCGATCCGCATGGAGTCGTGGATCGGTATCTCGGCGTCCTGACACGCTGCGATCAGGGCAGCACAGTGCTGGCCAGGAGGAGAACCGAGCCATGGCAGACGAGCAAGTCATCACCGAAGCAACCGGCCTGGGCGCCATCCCGTCGGGCGAGAGCCAGTCCGCGGGGATCCAGCAGATCCCCGCGCAGATCAACCTGCGCGAGGCACCCGCCGCCGCCGATACCCGGAACATCCTCCTCAAGGCCATCGGTAGCGAGGCCCAGTACGTCGCGGACAAGTTCCCCGGCCAGGCAGCCGCAGCCTTGGAGCAGCTCGCCCACGCCTACGCCCTGGTAGCCGGTTCGGCCACCGTGATGGCTGCCCCTGCTGTGAGCATCGGGAAGCGGGACATCGGGCAGCAGGGCTTCGATGCCTACCAGGACTATTCGTAAGCATCGATGATGCGTGCCTGAATCCTGACCCGGACGCGCTACCAGGACAGGGACCCGCGGGATCTCTCAGCGGTGGCACCGCCTAGAGGCGAGTTTGGTGCGCGCGAGTCCGGTGTGCGCGAGTTCTTGCCCTCTCGCGCGGACCTGGCCACGGTCCGCGCGATGCGGGACGCGCTAAGCAGCCGATAGCGCACGCCCCCGGTACGTCAGGGGCCGCTGTGAACGGCTCGACCGGGCACAGCCGGCCCCGCTCGCCGAGCCGGGGATCGACTGCGCGCCGCGAAAGCGCCCCGCCCCACAGCCGCTGCCGGGCGGGGTTGGACCCGGCCGGGGGGCCTACTTGCCCAGGCTGATGGGCTTGCAGTCGGGGGTGGCGCAGACGAGCTCGTTCTGGTCGTCGGGAAGCCACCGGCTCGCGATCCGCCTCGGGGCAGGGCGTGCCTCGTACTCGGCCAGGATGTTCCCGGATCCGTCCACGACGGTGATCAGGGACGGGACGATCGTGCCGCCGGTGAGGACAAGCGTGGGCACCAACCCCCGGTAGCGGACGCTGAACAAGCCCACGTCCTCGGCCTTGACATCGGCCGGCGCGACCACGGTCAGGCCGCTGTCGGCCTCCGGGTGAATCTCGGTCACCGTGATCGAACCCAGAGCGGGGGCCGCGGGGCCGTCCCCGGAGCTGGGGATCGCGCCGAGGTCGGTGATCTCAGGGCTGGGCGTAGCGTCGGACATGGTCTCTCCTCACAGGACGGCACACTGCCGTCCCGGTCAGAGCGTTCCACCGAAGATCACCACCGGGCAGGCACTCCTGTGGGAACGGCCGGAACCCGGCGATGGCGCAAACACCACGCCCGGGCTTCGCCGATGAGGCCGATCAGGTGTGCAGGCGGCTGTTGGGGCCGTCCTGGTCGCCGGCGCTCTCGTCGTTGAACCAGTAGTCACCGGCCGTTCAGCCGATCTCCCTGGCGATTGAAATGCCGTCCTTCGTGATGGCCGGGCTGCCGAACGACGGTTCAAGGATGACGTTGCGGCTTCGGTCCATGATCACCGGACTGCCGCGGTCGGCAACGGCCAGGGGGCCGGACACCACCAGCGCGAATGCGCGGGCAAGGGCTTCGAGTCCTTCGGATGCCTGGCCTGCTCGCTGGTCGGCGAGGAAGACGGCTTCGCGGCCGATGGCCTCGACCAGCCGTTCGCGGGCCACAGTGATGGTGGGTGACTCGGTCCCGGTGTTCTGCGAGGAGATCGACCCCAGGTCGGTCACCTCGGGCGCTGCTTCGTTCTCAGACATGTGTGTGCCCTTCTGGGGCGGTACGGAGCCGACCTGTGTTGATCTCTCATGAAGCGCTGTGTACGTGCTCGCCCCGGGTCGATGCCGGCCGGGGGCCCGGCCGGTGGGCCTACTTGGTCCAGCTGATGGGCTTGCAGTCGGGGGTGGCGCAGACGAGATCGTTCTGGTCCACGGGAACCCCCCGGCTCGCGATCCGCTTCGGAGCAGGGCGTGCCTCATACTCACCCAGAATGTTCCCGGACCCGTCCACGACGGTGATCAGGGACGGGACGATCGTGCCGCCGGTGAGGACAAGCGTGGGCACCAACCCCTTGTAGCGGACGCTGAACATGCCCACGTCCTCCGCCTTCACGTCGGCCGGCTCGACCACGGTCAGCCCGCTGCCAGCCTCCGGGTGGATCTCGGTCACGGGGATCGAGCCCGGAGCGGGCACGGTGGGGCCGTCACCGGAACCGGGGATCGCGCCCAGGTCGGTGATCTCGGGACTGGGCGTGGCGTCGGACATGGTCTTCTCCTCACAGGACGGCACCCTGCCTTCCTGGTCAGAGCGTTCCACCGAAGATCACCACGGGGCAGCAACTCCTGGGGGAACGGCCGGAACCCGACGATGGCGCGAACACCCTGCCTGTGTCGGGCCCGCGCCCGGAGAACGTGCCACCCGGCTTCCCGGCCGCAGGGCGGGCGCTGGCCGGCACGGACCGTGCCGGCCAC
>NZ_JBSGWY010000065.1:23015-23682 GCF_053609145.1 Streptomyces sp. NPDC054961 | reverse complement strand
CCACGATGGCGCTAACACCCTGCGTGGGGGGGGCCCGCCCCCGGTAAAGTTCCCCCCGGTATACCCGGGCGAGGGGGGGGGGGGGCCCGCCCCCGGCGGCCCCCCCCCGCGCGCTCCCGTTTCATCAGCTCCGGCCCGCGTCCCTACTTCTGGCCGGCGGCCGGATTGCCGGCGTCCTCGGGCCGGTCGCAGATGTTCTGCCTCGGGTTGAAGTGGAGGCCGCGCGCGCAGTGGAACGTGTACGTCTCGCCCCATGAGCACTGGTAGTAAGTGGCCGGGTCATCCAGGTCCGCGATGAGGGCGCCGTGGGGGTGGCCGTCGCAGGGCGACCCGTCAGCGCTGGCGGTGGCGGTGGGGGTCTGCGCCGAAGCAGCGTACACCGGCAGACACAGGACACCCACCGCAAGGAAAGCGGAGGCCGCCAACCGGGAAACCTTGATCATTTATCGGCCCTTCACTGGAGACGGAAACGAAGTACGCCAGCACCGTGGCCGGATCACGGCCGGTACCGGGCGCCCGCTTCATGAACGCGGCCCGGCGCCTGTTGGTGACGGGTGCCCGAGCGGAGTGGCCTCCCCACCCTTCCGGCCCGGCCCGCGGGCGCCCCCCCGGGCGCCCGGGGGGGCGGGCGCGCCCCCGGGGGGCAAGACGGGCCCCCCGCGGCCCC
>NZ_JBSGWY010000065.1:0-23005 GCF_053609145.1 Streptomyces sp. NPDC054961 | reverse complement strand
TGTGTATAATCTACCTCGGGTTTTGCAACCCCACCCTTCCCGCCCCCCCGGGCGGGTCCCCGGGGACGCGCAGGGCGGGCCGGCGCGCAGCGTGGACAGATGCCTTGCCCAGCGGGCGCGAGCGGGCCGCCGCACGGGAGGGAACAGTTGTGGCCGGCGAGGCGCCCTGGTGTCGCATGAAGGCCGGACGTACAAGTGCCCGCGGGACCCTGCCTGACACACCCGGGACTGGGCACGGCCTTCAGCCGGCCCCGGGGCGCTGCACTGGTTCGGGTTTGCTTCGTGGGGTGCTGCCGGGGTGCCCCGTGCCCGACTGGCTGGTGGCGGGGGGGGCGGGTGGGGCACATCCGAGAGTGGCTATCTACTGCCGTAGCAGGCAACGTTTGCCCTGTAACCGCCTGGGGCGTCAGCTCATGCTGCGTGGTGCGCTCTCCTCAGCGTCGAGCTGGTCGCCGCGCGCTTGGCCGCCGGCTCGACCCGGATCGGCCTGGTGGACGGCCGCGGCCTGGCGCCGGGACAGCTCGCTCGCCGCTCGTCACGTTGTTCTCGAAGCTCTTCGCTCGGTCAGGCGGATGCGGGAAGATTGCCTGTGTGACTCCTGCTCAGCTTGTGATGCCGACCGCCGCTCCGTCATTCAGGGACGTGCGCCTCCGAGCCTTTGAGGAGCGCGATGTGGGTATGCTCATGGACCTGTCGACCGATGCATACGTGCCAAAGACCGGCTCGCTACCTGGCAACGCCAGCCGCCAGGAGGCCCTCGCATACATCGAGCGGCAGTTCAGCCATCTCCGCACCGGGACTGGCTACTCCTTCTGCGTGACGGACAAGGACACCGACGAGGCGCTCGGGACGGCCGGTCTGTACCTCGCACCCATCGCCGCAGGCCGGGCTACAGCTGGGTACTCCGTCGCGCCCCGCTCCCGGGGTCGCAAGGTCGCGGGTCACGCGCTCATAGCGGTGACGCGGTTCGTCTGGTCCATACCGGAGCTATTTCGAATCGAGCTCTACATAGAGCCATGGAATGTGGCTTCCGTGCGCACGGCTGAACTCGCAGGATTTGAGCGTGAGGGGCTGCTTCGAAGCCATCAGGAGATCGGCGGCAACCGCGTGGACATGCTCGTGTATTCCGCCATCAGACCGACAAACTTGACCGAATGACAGAGCTGGTTCCGTAACAGGCAACGTTTGCCCTGTTGTGATGTGACGCGCCGTCCCTTTGCTGTGCCAGGGAGGCGCGTGGCCGTCACCGTGTGCGAGTGGCGATACGGGTAGAGGTCCGTGAGATCGACGATGACGAAGGCAGACGGCTGCTTCGGATCATCCGCAGGGGCACCGGGTCGGTGGTGACCTGGCGGCGGGCCCAGATGGTGCTGCTGTCCGCGCAGGGCATGCCGGTGGCTAGGATCGCCGAGGGGTCGTTCACCAGCGACGACCGCGTCCGGGATGTGATCCACAACTTCAACACGGACGGCTTCGACTCGCTGTATCCGAAGTACAAGGGCGGCCGGCCCAGGACGTTCACGCTGCCCGAGCGACGCGAGATCAAGAAGATCGCCAAGTCCAAGCCGACCGAGCACGACCTGCCCTTCTCGACCTGGAGCCTGTCCAAGCTGGCCGACTTCCTGGTTGCCGAGGGGGTGGTCGACGACATCAGCCACGAGGGCCCACGCATCCTGCTCCGTGAGGAGGACGTCTCTTTTCAACGTCTGAAGACCTGGAAAACCTCCCGCGATCCGGACTACGCGGCCAAGAAGGCCCGCGTCGAGCACCTCTACCAGATCGCCGACGGTGAGGTCATACCCGAGGACGGCGAGCCCGAAGTCGTCTTCTGCATGGCCGAGTTCGGGCCACTCAACCTGATGCCCCACCCGGGCCGGCAGTGGGCCGAGCGCGGCGGCAAGCAGAAGGACCCCGACCGTGAGCCACGCCGACGGCGGCGGGCGCCCTACAACCGCTACGGCGGCGTGCGGCACCTGTTCGCCGCCCTGGACCTGGCCAAGGACAAGCTCTACGGCCACATCAAGCCGGTCAAGCGGCGCACCCAGTTCCTGGAGTTCTGCCGCTACCTGCGCACGCTCTACCCGCGAGAGGTGCGGATCGCGATCGTCTGCGACAACATTTCCCCGCACCTGACCACGAAGAGGTGCCAGCGGGTCGGTACCTGGGCGGCGGCGAACAACGTCGAGATCGCCTACACGCCGACGAACTCCTCGTAGCTCAACCGTATCGAGGCCCAGTTCACGGCCCTGCGCTACTTCACCCTCGACGGCACCGACCACGCCGACCACGCCGACCACAAGGAACAGGGCAGCCGAGCCCGCCCCGGACGCAGCGGGGATTCCCCCTCAGCAGCCCCGATGGATGACCCTGGAACGCAAAGAGGCCAGCCGGCGCACGGACCAGGTCAGCCGCAGAGGCCGGAGCCGGGACCTGTGCGGTGCCACTCGTGGGCAGCTCTTGGCCGTCGAGCGTGAGGTCGCGGGTGTCCTCGGAGTTGAGGCCGGGTCGTGTGATCAAGCCTGACGAGGGAGTTTTCCCGCCAATGCGTCTGTCCCGCCCATGAAGTGCACGCAACGTCACCGCCTGGGTGGGGGGCGGTTGGGACAGTGAGCGGACGCATCGGGTTCCTGGTCTGGAAGGGGCTCGGGCTGGGGGCGGGGTCCCTGGCTGGCAGGTGCCGTGCGGGACAGGGGAGGGCCTACATGGCCGTTGACGAACCCGCCGCGAAGCCGGACGGCGAAGGCGAGGACAGCCGGCTCCACACCGCACAGCCGGAGGCCCGCCCGCGTGCGCAGGCCGCGCGCAAGGAGCTGGAGGCGCTGCAGCACACCGTGACCGTGGGCGACGAGAAAATCGCCTGCGGAGTTCTCCAGCCGCACGGCGCGCAGCCGGGCCGCAGCGCGGTGGTCCTGCACGGCGCGGGCACCGCGGACCAATCGGTGCACCGGCAGTTGGCGCACCTGCTGGCCGAACGAGGGTGTCGTGTACTCAGTCCCGACTTCTCGGGCCACGGTGCCAGTACCGGCCAGCTGCGCAAGCTGAGTCTCGAGCGCCGATTCCAGCAAGCCCGGTCGGTCATCGACGAACTCGTACCGGATACCGACCGCCTGGTGCTGGTCGGTGCGAGCATGAGCGGGCAGACCGTCGGTGACCTCCTTGGCCACTACGGCAACCGCATCACGGCCGTCGCTCTGCTGGCCCCGGCCGTCTACGCGCGCCGGGCCTGGGACCTCCCCTTCGACGCGGGCTTCACCGAGGTGATCCGCACCCCCGGGGCGTGGCGCGACTCGGCAGCACTGGACGCCTATACAGACTTCCGCGGGCGAGCCGTCCTGGTGGTACCCGCCGAGGACCACGTCATACCCCCCGAAGTGAACCGGGCCCTGGTCCAGGCACTCTCCAGCCGCGCCGACTTCACCCACCTGGTGTTCCCCGACGCCACCCACCACCTCGGGCGCTACTTCCGGGCCCACCCCGACGCCTGCACCCGGCTCGCCGACGCACTCACTGCCGTGTAGCCGCACGCCACGCCCGCGCACCCAGCAACTGATATTCATGGTCGGGTCCCGTACCAGCTCGGCGATATTCGTCGAAGCCGCCCAAGCGAGGAGCCAGTTGCATCCGGCGCCCGTGCCGTCTGCCGGCCTTGACCCGCTCCCCCGCGTGGCCGGGGCACTCCTCGTCGTCCTTGCCGGCGGGCCTTAGGGATCCGTTGCCAGAACGGCATGGTTGCCCCGCGGCGGTGCGGGGAGCCCGTATTCCTTGCGGAGCGCCGCGACCATGTGATTGCTCACGCTGAAGCGGCGGGCGGTCTCTGCCTGGGAGGAGTGTCGTGCGAGCTGCGCCAACGCCACTCTGGGCAGGCGGCGTTTGAGTTCCTCACGCTTCGTTCCGGCGAGCCGTGCCTGGTAGAGGTTCTGCGCGAGAGGCACTCGCTCAAGGATGTGGTGGATCGCGTGGGAGGAGGTGCCGAGCTGGCCGGCGGTCTGGGCGGCGGTCAGGACCTGTTTCCGCATCAGCTCATGAATCTCCTGGGCCTGTACTGCTGCCGGGTCGAAGCCGGGCAGGGTCAAGCCGCCGAGCCCGAATTCGCCGATCTGCTGGGCAGCATCGAGGCCCGACTGGACGTCCTCGGTGCCCGTGGTGGCGCCCGGGTCGGTGGTCGCGGGTGCTGCGCCCTCGCCAGACAGGGCTGTCCCTCTCCCGGCCGGCTGGCTGCCGACCCGCGTGGATCTTCCCATCACGCAACGTCAGTGCCATCACCCTTGTCAGATCGGATGTGCCCGCCGGCCCCGCAAGCCGCCCGCCGTGCTCGGTGCCGGGCTGCCCCCGAGCGGTGACGGTGTCAGCCGTGGAGGGTGTAGCACAGACGATCATTCCGTGGCCGGGTTCCGCGGAAGATCGGATCAGCGGCTGCGGCCTGAGACAGGATGAGGAATACCTGTCAAGAAGGGTTTTCCATGCATCAGGAGACAGCAGACACCTCCGCCGGGGTCGCCGTGCGGCCCGCCCCCGGCAGGGGGCTGGGCGTGTTCGCACTGCGTGACTATGCACCCGGCGACACGGTCTTGATCGGCCGGCCCACCGAACGCCTGGACCGGCGCACGGACCACTCCTTCCAGACCGGCTGGGATACCCACGTCGAACTCGACGCCCCGGCCCGGCTGGTCAACCACTCCTGCTCCCCGAATACCGGACTGCGCGACAACGCCGCGGGCGGCTACGACTTCATCGCCCTGCACCCGATCGAGGCCGGTTCCGAGATCGCCTGGGACTACGCCTCCACCGAGTGGGAGAGCATCGCCGTCCCGCGCTGCGCCTGCGGCAGCGCGCACTGCCGCGGCGCCTCCCGCGGCTTCCGGCACCTGACCGAGGACCAGGTGGCCGCGGTGCGAGGCTTCGTCGCCGACTATCTGCGCACCGCTCCTGACCGCGCCGCCACCGCCGAGACCGCGACGGCGGACTGAACCTGCCCCTGCCCGAGCCCGCGCCGTCCGTGGGCGTGCCCAGGAGGGCCGCCCTTCCGCCCGCACCGCGCAGGACCCCTGGGGGACGGCGGTTGGGTCCCTGGCAGGCAGGACAGGATGGACCCGTCAGCACCGTGGACAAGGGGGAGCGCCGTGCGCAGCCTGTGGGTCGGCAACTGCAATAGCGAGTACATGGTGGACCGTCTCGACGAGCTCGACCCGCGCGAGCTGGAGGGCACGCCGGTCGTCGCGACGCGGATGGTGTGGCTGCTGCGCGAGGGTGACGCCCTGGTCATGCCGCAGGCGGCCGACCCCGCGTACGTGGCCTATGTGGGCGACCTGATGGGCTTCGACGCGGACCGGGTGGACCTGCTCGCCCCCCAGGACAATTCGGCGCGCATGCTCAGCCAGGAGGCACTGCACCACCCCGGCCCGCTGGACCGGCTGAAGAAGCTGGTGGCCGTGCCCGAGCAGTGGCAGCTTCGGGCCTATCTCGCGGACCGCGGCACCGCCGCCCTGGCCCGGGCCCTCGAACTGCCGCACGGCACGGTCCGCCCGTTCGACGCCGAGGGCGGCGCGGAACTGTTCAACAGCAAGGTCGTCTTCCGCGCCATGGCCGCCGCCCTGGGCGTCCCGGTCCCCGACGGGGCGCTGTGCGCCACCAGCGGCGACCTGGAACGCGCCTTGGACCGCCTGGCCGCACCCACCGGAGCGGTCATCCTGAAGACTGACCGCAGCGGCGGCGGCGCCGGCAACCTGCTCTGCCTCACCGACCCCCACCTCCCGCCAGCCGGCGCCATGCGCACCCTGCCCCTGACCGCCCCGCAGGAACGCGCCGCGATCCTCGCCCACACCGGCCTGACTCCCACTCACGCACCCCGCGGCCAGATCGTCGCCGAGTCCTACCACCCCCACTGCCGCTCCCTGTGCCTGGAAATCCACTGCCCCCCACCCCAGGCCGGCCCCCCGACCCTGCTGAGCATCGGCGAGATGCTCATGGAACCCATCTGGAACGGCTTCATCATGCCCGCCCCCCACCTCACCCCGGCCGTCCACGACACCCTGCTCGCACACGCCCTGCGCCTGGCCTCGGGCATGCGCGACTTCGGCTACCACGGGCTGGTCAACATCGACGCGATCCTCGTCCCCGACGGGCAGGTGTGGTTCAACGAGGTCAACGCCCGCCTCGGGGGCTGCACCCACCTGTACCACCTCGCCACCACCCTGCTCGGCCCGGACTGGCAGCGCGACCACGTCCTTCTCGCCCGCAACGACCTTCCGACCGCTCACATGCCCGCCCTGCTCGACGCGCTGAACCGCCATGGCCTGGCCTTCGACACCGCCACCGGCCAAGGCGTGGTGATCACCGGCGACGACACCGCCCTGTCCGGCACCGCCGAGTACGCCGTCCTCGCCCCCGACCTGGACACCGCCCGCACCCTGGAACAGCGCCTGCGTACCCTGCCCCAGACGTACTGAACCCCTCTCGGTAGGACAGCACGCCCGGCCGCGGCCCGCCAGGGTCAGTGGCGTGCAGCACACCGGCCGTGAGCACCGCAACGGCGGTGGCGGGGAGCCGGGGGCAAGAGTTGGGCGGCACTCAGGATGCCGATGCCGGGGGCGGGTTTCGGGCATTGAGCCTGCCGACGAGTCGGCCCACCGTCTCCGGTCTTGAATCGCATGCAGAACAGGCGGTGCTCAGGTTCGAGGGTGTCGCTCAACCCCGAGCGGCGGTGACCGGCATGACGGCCACGCGCTGGGGAAGCTGGCTGGGACGCGCAGGGCGAGTGGGGTTTGTGGTGACTGAGAGGTGGAAAACGCTCCACGCGCAGTCATTCCCGGGCCGGCGGCGGTCAGGTGCCCGGCGACCTAGCGGGCCTGCTCCGGACGCAGCGCGACTGGTGGGGCCCCTGCGGACACGCGGGCGGCCTGATCTACGGGACCCGCGTCGGCGCAGACCAGGCGGAGCCAGTGCGGGTCTGCGATCGTCGACAGGGTCCGGTCACAGGAGCCGACGCCCCGATCCGCGACACATTCAGGACAGCCGACGGGCCCCAGGACGGGCACCTTAAAGACCCCTCACCGGCACTCTCTCAGGTTGGTTGTGACGATGGCAGTTGCTCTTCCGTCAGAGCCACCCTGCGGTACGGCACCCGGGAAAAAGAGGTCAGGGCGTGTAGGTCGGGCCGTTCGCGCCTCGGACGCCCGCAGTGCCGGGGGTTCCGGCGCCGCCGTAGTAGGCGTGGAAGGTGTCCTCCGGCTCGTAGGTGAAGACGCCGCTGCTGTAGGGGATCCCGCGCTCGCCAGCCGCGCCCGCACCGCCGGCCAGGCCGCCGGGGCGGTCCTCCACGCTGTCGCCGCCCTTGCCTCCGACGCCGCCGGTCCCGCCCTTGCCGCCATACGCGTTGATCGTGTCGGTCCCGGCGCCCGCGATGACCGTGGAGCCCGGGTTACCGGTCCCGCCCTTGCCACCGGCCGCGCCCGCCGCGCCGCGGCCGCCGATTCCGGTGTCCGTGGTGCTGCCGTGCGCGCCCGTGGCGCCGTTGGCTCCGGTGCGGCCCGTGCCTCCGCTGATCGTGAACTTGTCGTTGCCGGCTCCGCCGTCGACGACGATCTTCCCGATCAGGCCGTCGCCCGCGTCCGCGGCTCCGGTGATGTTGATGGTGTCGTTGCCGTCACCGCCCCTGACGTCGCTGGCCGTTCCGCCGCGGATGGTCACGGTGTCATCGCCGCCGAGGAGGTCGATGGGGTGCCCGATAGGAACGCCGTTCGCGCACTCCAGGTTGTCGACGCCGGCGGTACCGGTGATCGCCTCCACCGGGCTGATGGACGTCCCGTTGAGCGTGCACGTCACCGCCGGGCCCGGCGCCGCGTGCGCGGTGCCCACACCGGCCACACAGAGCGGGAGCAACAGTGCGGCAGCCAGCACCGCGGCGGACACCGGGCGGCCGCGGACCGCGGACCGCGGGCACGTAGTCGGCTTCAGAACAGAAGGGTAGGCGGACATGAGGCTCCCGGGGCAAGACGGATACCCACCCGCGATCACGGGCGTGCGGCGCCATTACACGCACAGAGTGATCATCACCCCACGGGGCCTGGTCCCCGGCGCCACCCGTTCGGCTCCCAGCATCCACCCGATGCAACGTTTCGCCGGACACACGGATCCCGGTCCGTGGCGGAGAGTCGCGCATGCTGCCCTGCGACGGCACGGGAGCCGTCGCAGGACGGCGGTCGTCCTCGGGTCCGGGTGCCCGGTCGGGACCTACACAACGGAATCTGTGATTCACGTCCGCTGAAACGATCCGGGATCGCCAAGCGTCACCGCCTCCGGTGCTGACGTTCACTCCCGCTCGGCCAGGATCCGGTCCGCCGCCAGATGCGGACACGCATCCGAATGCCAGGTCACCGACAAACGGCCCTGCGAGACGCACACCGTGCGGGTGTCACCCTGCCGACCGGTCGCAGCACAGAACACACAAGGGACGGGGAGCGGAAAATCCTCGAGCATGACCTACCCATCCCCACCGCACACCAGGAAATCCCCTTCCCTGAACAAGATTCAACCAGGCGTTCACCGCAGCTGCGGTCGAAGCCTAGCTGCGGCAGCACACAAGGCCCGGACGCCTGCTGCGCGGGCTGTCCGGGCCTTGGAACCCTGGGGCGTGCTGGGGGTGCCTCAGGCGACAACCACAACGTTGTCGGCCTGGGGACCCTTGGGGCCCGAAGTCACCTCGAACTCGACCTTCTGGTTCTCCTCCAGCGAGCGGTAGCCCCCGGACTGGATCGCGGAGAAGTGGACGAACACGTCCGGCCCCTCGTCCTGGGAGATGAAGCCGAATCCCTTTTCGGCGTTGAACCACTTCACCGTGCCTGTTGCCATGCCGTTTCCCCTTCGAGCAAGAGTGCCGACGCCACCAGGACGCAGCAACCGCCACTGATCAGCGCACATGACGCAAGGTACGGGCCCAGGTACTGCCGCGAAATGCACAACTCAGCCACCGACGTCATCAGCGGCCAGAAAGCGACGCGCTGCCCCGGCATACAGCCGTCTCTCGACAGCACCTCAGGTCCGAGTCACCCCAGCCGGTACCGGAGCGGGGCACTGCGTCACCTCAGCCGGCTCACTCGCAGGCGATACCGTCACCATCCCGATCGAGGTGGCCTCCGAAGCCAGGGTCCCCGCGGCGGATCGGAGCTGCTCCTGCCTCCCTGACAGCGGTGCAGTTCCGGTAGTAGGCACTGCCGCCTCCCCCACTGCTCGAGCTCCCGCCGGATGACGAATCCCGCACTGCCGGAGCGCTGCCAGAGGTCCTTGCCTTACCGTCGTCTGCAGCTTGGGCTGGGGCACGGGTCCGGTCCGGGGAAGCCCGCGGGGGCGCCGGGGCGGCAGCAGCTGGTACTGCCGGCGACGGTGTCGGGGCCACCGTGGAGACGGGGGCGGACGGTGATGTCGCTGGTGTCGCCGAGGGCACGGGAGCGGGAGTGGCTGGAAGGGGGGCCGGAGCGGTCACGGTGACGGTGACTACCGGCTGGGAGACGGGGTTGGCGTTGTCCTGCGTGGTCTTCGGGCCGGACGCGGTGGCGAGCAGGACCCCGAACCAGATCGAGGCCAGGACGACGGTCACCGCTCTGCCGGCCTTGTCCCAGCGGGCCATGAACGCGAGCGCAGCACCGAGCGGCGGGACGACGAGCGTGGCGAGGACCACGGCCGGGACAGCCAGCGCGGGGTGCCAGCGGCGAGGCGGGGCCGGCGGGAGCGGGGAGACAGGGGAAGGCGGATACACAGAACTCCAGACAGGCCGAGGTGATGCGGGCGCCGCAATCGCGTTAATGCCCCGATGGACCTCCCCCGGCCGTCTTCTGAGCCTGCCGAGTATCGGTCGCCGGCTGCGAGGCCGGCGCCGCCGTCGCGCATATGGTGTCGGTGGACTGGGCACCGCAGGGACACACCAGCCCAACGCCACCACGCCGAAACAGTTACCGGCCCCACCCGACCAGCTCCAGGAAATCGCTGACCTGGCAATCGAATGTGCGCGGTGGAGGTGCCCCGCCACAGGCCGGTGCGGAGCACGGACAGGCCCTCAGCAGGTGGGTCTACTTGGTCCAGCTGATGGGCTTGCAGTCGGGGGTGGCGCAGCCGAGATTGTTCTGGTCCACGGGAACCCCCCGGCTCGCGATCCGCTTCGGGGCAGGGCGTGCCTCGTACTCTCCCAGAATGTTCCCGGCCCCGTCCACGACGGTGATCACGGAGGGGGCGATCGTGCCGCCGGTGAGGACGAGCGTGGGCACCAACCCCTTGTAGCGGACGCTGAACATGCCCACGTCTTCCGCTTTCACGTCGGCCGGCTCGACCACGGTCAGGGTGCTGCCGGTCTCCGGGTGGATCTCAGTGACGGGGATCGAGCCCGGGGCGGGCGCTGTGGGGCCGTCACCGGAGCTGGGGATCGCGCCGAGGTCGATGACTTCAGGCGGGGCGTCGGACATGGTCTCTCCTCACGGGACGGCACCTTGCCTTCCTGCTCGGAGCGTTCCAGCGAAGATCACCGCCAGGCAGCAACTCCTTAGGGAACGGCTCGAACCCGACGATGGCGCGAACACTCTGCAGGTGTCGGGCCCGGCGCCCGGAGAACGTGCTATCCGGCCTTCCGGCCGCAGGGCGGACGCTGGCGGGCACGGACCGTGCCGGCCAGCGCCCCCCGTCGCGTCAGCTCCGGTCAGTGTCCCTGTTCCGGTTGGCGGCCGGATTGCCGGCGTCCACGGGCCAGTCGCAGACCGCCAGCTTCGGGTTGAAGTGAAGGCCGCTCTCGCACTGGAATAGGTACGCCTCGCCCCACGAGCACTGGTAGTAGATGGCCGGGTCATCCGGGTCCGCGATGAGGGCGCCGTGGGGGTAGCCGTCACAGGGCGATCCGTCAGCAAGACCAGCGCTGGTGGTGGGGGTCTGCGCCGACGCGGCATACGCGGGAAGACACAGCGCGCCGAAGGCCAGGACGGCGGAGGCCGCCACCCGGGAAAGTTTGATCATTTTTTGAATCCTTGCTCGTAGCGACGGAACACGCCCAGCACCCTTCGCCCTCGCCACACGGCGACCGGCGCCGGACCAGTCACCTCCCCAACTCCCCCAAGCCCCTCCTGGTGACGCCCCCGCCCCGCAGAAGACAGACCCTGTGCACCGGGGGCCCAGCGGGCGGGGCCGGCCGGTGCTGCATGCCCGCACATTGATCTTTGCGCCAACGTCGATTCCCGGCCGATCCCCATGGAGTCGTGGATCAGCAACACGGCGCCCTGACAGGCTCCCATCAGGGCAGCAAAGTGCTGGCCAGGAGGAGAACCGAGCCATGGCAGACGAGCAAGAGACGATCGAAGCAACCGACCTGGGCGCCATCGCGTCGGGCGAGAGCCAGTCCGGGGGAATCCAGCAGATCCCGGCGCAGATCATCCTGAGCGAGGTGCCCGCCTCTTCCGATACCCGGGACATTCTCCTGAAGGCCATCGGGGCCGAGGCCCAGTACATCGCGGACAAGTTCCCCGGCCAGGCAGCCGCAGCCCTGGAACAGCTCGCCCACGCCTACGCTCTCGTCACCACCACCGCCGCGGTGGCCGCCACGCCGGTGAGTATCGGGAAGAGGGACCTGGGCAGGCAGGGCTACGACGCCTATTAGCAGGCCGCAGCGGCGGGTACGGGATGGGGTGCTCCACAGCCCTCACCCTCCCGTACCCGGCACACCGCCTCTCCCCGGCCAGCTATCGGCCCGACCGCGCCTGGCCGGGGCAGGCGGCCGATTGCCAATGACTGGCCGGCGCCGCCCCGGCGGGCGGGGCGGGGGCGGCGGGCCTGGGTTCTGCCGGGGCGTCAGCTGGAGGTTGTCCAATCATGGAAGCTGGATACCCGGGCGCCCACCGTGGCGCCGTCAGCCGTGATGTCGCTGAGGGCGGCGGCGCCGGTCACCAGGGCGTAGGCGCGGGCGAGTTCCGCCAGTGCCGTGGAAGCCTGCCCCGTGGACTTCTCCGCGACCGTTTGGGCTTCGGTGCCGATGGCCGCCAGCAGCTTGTCACGGGCGTCCGATACGGCCGGCACCTCGCTCACGCTGATCCTGGCCGGGATCTGCTGGATTCCCTCACCGGCGGAGATGTTGGCGTTCTCTGCTTCGCTGTTGGACACAAGCACCCCTTTTGAACTGGCCGTATGCGCTCCGACGGGCCGGACGTCGCAAGCCAAGACAAGCGGAACTGGCCAGGACAGCGAAAGAGCCGGATCCGGCCGCCAGGCCGAGACCCGATCAAGGCTCGCGGGCACCCGGCCCCTGTTCCCCCGGAGCAGGAAGCGGGTGACCCACTGGCTGGGCGCTGCTGCCTGGCCAGGGAGCTGCGCCCGGTCACGGGCCTCTTGGGTAGCGCGGCTGGTTGTGCTGGTCCAGTGGTTCGGGATGTGGCCCGCTGTGCCAGGCTGGGCCGTGCTGATCACATTCCTGAACGGCCTGCTGCTGGAGCACGGTGCGAGGCCGCTGCGCGTCAGCGGCCTTCTGGGCGCCTGCCCGGGCCCGGGACGTAGCCATCCTCACCGCGACCGTCGGCATGGTAAGCCCGGACGGCGGAGCCCACATGGAGGTGCGGCCATGGGTGGGCGGGCGAGCATGTGCGGTGCGGCGTGCCGGACGAGGGTCAGAACATGGTGTTGTCGTTCCTGGAGATGGGTGGGATCACCTGGAGGACGTCCCAGTGTTCGACGATCTTGCCATCGGCGTCGAAGCGGAAGATGTCGATGCCGGCGTACTCCTCGTCGGGCCAGGTTTGGTGGCAGTGCAGGATCACGTGGTCGCCGTCGGCGAAGGCGCGCTTGACCTCTACCCTCTTGCCGGGGTACTCGGCGGCCATGCGCTCGAAGTACTCGATGAACGGCTGCTTGCCGTCGCCGACGTGTGGATTGTGCTGGATGTAGGTGTCACCGGCGTACTGGTCGATGGCCTCGGCGGGGCGGCACTGGTTGAACATCAGATCGTAGAAGGCCTGCGCCGTGGCCTTGTTCTTCTCCGGGTCGCTCATGCTGCCACCGTAGGGTCGGGCGCCAAATACAGCACGGCGAGTACGTCGAGCAGGTGGCCGGCCCAGACGCGGACAGCAGCCTCCGCCGTGGGACGACACCCGTGCCCGAGTCCCGCTCTGCGGCAGACCGGCTTCGGCCACGTGCGCCGGCAGATGTGACTCCCGCTGCCGCCGGTCGTTGAACGGCTGTCAATACGGCACCCTCAAGTCCCAGGTCAGGCGTGTGTGGCTCTGGGGGCTTCGCGCTGCCCCGGCCCACCCGAAGGAGTCCCTCCCGATGACATCCTCCCCCGGCGCAAAGCGTCCGCCGCGGTCCTCCCGCGCGTCCTTACCGTTCTGGCCCTGGCCGCCACGGGCCTGGGCCTGACCGGACCCGCGGCCACAGCCGCGCCGTCGGCCGACCACTGCATTCTGGTTACCGGCCACCTCGGGTACACCCCGGCCCTGGACCTCACACCCACCCCGACGACCGTGCAGCTCAACAGTGTGGGCGTCGGGTGTGTGGACGTACGGATCCCGGGCCGGTCCGGGAAACTCCTGGAAGCCTCCACCATCACGGTCACCGGGACGTTCACCGGCCTGGCCAGCACTCTGCTGTCGCAGTACTCCGGCAGCGGCACCATCCGCTACGACTTCACCGACGGCACCCACCGCACCGACCACTACACCGCTGCCTGCCCCGTCGGCGCCCTGGCCGTCAGCCCCCTGGTCGGCACCATCCAGGGCGGCCCCGAAGACGGCGCCATCCTGGAAATGACCCCCACCCCCGTGAACACCAACCCCCTCGGCCCGGTCAAAACCATCGCCTTCACCGAACTCGCCTGCAGCCGCGGCCAACTCGGAGGCGGCGGGTCCGGGTCCGGGACCGGCTCCGGCTCCGGCTCCGGCTCCGGCTCCGAGGCAGGGGAAGGCGGTCAAGCGGTCCTCGACTAGCGGCCGGACAGCCGGGCGGTCCCGCCTTACGGGCACGGGTCCCGGTTCGTGGACAGGACCCGGCCTCCTCAAGGCTCTCGGCGCCCGGCGCCTGCCCGATGGCCCGTCCGTCGAGTGCCCATCAGCGAGTTCATCCGGGCCACCCCGCCCGGGTGCGCACGGTGCGCGAGTTCGCGCACCATGCGCACCTTCCGATCGTCACTCTCCGTGTGTTCAGGAGAGGGGGGAGCGGAGGGGGCCACTCCTCGGATACGTCGACGGATCCGGGCACCGAAGTCCTGGAAGGCGAGAATCTGGTCATCACACCTGCGGCCGAGTACTTCGCTCGGAGCGCGGGTGCGCCCGGGTCGTCAACGTGGTGACCGGTCCGTCATCCCCCTGTTCGGTGGCAGCGGATGTGGTGCCGTTGGTCGGCTGGAGGCCCGCCGCTGGGGGGTGCGGGGCGTCCGGCCCAGCGCGGGCAGGTCGCCGACGGCCGCACTTGGAGGAGCTAGATCACTACGCTGCGTAGCGATCACCTTTTCTTGTTCCGTCAGATGGAGACGCCCATGCGATACCTGCGACCCGCCCGTTCTTCTGTTGTCCTCGGCGCCCTGTTCCTGGCCCAGGCGGCTTTTGCCGGTCCCGGCGCTCACGCGCAGCAGGCCCCGGCGGCCGAACCGGCTCCGGGTCTGTATACCCTCAGCCCTCTCCACAGCGGCAAGTGCCTGGGCGTTGCCGCACCGCAGATGGGCGATGGCACCGCGACCATGCAGTGGTCCTGCATCGCCGGGGCCAAGCCGCAGAAGTGGGAGCTGTTCCACATCCCCGGGGCCCCGGCAGACGTCCACTCCTTCAAGAACGTGAACAGCGGTCTGTGCCTGACGGTCCGGGACGTGCCGGCCAACGGGTCGCCCGCCGTGCAGGCCAAGTGCCAGCCCAACGCGACTCAGGGCTGGCTCCTGCGTGCGGTCCGTGACAGTTTCCAGCTGATCAACGCCGCCAGCAGCAAGGCTCTCACTGTCGCCGACAGCAGCACCGCCGACGGCGCCAAGGTCATCCAGTTGCCTGCCGGCCCCGGCAACAACCAGGTCTGGGGCCTCAAGCGCACCGTCTGACCCGGCCGCCGCTGGTCCGCCACTGAAGGCCGTCGTCGGCCTCAGTGGTCCGGGGTGGTGTCGGTGGCACCGCAGTCCCAACAGGCCCAGGCGCCGGGCAGCCCGTGGTGGGCAGTGGTCCAGAAAATTCGGTCCGCCGCTCGTCAGCGTGTGGGCGTACCGCGGGAGTCCACGGCATCGCGTGCTCGGCGCCTGGCGGGCGCCGCTGATCGAAGGGATTCCTCGTGCTCCGACGTACCGCGGTCCTGGCAGCCTGTGCTGCCCTGGCGGGCAGCGCCCTACTCACCGCCCCGGCGACAGGTCAGACGCAGGTGACCAGTCGGGTGAGCGACCCGCCGCCCGAGAACGTGCCCACGGGCCCCAAGGTCACCGACGAGGTGTGGATGGACGTCGCCGTCGGCGGGAAGCCGGCCGGACGGATCACTATCGGCCTGTTCGGCAAGACCGTCCCCGCGGCCTGCGCCCCTGCCCGTGCCTTCGCGGCCGCTCGACTGGCCTCCCGCAGACCCGCTGTCGCGTGCGTGCTCGCCGCCCGGGCTGTCTCCAGGCGTTCCTTCGCCGCTTGTACGTCGGCCTCGGCCGTCGCAACGGTGGCGGCCGCGTGGTCCGCGAGCTCCTGAGCGGCAGCCTGCGCCGTCTCCAGGCGCTCCGCCTGCGCCTGGGCTTCGGCCAACTCCGCCCGGGCCGCCTCCGTCCGCTCGCGGCGCGCCTGAGCCGCCCGCATGCCAGCGTCCGGCTCCGGGGGCTGGGCGTGGTCCGCCGTGGATCCGGCCGCCGGGGCCTGCTGTTCCCGTTGGGGCGGGGAGGTACCCGGCAGCGGTTCCAGACCGGTGAACCCGGACACGGCATCCGGGGCCTTCGCCAGCCGGCCTGCTGCCCACTGCGCGGCGACATCCGGATCAGCGAGGACCGCGTGGAGGATCTGCTCGACCTCACGCTGCAGCGGCTCGCTCACCATCTGTCCGGCCTCCGTGGCCAGGGTGCGCGCCGTGCGCGCGAGCTCGCCGATGACCACGTGCTGGTCGTGCGACAGCTTCCGCAGCTGCCCGGCGTCCAGCGTCCGGTGAGCCGTACGCAACGCCTCACCGAGCTGCACCAGGGCGTGCACCTCCTTCGGCCGGCGGCGGGCCAGCAGACCGGCCGCCCACACCGCGACCGTCGGCTTCCGCAACGCCCCGATCGCGGTAGCGAGCGGCTTGTCCCCGGCCTTGCGGGCCCTGGCCACATGCGCGTCCCGGGCCGCGGTGAACTCCGACGGTCTGAGCCCGTACAACTCCGCCGCCACCGACTCCAGGTCCATGCCCGAAGTCTCCCGCCCACTCCTCAGGCTGTCCGACACCTGGCAGGACACCGCGCGTCGGCTGGCAGCGCAGCCACCACGCAGCACGTGCGGAGCTGGCCAGGGCCCCCTGGGGCCTGCCGATCAATAACTCGTCGATCTTGGTGGGGATTACGGGAGGGTGGGGTCGTGCCCGGCGATCGCGGCGAGTTGTTGTGCCGTGGTCACGGTGAGGGCGCCGGCCGGGACCTTGTGCCCGAGCGCGGTGAGCACGGGGGTGACCTCCTGGAGGGTCGCGCCGATTCTGCTCTTGGCCAGGCTGGTCGCCTCGGCGAGAACGGCGTTCGTTATGGACCAGCGCTTCTTGATCAGGAAGACGACAAGCTGGTCGGAGACGGAGAGCCGTCTGCCGCCGGCGCCGGGGCCGCCGTCGGGGCGTTTCCCGGGCAGGAAGATCGGCGGGTGCTCGGCACGCCAGGCTCGGTAGCGGACGGCGAGATCGTCAAAGGCGGCGGGGTCGAGTCCGGTGAGGGTGGGGTGCCGCAGCCAGGCGGGGAGCTTGTCCCCGGTGGGAAAGCGCCCGAACTCGGGGCTGGGCGGGGGCGGTTCGGGAGCAAGCGGTTCGGGGCGCAACGTGTAGTTCCACGTGCCGTGCCACTCGTGCGGCGTCAGGGGCAGGCGCTCCATGACGGTGTCGGGGACGGTGACGCCCGTGGGGTAGGTGCCGGGGTCGAGCTCGGCGTGGACGGACAGCCCGCTGTGTGTCGTGGTCGCTCCGATGGTGCTGACGACGACTTCGTGGCTGGTCAGGGGCTTGCCACGCCAGTTGATGCTGATCTGTGAGAACAGCCGGTGCTCTATTTTGTTCCACTTCGATGTTCCCAGGTGGAAAGTGACAGACAGTCACATCAAGGCCCGACTCATAGGTGAAATCGGCGAGTTCCTTCTTCCAGGCACGCACACGGTAGCCGTTGGAGCCTCCGGCGTCGGCGGTGACCAGCAGGCGAGAAGCGTGCGGGTAGCGGCGGCGCCCCTCACCGTTCCACCAGCGGCGCAAAGTGGCCATCGCGAACGCAGAGGTGTCCCCGTCGGAGCCCACCGACACCCAGCCGGTATCCGCGCCGATGTCGTAGATCCCGTACGGCACCGCTTTCTGGGCACCCTTCTCAGGGAAGTCGTGCGCGCGGACCTGCACCGGCTGTCCGGCGCGATGCCACTCGCGTCCGATGACCGCGTAGTTTCCCAGCGTCTCCTTCTTCTTGGCATCCACGCTGATGACCGGCTGCCCGTCGGCGAGGTACGCCGTGACCTGGTCGTTGATGTAGCGGAACTGGGCGTCCCGGTCCGGATGCCGGGCCCCCTCGGTGGTCCTCGAGGTGCCCTGCAGGGGAAAGCCCTCCGCCTTCAACAGAGTGGCCACCGTGTCCGAAGCGACCCGGTGCCCCTGACGCGTCAGCTCGGCCGCCAGATTCCGGGTGGACTTCACCGTCCACAGCAGCAAAGATTCCGGGTCGCCGCGCTGGTCCGGCTCGACCAGCGCCAGCAACGCGGGCACCAGCCCCGGATCGGCCTCTCGCAAGGGCTTCCGACCCGCGCCCGGTGCCCGGACCCGGCCAGCGTGCTCCTCCGCGTGCTCCAGCTCCCGCTTCCCGCGCGACACCGTGGACTCGGCCACCCCGGCCGCTCCGGCCGCTCCGGCCACCATGCGGATCCCGCCGTGGCCCAGAACGCGGGCCGCGGCGCCCAGTGTCAGGCGCTGCTGACGCTCATCGAGATGCGGCAGCAACAGCCCGAACGCATCCACCAGCTCTGCCTCCGACACCCCCGCATCCTACGACCCAACAGCCCACGAAAACCGAAGAGTTATTGATCGGCAGGCCCCAGGCCCCAGCGGGGGTGATGGGCAATGCCGACCCGTTGGTCAATCCCGCGCGCCGACCGCGAAAGAGCACACCGACCCGTTCGGCCGGCAGGTGAAGGTTGCCCGCGGCACCCTTGACCGCCGGGTCCGCCACTACCGCGCGGCCGGTCTCCCCGCGCTGGTCCCGGCCCAGCAGCAGGTCACCCTGCGGGCCCCGTGGAAAGTTCAGGACCTGGCAGCCGCACTGAAGAAGGAGAGCCCCGTCCGCACCCCGGCCCAAATCCAGCGGATCCTGCGGACCACGCAGCGATGGTCGCCGACCGACCGGACACTGCAGCGGCACTTCGCTGGCGCCGGCCCAGGGCTAATTCATAGTCTGGTTGGTCATGTCCCGTTGCAGGTCAGGGGCAGTTCGAGTAGGTCGAGCGGGCGAACGAAGGGTGTGTAGGAGACCTCTCGGAGTCCGGCGGCGATGTTGCGGTGGCCGACGTCGCGGAGGATGTTGATCGCGAGGTTTCGGAGGGTGGCCATGTTCTCCGGTCCGTGTCCGGTGCGGATCTTTGAAGCGTCCTCCGCGAACGTTGTGTCCCTGACGTGGTGGACGGCCTCGATGCCCCACTGCGCTCTGGCGATACGGCCGATGAGCTGTGGTGATGCCTCGCGTGCGGTCATGTCGGTGATGGCGTGGATGGTCTGCCGGGTGACCTTGCCGGTCTTCAGATCGGTGCGGTGCCGCAGGATCTTCACCGCCTGGACGACGTGGGGGAAGTCCAGGCCGAGACCGGTGACGGTAAGCGTGCGTAGCGAGCGGGTCTCGCGTCGGCCGTGACCGGCCTCGCGGTCGTAGCGGCGGGCGGTCACCTCCTTCCCGGGGAGGGATCTGACCGCGGCGTGGAGTCTCGGCTGATTGCCCTTGACCACCAGGAGGTAGTGCGCGTTCTTGGCCTCGACCAGCCATTTCGCGTGTTCGCGCTGCGTGTGGAGAGCGTCGGCGGTTACCACGGTGCCGGTCAGGTCGAACGGGTCCAACAGGGCGGTGAACGCGGTTATTTCATTGGTTTTGTCCGGCACCCTCAGCTGGCTGACGGTGCGGCCCGCGGCCGTGACGGCGGACAGGAGGTGGGCGGCCGGAGCCACCTCGGTGCGTGAACCGCGGGCACTCTTGCCGTCCACCGCGACTGATTCAGTGCCGGCCGGGCTGTGGCCGAGGAGGTCGGCGAGGCCGCCGGGACACACCCCGGCCAGCACCCGGCGCACGGTCGACACAGAGGCCGCGCGGCGGACCCCGAGGGGGCCGCGCGGATGAAACCCCAGGCGGGAGAAGGTGTCCTGGGGCGCGTGGCGGGCCCACTGCCCGATCGCGATATAGGAGCGGGCTCCGGCCAGCACCGCGCACGCGGCGGTCAGTAACACCGAGGCGAGGCTATGACGCCGGCCCCGCCGGGCGCGTGGATCTGGCAGGGAGGCCAGCCGCGCCGCCATGCCGGGAAGTTCACGGTGTTCACGCGAAGGCGACTTGATCAGACAGACGGTGGCAGACTGACGGCACATCGGGGCTCCGGTGATCGGGCGACTTGGAGGTCCCCTTGATCATCGGAGCTTCGTTGCGTGCGGAACTGGTGGAGTGAAGGTCCGTCACATGCCTGTGACCTGCCGATTCTCCAAGCAGCCAGGACTATGAATCAGCCCTGCCCCAGCTGCCGTGTGGCCGGTTCCGGTCCTGGTCCAGCATCGTCGCGTCGAACTGGGCTTTGCTGGTCACTACTCGTAGTTCAGGCACGAGCGTGGTCGCCGTCGATCGCCACGGGACAGCCGAGGCCCATCCGACCAGGGGCATGGTCTCGTCGTAGTGCGGAGCGAACTGCGCGACGGCGATGGTGGGCATCTGGTAGTTCAGGCTGCGGACGTGTTCGAGGAACATCCCGGGCAGCGCAACGTGGTGGGCTTCCAGGTAGTGCGGGAAGTCCTGGCGCCACAACCAGGTGCCGTCGGTCACCAGGGAGGAGCATCCCGGAGAGTGCCGGTGGGTGCTGCCGGTGATGACGTCGTGTCCGGCTTCCATGACGTCGATCAGGACGTGGCCGGCGTCGAGGTAGGCCACCACGTCCGCCTCGTCCGGCTCGCCGACGGACCCGACGGCGTCGCGGATCGATCCGCTCGGCTGCCCGGAGCGGTCGTCCAGTTCGTCGTAGAAGCCCAGCAACCCCAGCACTGCGACTCCTTCTACGAGCCTTTCCGCCCTGCTGGCTCTGACAGGTGCGGCCACCGTTGATCATCGGTGTGTGAAGACAAACGATCACGCGGTGGCCGCAGGTCACAGCGTAGACGCTGCCCGCTGGCAGGAAGCGTTCGAGGGCCTGATGGACCGCATCGCAGGCCGGTTCGCACGGGTCGAACCCCGACGCCGAATACGGAATCTGGTGCTGGGACTGCTCGCGGACCTGCCGCGGAAGAACTGCTGGACCATCGCCGAATGGGCCGGGGAGGCCACTCCGGACGCCATGCAGCACCTGCTGAGCCGCGCCAAGTGGGACGCCGACGTCGTCCGTGACGACCTGCGCGACTACGTGGTCGAGCACCTGCACGACGACCAGGCAGTGCTCGTGGTCGACGAGACCGGCGACGTGAAGAAGGGCATCCACACCGTCGGCGTACAGCGCCAATACACCGGCACCGCGGGGAAAATCGAGAACTCCCAAGTCGCCGTCTACCTCGCCTACGCAGGCCGGCACGGACACGCCGCACTGGATCGAGAGCTCTACATCCCGCGCTCGTGGACCGACCTGCCCGACCGCTGCCGGGCCGCCGGACTCGACCCGGACACCACGTTCGCCACCAAACCCGAACTGGCCACCCGCATGATCACGCGATTCCTGGACTCCGGCCACCACGCACCCTGGGTAGCCGGAGACGAGGTCTACGGCGGCAACCCCACCCTGCGCGCCGCCCTGGAAGACCGCGTCACCGGATACGTGCTCGCAGTGGCCCGCACCCACGAGGTCACCACCGGGGCGGGTAAGTTCCGCGCGGACAACTTGGCCAAGAAGCTCCCCAAGCGAGCCTGGCAAAAGCTGTCCGCCGGAGCCGGAGCCAAAGGACACCGCTTCTACGACTGGGCCCACATCGACCTGCCCAGCACCGCGCCAGGCCACCGCCACCTGCTGATCCGCCGCAACCGAACCACCCGCGAACTCGCCTACTACCGCTGCTACTCACCCAAGCCGGTACCCCTGACAACCCTGGTGCGGGTCGCGGGATCCCGCTGGCGGGTCGAAGAGACGTTCCAGTCCGGAAAAGGTCTGGCCGGACTGGACGAGCACCAGCTCCGCCGCTACACGTCCTGGTCCCGCTGGGTCACCCTCGCCATGCTCGCCCACGCCTTCCTGGCCGTCGTCCGCGCCCACGAGCACCGTCTCCGCCCCGGCCCCGACGACCTGATCCCGCTGACCTGCAACGAAATCCAGCGGCTCTTCATCGCCTTGGTCGGCCGACCTGTTCACGCGGCCGACCACTGGCTCCGCTGGTCCCACTGGCGGCGTCGTCATCAAGCCCGTTCTCGGGCCAGCCACTACAGCCGTCAAGCCGCGGGCAAAGCATGATCGTTATCTACAGCTGGAGTACTAGGGATGGGGGACTTCGGCAGCGCCGCCTGCCTGGACGGCTTCGACGACGCGCTCGTGGAACGCGGCAAGGCCTTCGGGTGGGAGCGGGGCTGGGCTGCCGGTGAGGGTGTACCACTCGTCCGCGCCGGTGTACTGGATACGGACCTGGACCATGCCATCCGGGCCGGCCTCAGTCGTCAGGGAGACGTCGCCGGTGATAACACCGACCTCCTCGGCCATCGCCCCGCCGGGCGTGGGAGGTCAGCGGAACCGCCCCGTCGGACCTGCCACCGGGGCGGGCCTTGTCGTCTGGCTGGTGGGTGGTCATGAGGGGCACATCTCCAGCATTGCGGTCAGCTTGGTCTTCTCCGCCTGGGTGACGGTGAGCTGGTAGGCGCTCTTCACGTTCGTCCACGCCGTGGCGTACGTGCACCAGTAGGTCTTGGCCGGGGGCTGCCACTCGTCGGGGCCTTGGTCGCCCTTGGCCCGGTTCGTTGCCGCCGACACCGCAAGCAGCTGGGGGCGGGTGAGGTCGTTCGCAAATTCCTTGCGGCGCTCGGCCGTCCAGGAACCGGCCCCCGAACGCCAGGCATTCGCCAAAGGCACCATGTGGTCGATGTCGAGCTTCCCCGCATCGGTGACCGTGACCCCGTCGTAGACGGAAACCCAGGTACCCGAAACGGGCTTGCACTCGCTGTCGCGTTTCACGGCCTTCCCAGCCCTCTCGAGGACGACCTCGCGGGTGTCACACCCGTCACCCTGCCCGGCCCAGTGCGTGAACTTGGCCCTGCTATAACCGGTCATCGTCTGCTGGGCGGCGACCTTCAGCCCGCCGAGCTGGGTGCGGGCCACCGCCGTCGTCGACAGACCCGGAAGCGCCCGTACCGCCGGCGCACCCTGCTCTCCCGCCGGTCCCTGCCCGGGCGGGGACGGCTTCGCGTCACCGCCGACCGTCACCCCCGGATTGCAGCCCGCAAGACCACCAACCAGCAAAACGGCCGTCACCAGCCGGACACCCACCCGTATCTGATGCGACATAACCACCCCAAACTATATGGAAAGTACCTCCGTGACCTTATCCTCTCCGCTTACCCGAGCAAGGCCGTCCCGGCGATCCCCCCAGCTGGGGGGTCTGTCAAACGAGCGGTGTAACTCGGGTAGTTGAAGGTTACTGACGTGCTGCGGAGAGCCGGCCGTCGAAGGTGATGTCGAAGGCGTTCAGT
>NZ_JBSGWY010000064.1:0-30095 GCF_053609145.1 Streptomyces sp. NPDC054961 | reverse complement strand
CCCGGGGGGGCGCCCCCCCCCGCCGCCCCCGCCCCGCCCCGGGCGCGGCCCACCCCGCGCCGGGTCGGCCGTGCCGGGGCCGCCGTCGGGGCGCGGCCGGCGCGGGTGGCGCGGGCGGCGGTGGCCGGGGCGGACCGGTCGGTCGAGGGGGACCGGTCGGTCGGGGCGGATCGCTCGGTCGAGGGGGACCGGTCGGTCGGGGCGGACCGGTCGGTCGGGGTGGTACGAGGGGCGACGCCGTTGTCGGTCTCGGACATGCGGGATCCTCCGTAAGGGACGGTCAGGCCCGGATGGGAACGTCGGACGGGTGCAGTACCTCGGTGATGCCGCGCGCGGCCAGGTGCTCCGCGTCCCCGGCGAGCTCGGCCAGGACCACCGCCGGGCGGACCCCCCGCGCCGTGAGCTCCGCCCAGGCCTCGAAGAAGGCTCCGCCGGGTGCGCAGACCGAGCGGTTCGGTGCGGCCTCGGCCCCGCCCACGTCCACGGCCAGCGCGGTGGAACGCACCGGAGGCCGGTGCTCGCGGCCCCGCCACTCGGCGGCGATCCGGGCGATCACCTCGCCCGCGGGCTTCGTGCGGCGGTCGTTGGTGAGCAGGCCGAGGCCGTACTCCAGCTCCGGGAAGTCGGCGAGCTCCCGGGACACGTCGTGCGAGCACCACCAGGTCACGCCCCAGAGGTCCGGGCAGTCCAGCGCGTTCGCGACGGTCGCCCCGCTGAAGGAGGCCGCGTGCCCGGGCCCGATCAGCGGCGCGGGCGCGCCCACTTCCTGGAGCCACACCGGGCGGTGCGGATCGCGGGCCCAGGCCTTGGAGAGCTCGATCAGGTACGCGGCGTGGTGCTCGGTGGCCGTACCGGTGCGGCCGTGGCGCTGGGCGGTGCCGTTGAACACCCACGAGTGCACGGCGGTGGCGCCGCCGAGACGGGCCGCCTGGGCGGCGGTGAAGGGGTGCCCGTCCCGGTACCAGGCGGCGTCGTACTCGGCGTGCAGGTGCAGGAGGCCCGGCGCGCCCTCCTCGCAGGCGGCGAGCATCCGCTCCAGCCACCGCCCGGCCTGCTCCCGCGTGATCCGGTCGGGTGAGGGGTGCGGGTCGTCGGAGAACTGGTTGATCTCGTTGCCGACCGTCATGCCGAGGAAGTTCGGCCGGTCCGCGAGGGCGGCGGCGAGCGTGCGCAGGTACTCCTCCTGCCCGGCGACCACCTGGGGATCGCTGAAGATGTTCCGGCGGTGCCAGGTGCCGGTCCAGGCGGGCAGGAAGTCGAAGCTCGACAGGTGCCCCTGGAGGCCGTCCACGTTCACGTCGAGCCCGCGCTCGGCGGCGGCGTCGGCGAGCGCGACGAGCTGCTCGACGGCGCGCGGCCGGATCAGGGTCCGGTTCGGCTGGAAGAGCGGCCACAGGGGGAAGACCCGCACGTGGTCCAGGCCGAGCCCGGCGATCGAGTCGAGATCGGCCTCGACCTCGGCGAGGTCGAAGTCGAGCCAGTGGTGGAACCAGCCGCGCGTCGGCGTGTAGTTCGCGCCGAAACGGAGGCTGCGGGCGGGTGCGGTGGCGGCGGTGCCGTCGTGCATGAAGGGTCCTGGAGTTCAGGGTGAATTCGCGGAATGACCCATAACCTGCCGCGCGCACCGGGTGAAGTCAACAGGGCCCCTGCGTCCGGACCTCCCGATGCGGAAGGCGTGAAGTCCCGCCCGCCCGGACGTCGGTACTTATGCGCTTCAGTGCCGTTGACAGCAGGGTTACGGTCGCCTGAAGCTAGGACCACTAATGCGGTTTAGTTTTCGTTGCGCGGTATGGTCGCACAAGGGAAGTATGCGGAAATGGACAGCGGAATTACGGTCACGGCGGTCACCGCCCCGGCCCTCTTCAGCGGCCCGGCGGAAACCCCCGAGCAGGTCATCCGTGTGCGCATCCGCAGGACGCGCCCGGCCGGACCGCTGCACGTGGCCGTGCACGGCGAGGGCGTCACCACCGCGCACCCGCGCATCGTGCGGGCCGACACCGCCGACGCCTTCGGGAGCGGACGGGAGCCCGCCGCCGGCCGGGGCGTCGAGTCCACCGTCGAGGTCGCCGTCCGCACCGGCGGCGCCGCCCCCGGCACCTTCCTGCCCGCCGCCGTCCGCGTCACCACCCCCGCGGGCCGGCCGCTGGCCGAGCGCGCCTTCGGCCTCGCCGTCGCCGAACCCGGCTGGACCGTCCGCCTCGTCCCGCACTTCCACTACGACCCCCTGTGGTGGAACACCCAGGCCGCCTACACCGCCCTCTGGGACGCCCCCCTGGGCCCCGGCGAGCCCGAACGCGGCTGGGAGTACACGGGCGTTCCCGCCTTCACCCTCGTCCCGCTCCACCTCCAGCAGGCGCGCGAGGACCCGGCGTACCGCTTCGTGCTCTCCGAGGTCGACTACCTCAAGCCCTACTGGGACACCCACCCCGGCGAACGCGACGCACTGCGCGCGCTGATCGCCGAAGGCCGCGTCGAGATCGTCGGAGGCACCTACAACGAGCCCTCCACCACCCTCACTTCCGCCGAGACCACCGTCCGCAGCGCCGTCCACGGACTCGCCCTGCACCGCGGCACCCTCGGTGCCGACCCGCGCACGGCCTGGCAGCTCGACGTCTTCGGCCACGACCCGTCCTTCCCCGCCCTGATGGCCGGCGCCGGCCTCGACTCCGCCGTCCTCGCCCGCGGCCCCCACCACCAGTGGGGCCCGATGATGGACACCTGGGGCGAGGAACTGCGCGCCCCCACCGCCATGCAACTGCCCGCCGAGTACGAGTGGATCGCACCCGGCGGCCAGGGCCTGCTCCTGCACTACCTGCCCGCGCACTACTCCGCCGGCTGGTCCTCTCACCGGGCACCGGACGCCGAGGCCGCCGCCGCACAGCTCCTCGACCTCTACGAGCTGCTGCGCACCGTCGCCGCCACGAAGAACGTGCTGATCCCGATGGGCACCGACTTCTCCTGGCCGCACCGCTGGGGCCTGGAGGTGCAGCACGCCTGGAACCGCCGCTACCGCTGGCCCCGCATGGAACACAGCGGCCCGCGCGCCCACTTCGACGCCGTCCGGGCCGAACTCGCGGCGCGCGGCGAGCAACCGCTGCCCGTCACCCGGGAGATGGGGCCCGTCTACACCGGCAAGGACGTCACGTACGCCGACGTGAAGCAGGCCCACCGTTCGGCCGAGAACCTCCTCGAACAGGCCGAGGCCTTCGCCGCCCTCGCCTGCTCCGAAGGTCTGGCCGACTACCCCGCCCAGACCCTGTCCAAGGCCTGGCGCCACCTGTTGCACGCCGCCCACCACGACGCCGTGACCGGGACCTTCTCCGACCAGGTCTACCTCGACCTGCTCCCGACGTGGCGCGAGGCCCACGACCTGGCGGCCGGGGTACGGGACGAAGCGCTGCGCGCGCTGACCGCCGCGGCCGACACCCGGGGCCCCGGCCCGCTCGCCGTCACCGTGTTCAACCCGGTGTCGTGGACCCGCACCGATCTGGTCCGTACGAGCGTCGACCTGGCGGCACTGGGCCTCGGCCCCGGCGCCGCGTGCGACGCCCGTGCCGACGTTCGTGGCGACGCCTGCGCCGAAGCCCGTGCCGAAGCCCGCGCCGATCCGTGCGCCGACGCTCGCGCCGCAGCCCGCGCCGAGCGGATCACCGTCCTCGACGACGCGGGCCGCGGCGCGCCCGTCCACCTCGAGTCCGTCGACGGCCACGTGGCGAACGTGGTCTTCCTCGCCCGGGACGTCCCCTCGCTGGGTCACCGCACCTGGTGGCTCGCCGCCTCCCCGCTGCCCGTCTCCGGCGGCTGGGAGCCCGCGGAGCCGTCGGAGCCGTCGGCGGGGCCAGCCGTCCAGAACGAGTTCCTGCGCGCCGAGGCCGACCCCGCGCGCGGCGGCGGCCTCGCCCGGCTGCTCGACCGGCGCACCGGGCAGGAGCTGCTCACCGCCGGAGAAGTGGACGAACTGGTGGTGCAGGAGGAGTACGACCGGCACCCCTTCTTCGAAGAGGGCCCCTGGCACCTGCTGCCCAAGGGGCCGGACACCGGCTCAAGCTCCGCCGCGGCCCGGTCCTGCCGCGCGGAGCGCGGGCCGATCGGCTCGCGCATCGTGTCCACCGGACGGACCGGGCCGGTCCGCTGGACCCGGACCACCACCCTCTGGGACGGCCTGGACCGGGCGGAACTCACCACGACGGTCCACGCGTTCGACGGCTCCGATCAACTGCTGCGGCTGCGGATCCCGGCCGACGTGCCCGGCGCGCTGCCGGTCGCGGAGACGGCGGCCGCCGTGGTGGGGCGCGGGTTCGCCTTCCCCGAGGCGGACGCCGGGGCCGACCGCACGCGGGCCCCGTGGACCCTGGACAGCTCCTGCCTGAACTGGTTCGCGCTGTCGGCGCCGATGACCGGTCCGGGCGGCCGGGCGCTGGGCGCGGCCGAGATCGTGCTCCCCGGCCCGGGGCCCTGCGAGGGTCTGCGGGAGCTGGTCATCGCGCTGGGCCGGCACGGGGTCACCGCGACCCCGACCCGGCCGGGCGGCCCGCGCTGGGGCGACCTGGCGGTGGACAGCAGCCTGCCCGATTTCCGCATCGCACTCGGCGGGCCCGAGGAGAACCCGTTCACGGCGGAGCTGCTGGAGTCGGCCGGTCCCGCGTACGCGAAGGCCGTACGGGAGCACGCGCGGGTGTGGGTACCGGCCCGCGCGGGGCTCCGCCCGCTGTGGAGCCCCGGCTGCGACCTGACCGGGATCCGGGACCTCCCGGTCCTGGTCCTGACCGGGCCCGCGGCGGAACTCGCCCGCGCCGTGGCGGAGTCGGGCCGGCTGGAGGCGACGGCCCCGCAGGAGGCGACGTACGCGGACGGGGCGACGTACGCGGACGGGGAGGCGTACCCGGACGGGGCGACGTACCCGCACGGGGAGGCGTACGCGGACCGTACCGTCGGGGTCCTGGTGCGCGGCACGCCCAGCTTCGCCGTCGACACCGCCGGGCGCCTGCACAGCACCCTGATGCGGTCCTGTACCGGCCGGCCGAGCGGAGCGTGGATGGACCCTCCGCGGCGCACCGCCCCCGACGGCAGCTCCTTCCAGCTCCAGCACTGGACCCACGTCTTCGAGCACGCACTCGTCGCGGGCTCCGGGGACTGGCGCGCGGTGGACCTCGTGCGCCGGGGGCGGGAGTTCAACAAGCCGCTCACCGCCGTCACGGCCGCTCCCGGCGAAGGCCCCCGGCCCCCTGCGCGTTCGCTGCTCGGCGTGGAGCCGGCCGACCGGGTGCTGATCGAGGCGGTGAAGCGGGCCGAGGGCTCCGGCGACCTCGCGGTCCGGCTGCGCGAGACGCACGGCCGCCCGGCGACGGCCGGGACGCTGTGGCCGACGGATCCGGCCGCCGAGGCCGATCTGCTGGACCGGCCGACCGGCGCCTTCGACGGAGAGATCCAGGGCGCCGCGACGACCACGCTGCTGTTGCGCGCGGAATCGGGCATGCCGCTGCGGGAGGGGGAGCGGGAGGAGCACCAGCCGGTGCTGTTCAGCCGGTACTGGCTGCACAACACCGGGACGGCCCCGCTGGGGAACGCCCCGTACGCGGTGACGTGTGACGGGACCGGGTCCGACGCGAAGGTCACCGTCGCCGCGCACGGGTCCGGCGGGCCGGTCGCGCTGGAGGTACGGGCCCCGGAGGGCTGGAAGAGCTCATGGACCCACAGGCACGCCGAGCTGCCGGCCGGCGGCCACGTCGTGCTGCCGCTGACCGTGGAGCCGGCGGCGGGGGCCGAACCGGGCGAACACCTGGTCCGGATCCTCGCCACCACCCCGGCGGGCACGTTCGAGGACGTCCTCACCGTCACCGTCCCCGTCCCCGCCACCGCCCCTGTACCCGTTTCCGCCGCCGTCCCCGTCCCCGTGCCCGGTCCCCCCACCGACTCCGGACCGGCCCCCGCCGGCCGGGCCGGGCTGTGGGTGGAGGCGCCCGAGCGGAGCGTCACCGTCGCCCCCGGCGCGCGGGCGCGCGTCCGGGCGCGGATCGGCTCCACCGGCATCCGCTCCGCCCTGACGGGCCAGGCGTACGCCGTGTCCCCGTACGGCACCTGGCAGCTGACGGCCCCCGCCGTACAGCCGGTCGAGGTGCCGGCGGAGGGCGGGACCGAGGCCGTCTTCGAGGTGCGGCCGCCGCTCGGCACCCCGGCGGGGGAGTACTGGATGCTGGTCAAGGCGGTCTGCCAGGGCAGGATCGCGTACGGTCCGGCCATTGCCGTCCACGTCAGCGAGGGATGAGACAGGCCATGGCCCGCAGACCCACCATCAAGGACATCGCCCGGCAGGCGGGGGTGTCCGAGAGCGCCGTCTCCTTCGCGCTCAACAACCGGCCGGGAGTCTCCCAGGACACCCGCGCCCGGATCCGCCGGGTCGCCGAGGAGCTCGGCTGGCAGCCCAACAGCGCCGCCCGCGCCCTCTCCGGCGAACGGTCCGGCGTCGTCGGGCTGGTCCTCGCCCGGCCCGCGCACACCCTCGGCGTCGAGTCGTTCTTCCTCCAGCTGGTCTCCGGCATCCAGGAGGTCCTGGCCGCCGGCCGGATCGGCCTGCTCTTCCAGGTCGTCGCGGACCTCGACGCCGAATGCGCCGTCTACCGCCGCTGGTGGGCCGAACGGCGCGTGGACGGGGTCATCGTCGTCGACCCGCGGTCCGGCGACCCGCGCCCGGCCCTCCTCGAACAGCTCGCCCTGCCCGCCGTCACGGTGGGCGAGACCAGCCCGCCCTGCGCCCTGCCGGCCGTCTGGGCGGACGACGCGGGCGCCATGGCCCAGGTGCTCGGCCACCTGTACGGCCTCGGGCACCGCCGGATCGCCCACGTGGCCGGTCTGCCCGAGTTCGCCCACACCGAGCGCCGGATCCACTCGCTGCGCGCCGAGGCGGAGCGGCTCGGTCTGGGCCCCGGCCAGGTGCGCTCGGTCCCCACCGACTACTCCGACGCCGAGGGCGCCGCAGCCACCCGGCGGATCCTGGCCGACCCGCGCCCGCCGACCGCGATCGTCTACGACAACGACGTGATGGCGGTGGCGGGCGCCGCCGTCGCCGCCGAGCTGGGCATTCCCGTGCCGGGCCGGCTCTCCCTCGTGGCCTGGGACGACTCCGCGCTCTGCCGGGTCACCCACCCGCGGCTCACCGCGCTCGTCCGGGACACCGCGGGCTTCGGCCGGCTCGCGGCCGAGGAACTCCTCGCCGTCCTGGCGGGGAGCGCGCCGGGGTCCCGCGAGGGCGAGCGGCCCCGGCTGGAGCCCCGCGAGAGTACGGCGCCGCCGCCGGCCGCATACTGAATTTCCGGACCCCTCCCTGGAGCGCCCCCGTGACCCCTCCCCTTCCCACCCCCGCACCGACCTCCGCGTTTCCCGGCCCCCGCGCCGACGCGGGAGGCGAATCCGGCCTGACGGTCGCGATCGACATCGGGGGCACGAAGATCGCCGGCGCGCTGGTGGACTCCGACGGCGCGATGACGGCCACCACCCGGCGCCCGACCCCGCGCGGCACGGACGCGGACACCGTCTTCACGGCCGTCGCCGAGGTGGTGGCCGAGCTCGCGCAGTCCCCGCTCTGGCCCTCGGTGGTGCGCTGCGGGATCGGCAGCGCCGGTCCGGTGGACTCCGTGCTCGGCACGGTCAGCCCGGTGAACATCACCGCCTGGCGCGGTTACCCCGTCCAGGCGCGGGTGGAGGCGGAACTCGCGGGGCACGGGGCGCGGATCCCGACGGTGCTGGCGGGCGACGGCGTGGCGATGACCGCAGCCGAGCACTGGCTGGGCGCGGCCCGCGGGCACGCCAACGCGCTCTGCATGGTGGTCTCCACCGGGGTCGGCGGCGGCCTCGTCCTGAACAACCAGCTCCACCCCGGCCCCACCGGGAACGCGGGCCACATCGGCCACATCAGCGTCGCCTTCGACGGTGAGCCGTGCGCCTGCGGCGGCCGGGGCTGCGTGGAGTCCCTCGCCTCCGGCACCGCGATCGCCCGCTGGGCGCTGGCGCAGGGCTGGTCCCCGGACGCGGACCCCACCGCGGCGGGCGTGGCCGCGGCCGCGCGGGCCGGCGACCCCGTCGCGCTGGCCGCCTTCGACCGCGCGGGCCGTGCGCTGGCCGCGGCGATCGCGGCCACGGCCACCCTCGTCGAGACCGACATCGCCGTCATCGGAGGCGGGGTGGCCGCCTCCGGGGACACCCTCTTCGGCCCGGTCCGGGCGCACCTGGCCTCGTACGCGACCCTGTCGTTCGTACGGGACCTCCAGGTGGTCCCGGCGAGCCTGGGCACGCACGCGGGCCTGATCGGCGCGGCCGCGGCCGCGACGATGCTGCTGCCGTCATGAGCCGCGCCCGGGGCCGGGAAGCCGGCTCCGGGGAACCCCGGCTCCGGGAGCCGGGCACCGGGCGCGGGTCCCGCCGCTACGGCTTGACGGAGCGGTAGTACCGTGCCGCGCCCTCGTGCAGCGACAGCGGATCCGTGTAGATCGCCGTCCGCAGGTCCACCAGCTGCGCCGCGTGCACCTGGTGCCCGATCCGGTCCCGGCTGAGGATCACGGTGCGGGTGAACTGCTCCGTCAGCTCGGCTCCCGTGTCGTCCCGGGTCACCAGCAGGTTCGGCACCGCCACGGTGGCCACCGCCGAGGTGTTGCGGGCCCGCGCGTACGCGTCCTGCGGCATCACCGCGGCCCGGTAGTAGCGGGCCGGGCTGCCGCTGGCCTGGAGCGCCTCCACCAGGTCCCCGAGCTGGACGAGCCGGATCTCGAAGCGCTCCGACAGCTCGCGCACGGCATTGGTCGGGAGTCCGCCCGACCAGAAGAACGCGTCGATCCGGCCGGCCTCCAGCTCCGCCGGCATCGTGTCGATGCCTATGGCCACCGGCGTGATGTCGCGGACCGGGTCCAGCCCCGCCGCCGTGAGCAGCCGCTCCGAGATCAGCCGCACCCCCGAACCGTTCTGGCCGATCGCGACCCGCTTGCCGCGCAGGTCCCGCGCCGACTGGACCGGCGACCCGGCGGGCACCACCAGCTGCACGTAGTCGTCGTAGAGCCGGGCGCAGCCGCGCAGCCGCTCCGCGCCCGCCTTGCGGTCGATGCGGTACTTGGCCACCGCGTCCGCCGTCGCGACCGTGAAGTCCGCTTCGCCGGCGGCCACCCGCTGCAGGTTCTGCTGCGAGCCCTCGCTGGTCTCCAGCCGGACGCGCATCTCGGGCATGTCCTCGGCGAGCGCCTGCTCCAGCAGCTGCCCGTAGCGGTGGTAGACGCCGGTCTGGACGCCGGTGCTCAACGTGAGGTCGCCCTTGAGCTCCGGCTCCCCGAAGGGCCGCAGCCACCAGACGAGGGCGCAGAGCACGGCCAGCACGGCCACCAGGGCCCGCAGGGCATGGCGCCTGCTGATCCGGGGCGGTACGAGAGGCATGCAGCGATCCTGCCACCGCCCCGCCCTCCTGTCACGGCCCGCCCTCCCGGCCCGGCGGCGGGCGGCCGTCAGCCCCCCGGCCCGGCCCCGGACCCCGCCGCGCGACGGAACGCCCCGGAGCGCGCCCTTACCCTTGTTGCATGAGCAGCGAGGGCCGCAGTGTCGGCAACCCCGACACCAGGAGTGAAGCCGTGGACGAAGCACAGCCCGTCGTGACCAGAAGTTACGAGGTGCGCACCTACGGGTGCCAGATGAACGTGCACGACTCCGAGCGGCTGTCCGGTCTGCTGGAGGACGCCGGGTACGTCCGCGCCCCCGAGGGGTCCGACGGCGACGCCGACGTCGTCGTCTTCAACACCTGCGCCGTCCGCGAGAACGCCGACAACAAGCTCTACGGCAACCTCGGCCGCCTCGCCCCCATGAAGACCAAGCGCCCCGGCATGCAGATCGCCGTCGGCGGCTGCCTCGCGCAGAAGGACCGCGACACGATCGTGGCCCGCGCCCCCTGGGTCGACGTCGTCTTCGGCACGCACAACATCGGCAAGCTGCCGGTCCTGCTGGAGCGCGCCCGCATCCAGGAAGAGGCGCAGGTCGAGATCGCCGAGTCGCTGGAGGCCTTCCCCTCCACGCTGCCGACCCGGCGCGAGTCCGCGTACGCCGCCTGGGTCTCGATCTCCGTGGGCTGCAACAACACCTGCACGTTCTGCATCGTCCCGGCCCTGCGCGGCAAGGAGGAGGACCGCCGCCCCGGCGACATCCTCGCCGAGGTCGAGGCCCTCGTCGCCGAGGGCGTCTCCGAGATCACCCTGCTCGGCCAGAACGTCAACGCCTACGGCTCCGACCTCGGCGACCGCGAGGCCTTCTCCAAGCTGCTGCGCGCCTGCGGCGCCATCGAAGGCCTGGAACGGGTCCGCTTCACCTCCCCGCACCCGCGCGACTTCACGGACGACGTGATCGCGGCGATGGCCGAGACCCCGAACGTGATGCCCCAGCTGCACATGCCCATGCAGTCCGGATCGGACACGATCCTGAAGGCGATGCGCCGCTCGTACCGCCAGGAGCGCTTCCTCGGCATCATCGAGAAGGTCCGTGCCGCCATCCCGCACGCGGCGATCTCCACCGACATCATCGTGGGCTTCCCCGGCGAGACCGAGGAGGACTTCCAGCAGACGATGCACGCGGTGCGCGAGGCCCGTTTCGCGAACGCGTTCACCTTCCAGTACTCCAAGCGCCCGGGCACCCCGGCCGCGGACATGGAGGGGCAGATCCCCAAGGAGGTCGTCCAGGAGCGGTACATGCGCCTGGTCGCCCTCCAGGAGGAGATCTCCTGGAGCGAGAACAAGAAGCAGGTCGGCCGCACCCTGGAGGTCATGGTCGCGGAGGGAGAGGGCCGCAAGGACGGCGCCACGCACCGGCTGTCCGGCCGGGCCCCCGACAACCGGCTCGTCCACTTCACCAAGCCGGCGGACGAGGTCCGGCCGGGTGACGTGGTGACCGTCGAGATCACCTACGCGGCTCCGCACCACCTCCTCGCAGAGGGCCCGACCGGAGCGGTACGCCGCACGCGCGCGGGCGACGCCTGGGAGAAGCGCAACGCGGCTCCGGCGCAGCCGAAGGGCGTCCTCCTCGGCATCCCGACGCTGGGCGTCCCGGCCCCCCTCCCGGTGACCACGTCGGGCTGCGCGGTTCCCGCGTCCTCCTGAGGCCCCCCGCCCGGTGGGCCCGGGTCCACCGGGTCCGTCCCGCCGGGTCCGTCCGGCCGGGTCCGTCCGGCGGGGTCCGTCCGGCGGGGTCCGTCCGTCCGGGTCCGTCCCGCCGACGCGGGATCCGGAGGGGCGCGGCAGCCCCCGGCCGGCTGCGGCTACGCTGCGGATCATGCTCGTAGCCGCCGCCGTCTGCCCCGCCCCGCCGATGCTCGTGCCCGAGCTCGCCGCGGGGGCCGCCGCCGAACTCGGCGATGCCCGCACCGCGTGTTCCGACGCGCTGTCCGTGCTCGCCGCCTCCCGGCCCGATCTGCTCGTGGTCGTCGGCGCAGCCGACCGGGACCACCACGGCTCCTACCCCCAGGGCGCCCGCGGCAGCTTCCGCGGGTACGGGGTCGCCGCCGACGTACGCCTGGGCGAGGGCGAAGAGGGCCCGCGCCTGTTGCCCGCCCCTCTCGCCGTCGGCGCCTGGCTGCTCGGCCGCGCAGGCTGGGGCGCCGCACCCGTGGAGGGGCTCGGGGTCGCCGAGCCGCTCGACACCGCGCGGTGCCTGGAGACCGGCCGGGAGCTCGCCGGGCGCGAGGCCCGCGTCGCGCTGCTCGTCATGGGCGACGGCAGCGCCTGCCGGTCCCTCAAGGCCCCCGGCTATTTCGACGAGCGCGCCGCCGGCTTCGACGCCGAGGCCGCCCGCGCGCTCGGCGCCGCCGACGTGGCCGCCCTCGCCGCCCTTGACCCCGAGCTGGCCGCCGAGCTCCAAGCCGCCGGGCGGGCCCCCTGGCAGGTGCTCGCCGGCGCCGCCGAGGGCGCGGGCCTCGAAGGGCGGCTGCTGTACGAGGACGCGCCCTACGGGGTCGGGTACTTCGTGGCCACCTGGTCGTAAGGGAGCCGGGGACGCTCCGGACCCCGGACGCGCCGGACCCCGGGACGCGCCACACCGGGGACAGCCGCATCGGAAACACGGCGGCCGGCGCGGACACGGCGGACACGGCACCACGGCGCACACCCCGGCGCACGGCGAAGGGGCGCGGGGGCCCCCCCCCCCGGGGGGGGGGCCCCCCCTGGGGGCGCCCCGCGGGGGGGGGGGCCGGGGGGGGGGCGGGGCGCGGGGGGGGGGGGGGTGGGGGGGGGGTGGGGGGGCCCGCGCCCGCGCCCCCCGCCCCGCCGCCCCCCCCCCCGCCGGCGGGCCGGGGGGGGGCGGCCCCCGGGCCCGGCCCCCCCCCCCCCCCTTCGGGGACCGCGTCAGGCGGCCGCCGGCGGCGTCGGCCCGCCGGGGGTGTCCTTGTGCGCGATCTTGCCCAGGGCGCCCTTCGCCTTGTCCGCGCCGCTAGAGATCTGGCCGCTGTACTTGCCCTTGGTCTTGGAGTCGACGGCCTTCGCCACCTTGTCCAGATTCTGGGTGATCTTGCCCTCGTGCTGCTGCGCGAGGTCGCCGACCTTGTCCTTGGCGGGTGCGAGTTTGGCCTTCAGATTGTCGAGCAGGCCCATGGGCCACCTTCCATCGGCGTTGGCTACGTACGGGCACCCTCGCCGGCCCCGCTGTCCGCGGCGACCTCGGCCGACTGCTGCTTCGGGATCTCGACGGCTTCCACCGTGTCCTTCTCCTCGGCCGCGGCCGGCTCGGTACCGGCCTCCTCGGCCGTCGCGGACTCCGCCGTCAGATCCGCGGCCGCGACCTCTTCGGTCACTGGCTGGCTCTTGCGGCCGAGAAGCCGGTCCAAAATGCCCATGTCTACTCCTATATAACGCTACTCGTGTGAGTGAAGTTCCGCCGTGGCCGGGCCGTGGCCGGGCCACGGCGGGACCACGGGCGGACCGGCCTGCGCCGGTCACGGGCCGGGCGTACGACCAGGCGTGCGCCGGGCCACGGCCCCGCCAAGGGAACGACCCCGGTACGACCCCGTCACGTAGCTCGATCGGGTACATGGCGGCGCCTTGACGGGGGGCTGCGAGACTGGGGCCGTGAGGAAAGCAGCCCCCGCCCCGCGGGTCATCGCCGTCGTAGGACCCACCGCCGCCGGAAAGTCGGATCTGGGGGTGGCCCTGGCCCGTCATTTCGACGGCGAAGTCGTCAACGCCGACTCGATGCAGCTGTACCGGGGGATGGACATCGGTACCGCCAAACTGACGACCGAGGAACGCGGCGGGGTGCCGCACCACCTCCTCGACATCTGGGACGTCACCGAGACGGCGAGCGTCGCCGAGTACCAGCGCCTCGCCCGCGCCGAGATCGACAAGCTGCTCGCGCAGGGCCGCACGCCGGTCCTCGTCGGCGGTTCCGGCCTCTACGTGCGGGGCGCGCTCGACGCCATGGAGTTCCCCGGCACCGACCCCGAGGTGCGGGCCCGGCTGGAAGCCGAGGCCACCCTGCGCGGCCCCGGCGCCCTGCACGCCCGGCTCGCCGCCGCCGACCCGGCCGCCGCGCAGGCGATCCTGCCCAGCAACGGCCGCCGCATCGTGCGCGCCCTCGAGGTCATCGAGATCACCGGGCGTCCGTTCACCGCCAACCTCCCCGGCCACGAGTCCGTCTACGACACGGTCCAGATCGGCGTGGACGTCGCCCGGCCCGAGCTCGACGAGCGGATCGCGCTGCGCGTGGACCGGATGTGGGAGGCCGGACTGGTGGACGAGGTCCGCGCGCTGGAGGCCGCGGGGCTGCGCGACGGGATCACCGCTTCCCGGGCGCTCGGCTACCAGCAGGTGCTGTCCGCGCTCGCCGGCGCCTGCACCGAGGAGGAGGCGCGCGCCGAGACGGTCCGGGCCACCAAGCGGTTCGCCCGCAGGCAGGACTCCTGGTTCCGCCGCGACCCGAGGGTGCACTGGCTCAGCGGGGCCGTGGCCGACCGGGGAGAACTGGCCGGACTCGCGCAGTCGTTGGTCGAACGAGCGGTCACAGCCTGATCACGTGATGGCATCGGGACGCCCCGGGCGCCTGTCCGGGGCCCGCTGGCGTGCCATCATCAAACTGCCGCCGGTGCCGTCACCGGCGGGGCAAACGGCGTAGGAAGTCCGAGTGGGGAGGGCGCGTGGCGATGGAGGCCGGCCCTCGTGACACCGGTCGGGACGACACCCGGCGGGAAGCGGACCCGATGCTCCTCGACGGGTCAGTGGAAGCCGACGGGCTCGGACTGCCCGCGGAGCCCGCGCGACTGACCCCCGACGGCCCGGACGTCCCGGACCGCGCCGAGGCGGAGGCCGCCGGCGCACCCGAGTTCGAGGTCGAACTGCGTCCGCAGCGGCGGCTGCGCCTGTGGCAGATCGGCCCGATCGTCGTACTGGCCGCGGCCGGTTCCCTGATGTTCGCCTTCCCGCTCGCCTTCGAGTTCGGAGACGGCGGAGCGGTCGTCGCCATGCTCGGATTCCTCATCAGCTGCTGCGCGGGCGGCTGGGGCATGATGGCCGCGCGCCGCGTGGGCTACGCCCTGCCGGGACTCTCGGCGCGCGGGTCCGGGCTCCGCTCCGACTGGCGGGTGGCCGCGCTGTACGCACTGGCCGCGCTGGCCGTCGTGGCGCTGGCCGTGTACCGGGTGGCCCGCCTGCGCTAGCGGCGGGCTCGGTACGATGGGCGGGTGACGCAGACCAGCCCCTCCTCGCTCCCCTTCCTCAAGGGCCACGGCACCGAGAACGACTTCGTGATCGTCCCGGACCCGGACAACGCCATCGAGCTGCCGGCGTCCGCCGTGGCGCGGCTGTGCGACCGGCGGGCCGGGATCGGCGCGGACGGCGTGCTGCACGTCGTGCGCTCGGCCGCGCACCCCGAGGCGGCGCACATGGCCGGCGAGGCCGAATGGTTCATGGACTACCGCAACAGCGACGGTTCCGTCGCCGAGATGTGCGGCAACGGCGTCCGCGTCTTCGCCCGCTACCTCCAGCACGCCGGGTACGTCGAGCCCGGGGACCTGGCCGTCGCCACCCGGGGCGGCGTCAAGCGGGCGCACCTCGACAAGGCCGGGGACGTGACCGTCTCCATGGGCCGCGCCGAGCTGCCCGAGGGCGAGGTCACCGTCTCGGTCGGAGACCGCTCCTGGCCCGCGCGCAACGTCAACATGGGCAACCCGCACGCGGTGGCGTTCGTCGACAGCCTGGACGATGCCGGGAACCTGCTGGACCCGCCCCCGTACAGCCCGGCGTCCGCCTACCCGACCGGCGTCAACGTCGAGTTCGTCGTCGACCGCGGCCCCCGGCACGTCGCCATGCGCGTCCACGAGCGCGGCTCCGGCGAGACCCGCTCCTGCGGCACCGGCGCCTGCGCCGTCGCCGTGGCCGCCATCCGCCGCGACGGCGCGGACCCGGCCGTCACCGGCACGCCCGCCGCGTACACGGTCGATCTGCCCGGCGGCAGGCTGGTCATCACCGAGCACCCCGACGGGCGGATCGAGATGGCCGGACCGGCCGTCATCGTGGCCGAGGGCCAGTTCGATCCGGCCTGGCTCACCGAAACGGCTTTCGTCTGAAGCTTCCCTCTCATGGGTGATCCGTTTCACGCTGAGCGAGAGGTGGACTGCGCCACGTGGTGGGGTCGGTAATATCAGGCACCGGCCCTGAGGGCTCACCCCATGCCCACCACCGCCGGTCGAAGCCGCCGGAGGTGCCCATGAGTGCAGAGGCCACGAACCCCGAAGCACGCCCCGATGCGCTCCCTGAACTGCGCAGACGGGGCCGTACCAGGCTTGACCTGCGACGACTCGGACGCGCCGCACTGCTCGGCCCCACGTCCCGGGACCGGCTGCCGGACGCCATCGGCCATGTCGCCGAGGCGCACCGCGCCCACCATCCGGACGCGGACCTGTCCGTGCTGCGCCGCGCCTATCTGCTCGCGGAGACCTCGCACCGCGGTCAGATGCGCAAGAGCGGTGAGCCGTACATCACACATCCCCTCGCCGTCACCCTCATCCTGGCCGAACTCGGCGCCGAGACCACGACCTTGACGGCCTCTCTCCTGCACGACACGGTCGAGGACACCGACGTGACCCTCGCTCAGGTCCGCGAGGAGTTCGGCGAGGAAGTCTGTTTCATCGTCGACGGGGTCACCAAGGTCGAGAAGATCGACTACGGCGCCGCCGCCGAGCCCGAGACCTTCCGCAAGATGCTCGTCGCCACCGGCAACGACGTCCGCGTGATGTCCATCAAACTCGCCGACCGGCTGCACAACATGCGCACCCTCGGCGTGATGCGCCCCGAGAAACAGGCGCGCATCGCCAAGGTGACCCGGGACGTGCTGATCCCGCTCGCCGAACGGCTGGGCGTCCAGGCCCTCAAGACCGAGCTGGAAGACCTCGTCTTCGCGATCCTGCACCCCGAGGAGTACGCGCGCACCCGCGCGCTCATCGCGGCCCACGCCGGGGACCGCGACCCGCTGCCCGCCATCGCCGGCGCCGTACGCGCCGTCCTGCGCGACGCGGGCATCGCCGCCGAGGTGGTCGTACGGCCCCGGCACTTCGTCTCCGTGCACCGCATCTCCCTCAAGCGCGGGGAGCTGCGCGGCTCCGACTTCGGCCGCCTGCTGGTCCTCGTGGCGGAGAACGCCGACTGCTACGGGGTACTGGGGGAGCTGCACACCTGCTTCACCCCCGTCGTCTCGGAGTTCAAGGACTTCATCGCCTCCCCGAAGTTCAACCTCTACCAGTCCCTGCACACCGCCTTCGCCACCCCCGAGGGGTACGTCGCCGAGGTCATCGTGCGGACCCGGCAGATGCACCGGGTCGCGGAGGCGGGAGTGGTCGCGCTCGGCAATCCGTACACGGCGACGGCGACGGCCGCCGCGGCCGCCACGACACCGGCCGCCGCCGACTGCGACGAGGAGCGGGTGGACCCCACCCGGCCCGGCTGGCTTTCGCGGCTCCTCGACTGGCAGCAGTCGGCGCCCGACCCCGACACCTTCTGGAACGTCCTGCGCTCGGAGCTGGCCCAGGACCGGGAGATCACCGTGTTCCGGGCCGACGGCGGCACGCTCGGCCTGCCGGCCGGCGCGAGCTGTATCGACGCCGCCTACGCGCAGCACGGCGAGGCGGCCCACGGCTGTATCGGCGCCCGGGTCAACGGGCGCCTCACCTCCCTGTCCTCCCGCCTCTCGGACGGGGACACCGTCCAGCTGCTGCTCTCGCACGACGCCTCCTCGGGGCCCGCCGCCGACTGGCTGGAGCACGCCAAGACCCCGGCCGCCCGGATCGCCGTCAGCAGCTGGCTGGCCTCCCACCCCGACGGGGCCGGGCCCGCGGCCGCCGCGCCGCGGCCGCCGCTGTCGGTGATCGGGGCCCGGGGCGGCGGGGGCAACGCCGTCGCCGACCTGCCGGACGCCCCCGTGCGGCTCGCGGGGTGCTGCACGCCGGTGCCGCCGGACGCGGTGGAGGGCTTCGTCGTACGGGGCGGGGCCGTCACCGTGCACCGCGTCCACTGCGCGACGGTCGCCCAGATGCGGGCGGTGGGCCGGGCCCCCGTCGCCGTGCACTGGCGGGCGACCGCGGACTGCCGGGTCACGCTGCTCGCCGAATCGTTCGGCCGCCCGCACCTGCTGGCCGATCTGACCGAGGCCATCGCCCGTGAGGGCGTCGAAGTGGTCTCAGCGACCGTCGAACCGCCGGTCGAGCAGCGCGTCCGGCACAGCTACACCCTCCAGCTGCCCGACGCGACGGGCCTCCCGGCCCTGATGCGGGCCATGCGGGACGTGCCGGGCGTGTACGACGTCAGCCGGGCGTAGCCCGCCCGCTCCTTTCGGGTGGAGCCGTCGCGCGCCGTTCGCGGGCGCGTGACGGGCGCTGGTATCCGGTGGGGGATGCAGCTCTCCTCCCCGCGCCTGCGCGCCGCCCTGCTGGCCGCGGCCTCCCTCACCCTCGTCGCCGCCGTCCTGCCCCCGCCCGAGGCGCTGGGCATCGGCGACCCGCTGTTCCCGGAGCTCGGGAACCCCGGGTACGACGTGCTCGCGTACGACCTGTCCTTCGCGTACAAGGACAACCGCACCCCGCTCGACGCGGTCACCGTCATCGACGCCCGCACCCTCACGCGGCTCGAATCCGTCAACCTGGACTTTACGCACGGCACGGTGGCGTCCGCCGAGGTCAACGGCGAGCCGGCGCGGTTCGCGAGCGTCGGCGAGGACCTCGTGCTGACCCCGGCCCGGCCCGTGGAGCAGGGTGCGCCCCTGCACATCACGGTCCGGCACACGAGCGATCCGCGCGGCCGCGCCTCCGACGGCGGCTGGGTCGTCACCGACGACGGGCTGGCGATGGCCAACCAGGCCGACGCCGCCCACCGGGTCTTCCCGTGCAACGACCACCCCGCCGACAAGGCGTACTTCACCTTCCGGATCACCGCGCCCGCCGGGGTGACGGCCGTGGCCAACGGGGTGCCGGGCCTGCTGCCCGCCCCCCGCGCGGGCGCCGCGACCACGTGGACCTACCACGTGCTCCACCCCATGGCCACCGAGCTCGCCCAGGTCTCGCTCGGCGCCTCGGCCGTCGTGCGCGGCACCGGGCCGCACGGGCTGCCGCTGCGCGACGTGGTCCCGGCGGCGGACCGCAAGCGGCTGGAGCCGTGGCTGAAGAAGACCGCCGGGCACGTCGAGTGGATGGAGGAGCGGGTCGGCCGGTACCCCTTCGAGAACTACGGGGTGCTGATCGCGAAGGCGAGGACCGGCTTCGAGCTGGAGACGCAGACCCTCTCGCTGTTCGAGAGCGGGCTGTTCTCGGGAGACAGCGGATACCCCGACTGGTACGTGGAGTCGGTCATGGTCCACGAACTGGCCCACCAGTGGTTCGGCGACAGCGTGACCCCGCGGACCTGGTCGGACCTGTGGCTCAACGAGGGCCACGCCACGTGGTACGAGGCCCTGTACGCGGACGGCCTCGGAAAGTACTCCCTGGAGCGGCGGATGCGCGAGGCGTACCAGCGCTCCGACCAGTGGCGGGCGGACGGCGGGCCGCCGGCCGCACCGAAGCCGGCCCCCCACGGGCAGAAGATCGGGCTGTTCCGGCCCGCGGTCTACGACGGGGCCGCGCTGATCCTGTACGCCCTGCGGCAGGAGATCGGGACCGAGGCCTTCGACCGGGTGGAGCGGCGCTGGGTGGCCGACCACCGGGACTCCACCGCCGGCACGGAGGAGTTCGTACGCCTGGCCTCGCGGGAGGCCGGCCGGGACCTGTCGGCCTTCCTGGAGCCGTGGCTGTACGGAAAGACGACGCCCGCGATGCCGGGGCACCCGGAGTGGAGCACCCCGAAAAGCGTGTGACGTGCGCGGAACGGGCATGCCACCATCGACGGGGCCGGACGGGGCCGCCGCGGGGAATCTCCGGGCGGTGTCACACGTTGGACATGACAGTGTTATGTCACGCGCCGGAGTAGCTTTGGCCTCGGCTCCGCTCCGACTGGCGCGGACGCATTCGCAATCGACGTAAGGATCCAATGACCTCCTCTTCTTCCCCTTCCCAGGACGCGCGGGACGACGCACAGGGTGCGGCGGACCCGCAGAGCTTCACCGAGAGCCTTCGGGCCGACGCCCTGATGGAAGAGGACGTCGCCTGGAGCCACGAGGTCGACGGAGACCGGGACGGCGCGCAGTACGAGCGCTCCGAGCGCGCGGCCCTGCGCCGCGTGGCCGGCCTCTCCACCGAGCTCGAAGACGTCACCGAGGTCGAGTACCGCCAGCTCCGCCTGGAGCGGGTCGTACTCGTCGGCGTGTGGACCTCCGGCACGGCGCAGGACGCGGACAACTCCCTCGCGGAACTCGCCGCCCTCGCCGAGACGGCGGGCGCACTCGTCCTCGACGGTGTGATCCAGCGCCGCGACAAGCCCGACCCGGCCACCTTCATCGGTTCCGGCAAGGCCCGCGAGCTGCGCGACATCGTCCTGGAGAGCGGCGCCGACACCGTCGTCTGCGACGGCGAGCTCAGCCCCGGCCAGCTCATCGCCCTCGAAGACGTCGTCAAGGTGAAGGTGGTCGACCGGACCGCGCTCATCCTCGACATCTTCGCCCAGCACGCCAAGTCCCGTGAGGGCAAGGCGCAGGTCGCGCTCGCGCAGATGCAGTACATGCTGCCGCGACTGCGCGGCTGGGGTGCTTCGCTGTCCCGGCAGATGGGTGGCGGCGGCGGCGGTGGCATGGCGACCCGAGGCCCCGGTGAGACCAAGATCGAGACCGACCGGCGCCGGATCCGCGAGAAGATGGCGAAGATGCGCCGGGAGATCGCGGAGATGAAGACCGGACGCGACATCAAGCGGCAGGAACGGCGCCGCAACAAGGTGCCCTCGGTCGCCATCGCCGGCTACACCAACGCCGGCAAGTCCTCGCTGCTCAACCGCCTCACGGGCGCGGGCGTCCTGGTGGAGAACGCGCTGTTCGCCACCCTCGACCCGACCGTGCGCCGGGCCGAGACCCCCTCCGGCCGGATCTACACCCTGGCCGACACCGTCGGCTTCGTCCGGCACCTGCCGCACCACCTCGTCGAGGCGTTCCGCTCCACGATGGAGGAGGTCGGGGACTCCGACCTCATCCTGCACATCGTGGACGGCTCGCACCCGGCGCCGGAGGAGCAGCTGGCGGCGGTCCGCGAGGTCATCCGCGAGGTCGGCGCCGTCAAGGTGCCCGAGATCGTGGTGATCAACAAGGCGGACGCGGCCGACCCGCTGGTGCTCCAGCGCCTGCTGCGGATCGAGCGGCGCTCCATCGCCGTCTCGGCGCGCACGGGCCAGGGCATCGAGGAACTCCTCGCGCTCATCGACGCGGAGCTGCCGCGGCCGGCGATCGAGGTCGAGGCCGTGGTCCCGTACACGCGGGGCTCACTGATCGCCCGCGCCCATGCCGAGGGCGAGGTGATCTCCGAGGAGCACACGGCGGAGGGCACGCTGCTCAAGGCGCGGGTGCACGCGGAACTGGCGTCGGAGTTCGCTCCGTACGTGCTCGCCAAGCACTGACGCGGCGGCCTTCGGGCCGCGCCGCGTGCGGCCGTGCGCGCTGCGCACGGCCGTGGAGGAACGAAGGAGGGCCCCCCGCATCCCGCGGGGGGCCCTCCTTCGTCACGACTCCTGCTCTGCCTGCTACGCCTGCCGTCCCGCGACGAATCCTGCCGCGGCGGCGTCTACTTGAACTTGCCGCTCACCGCGTCGAAGATGCCCTTCGCCTCCGGGCCCAGCCGCGGTCCGGCCAGCCAGGCCGCCTTGGCGGGGCCGATCGAGGTGTTCGACACCAGCGCCGGCTTGCCGTCGGAGCCCGTCGCCACCCAGCCGCCGCCCGAGGAACCGCCGGTCATCGTGCAGCCGATGCGGTACATCGTGGGGTCGGTGGTGTTCAGCGACAGCCGGCCCGGCTTGTCGGTGCACTGGAAGGCCTTCTGGCCGTCGAACGGAGCCGCCGCCGGGTAACCCGTGGCCGTCATGCTCGCGACCTTCGGCGCCGCCGGGGCGTTGAACTCCACGGGGAGCGCCGTGCCTACCGTCTCCTCCAGCGACTTGCCGCCGCCCTTCTCCGGGGTCACGTGCAGGACCGCGAAGTCGTACGGGGCACCCGCGCCGCCGGTCGGACCGCCGGTCGCGATCCACTGGTCGGAGGTCTGCGCCCAGTCGCTCCACCACACGCCGTACGGAGCCACCTCCTCGCGGGGAGCGCCCTTGAGCGCCGCCGCCGGCTTGCCGGTGTTGTTGTACGACGGCACGAAGGCGATGTTGCGGTACCAGCCGCCGGCCTTGCCCGCGTGCACGCAGTGGCCGGCCGTCCACACCATGTTGGACTTGCCGGGATGCGCCGGGTCCTTCACCACGGTCGCCGAGCAGACCATCGAGCCCTCGGGGCCGTCGAAGAAGACCTTGCCGGAAGCCGGAACGCTCTGGTGGTAGGGCGCGGTCGCGGCCTTCGCCGCCACCGCGGCCGGGACCGGGTCGGTGACGCCCTGGTCCTTGCCCGCGTCCGGGTCGACGGCCGGGGGCTGCGGCGTCTTGTCGGCGTCACGCATCCGGTCCGGGTCCCACAGGTCCTCGATGATCGGGTTGATGTAGTCGCCCGCCTCGCGGAGCCAGTCCTCCTTCTTCCAGTTCTTCCACGCACCCCCCTTCCACTTCTCCAGGTCTATGCCGTGCTCCTTGAGCTTGTCCTTCAGCCCGTCCGGGATCTTGACCCCGTCGATGCCGGTCGGAAGGCTCGATGCCACGGTCGGCTTGGCGTCGGTCTCACCGTCGCCGGGTCCGCAGGCCGCAGCGGTCAGCGCGAGCGCGGCCGAGCACAGGATCGCGGTGACCGGTCGGATCGGTCGCATGTCGTGAATCCCCCTGGTGGTTCGGGATGGTGCCTGGGTTTGCAGCCCCCCACTATGCCGCTGCCGTGAGGGACGGCACAGGCCGGGGCGACGGTTCCGTGGAACCGGGCCCGTCTCGCGGGCGGGGCAAGGATCTTGGGTCAACCCGTGATCCGTCGCCGTCACCGTCGTTGGTACGTACGGGGGATGGGGGAGCGGCGTGGGGTTCGAGGCGCACTCCGGACGAGCGGCCCGGGCGCACCGGACGAGCACCGCACGCGCATCGCGACCGCACGGCGAGCGGACCGCGGGCGCGGCGCAGGAGGACCGGAGAGAACCGGAGAGAACCGGGAGGGCAATCGTGCGGGAGGGACGACACTCGTGGCTTTGACGAGCGACCAGGCCGCGGCCGGGGCGCACCTCCCGCCGCAGTCGAACCGGGCGCCGGGCGCCGCGGACCAGGGCGCCGCGGACCAGGGGGCTTCGACGGCGCCGGGCGAGGGCATCCTGCGGCGGCAGGCCCAACGGGAGTCCTCCGCACGGACGTACGCGCGCTCCCTGCCCATCGTCCCCGTGCGCGCGCGGGGGCTGACCATCGAGGGCGCCGACGGGCGTCGCTATCTCGACTGCCTCTCCGGCGCGGGCACCCTCGCCCTCGGGCACAACCACCCGGTGGTTCTCGAAGCCATCCGCGGAGTCCTCGACTCGGGGGCCCCGCTGCACGTCCTGGACCTCGCGACGCCGGTCAAGGACGCCTTCACCACCGAGCTGTTCGCCAATCTGCCGGCGGGGCTCGCCGCGGACGCCCGCATCCAGTTCTGCGGGCCCGCCGGGACGGACGCGGTGGAGGCCGCGCTGAAACTCGTCCGCACCGCCACCGGCAGGTCCGGGCTCCTCGCCTTCACCGGGGCCTACCACGGCATGACCGCGGGCGCGTTGGACGCATCGGGCGGGGCGACGGACGTACGCGTGACCCGGCTGCCGTACCCGCAGGACCACCGCTGCCCCTTCGGGGTCGGCGGCCCCGAGGGCGCGGAGCTCTCGGCGCGCTGGACGGAGAGCCTGCTGGACGACCCCAAGAGCGGGGTGGCGACGCCCGCGGGCATGATCGTCGAACCGGTGCAGGGCGAGGGCGGGGTCCACCCCTCCCCGGACGCCTGGCTGCGCCGGATGCGGGAGATCACGGCGGCCCGGGGGATCCCGCTGATCGCCGACGAGGTCCAGACGGGCGTGGGGCGCACCGGCGCCTTCTGGGGGGTCGACCACGCCGGTGTCGTGCCCGACGTGATGGTGCTGTCGAAGGCCATCGGCGGCAGCCTGCCGCTCGCGGTGATCGTCTACCGGGCGGAGCTGGACCGATGGGCTCCCGGAGCCCACGCCGGCACCTTCCGGGGCAACCAGCTGGCCATGGCGGCGGGTACCGCGACCCTCGCCCATGTCCGGGAGAACGGCCTCGCGGCCCGCGCGCACTCCCTGGGCGCGCGCATGCTGGCCTCCCTGCGGAGCCTGATCCCGGCCCACCCGTACGTGGGGGACGTACGGGGCCGCGGCCTGATGCTCGGCGTCGAACTGGTCGACCCCGACACGGGGGAGGCCGCACCCGACCTCGCGGTGGCCGTCCGACAGGCCTGCCTGGACCGCGGCCTCATCGTCGAACTCGGCGGCCGCCACTCCGGCGTCGTCCGCCTCCTCCCGCCCCTGACCCTGACCGACGAACAGGCCGCCGCCGTCCTCGACCGCCTCGCCGACGCCATCCCCGCCGCTGCCGCCGCCGCCCTCCGCCGCTAAGGACCCACCCCCATGCCCACCCACCCCGCCCCGCCACCGCCGCCGCCCCCTTCGCCTTCGCCTCCGGCGGCTTTGCCTTCGCCTCCGGCGGCTTCGCCTGGGTCGGCTTCGCCGGTGGCGGCTTCGCCTGTAGTGGCTTCGCCCGCTGCGTATGCCCCCGGGGTACCTGTCGCCCCCGTCCACCCTCCCGAGCACGCAGCCGCTATCGCGCCTCGGCCCCCCGGCGGAGCCGAAGCCCCCGCCGTCTTCGCGGCTCCGGCTGCGCCTGCCCCGCCCGCCGCTGAGCTTGCATCGCCTGCCTCTGCCTCTGCCTCTGCGCCCGGCTCTATGCCTGCCCGTACCCCTGCCGCCCGAGCCTCCACTGGCGCGACTGCTTCCTCTGCTGAGCGGATTGTTCCTGCCGGGCTGGCCGGGCCTGCTGCCTCGGCCTCCTCTGCCGACCCGATCACCTCTGCCGGGCCTGCCGCCCAGGCCTCCTCTGGCGCGACTGCCTCCTCTGCCGGGCTGATTGTTCCTGCCGGGCCCGTCGGCCCTACCGCATCCGTCGGGCCCGATGCCTTCTCCGCGCTGGTTGATTCTGCTCCGCAGGTGGCCTCTGCGATGTCAGCTCGCCCTGCCGCGCCTGCCGCGCCTGCCGCGCCTGCCGCGCCTGGCGCGCTGGCTCCGTCGCCTGTCTCCGCCGTCTTGGCCGCGCCCTCTGCCCTGGTTGCCTCCGCCGGGCCTGCCCCCTCTGCCCCTCTCACTTCCGAGGGCTCCTTGGCGTTCCGGACGGCTGCCGGACGGTCCGCTGACCGTGATGCTCCCGACGGGCCCCCGACGGTCAGGGCGGACGCCGCAGGATTCCTGCCGACACCGCTAGTCGGCTCGCCGCAGCTCGCAGGGGCCGAGCCCGTGTCCTCCCCGAACCCCTCGGCCGGATGGCAAGCGTTGCCCTCGACTCCCGCCCCTGCACGGGGGCCCGTGTGGCCTGCGCGGAGTGAGCCGGGACCGCACACATCCACCTCCACCGGTGCCCCGCCTGCATCCGTGCCACAGCCTCCTGCCTTCGACGGTCCGGCCTCCGAGGGCAGCGAGCCCGCGTTGACTCGGGTCCTCCCAGCCGAAGCTCCCAGCCCCTCGCCGTCCCCTACCCCCACCCTCAGCTCCACGTCGTCCGTTTGGAGCACGCCCGTGATGCCGCATGCCACCTCCGACGAGCCCTCGTCATCGCCGTCTCCCTCCCCGTCTGCCGGAGATGGCGAGCCGGCCCTGTTCTTGGCCGCGCCCGCGCAGGCCACGGCCCCGGGTTCGACGTCTGCCGGGGGGAGGGAAACCGTGATGCCTCTGGCCGGACCGCCCTCTGCCGGGGGAGCGTCCGCGCGGCCTCCCCTCGACAGCCCATCGCGGCCGGGACGGGGCGAACCGACGTCGGCTCCGACCACCCCCGCCGTGTCCTTGCCGATGGGCCCCCCTCTGCTCTCGGCTCTCGACGCCGTCACCCGATCCCCACGTCCGGCTCCCTCCAGCACACCGGAACTGCGGATCTCCCGCCCGTCGACCTCCGCGGGTGCCGCGTACACGTGGTCCCCGGCAGACCACGGCGAGACCCCATCGACGCCGACAACACCGGTCGACCCCTCCGCCCCCGCTTCCTTCGGGGACATGACCACCCGGGCTCTGCAGCCCACCCCTCTCCCGGGCTCGGACGGCTGGAACTCCCCGTCCACCACCCACGCCGCATCCCTGGCTCGCCCCGGCGGGTCCGAGGCGTCCGCGCCGCCCGCGTCCCTGCCGCCCCGAGCCGCCCCGTCGGAGCCCGAGCCGCCCGCATCGCCCGCAGGCCAGCTGGGTGGGCTGGAGCCCCGTCTGCCCGGAGGGCTTGCGTCTCCAGCTGCCGCGCACGCACCTGAGTCGCCCACGTCGCCCGTAGCCCACCCCGTCGAGTGGGAGCCCTGGCTGCAGGAGTCGGCCCCGCCCCGAGCTACCGCGCACGCACCTGAGTCGCCCCCATCGCCCGCAGCCCAGTTGGGTGGGCTGGAGCCCCGCCTGCCCGAAGCGCTTCCGTCCCGAGCCGCCGCGTCGGAACCCGAGCTGCCCGCGTCGCTCCTGGCCCACCCCGTCGAGTGGGAGCCCCGGCTGCCGGAGTCGCTTCTGTCCCGAGCCGCCGCACCAGAGCCCGAACTGCCCGCGTCGCCCCTGGCTCGCCCCGGCGAGTCCGTGCCGCCCGCGTCGCGTCCGTCCCGAGCCCCCGGGTACGAGTCCGAGCCGGCCGCTTCGCTCCCCGCCCGATCCGACGTGTGCCCGACCGAGTGGCCGCCGTCGATGCCCGCCGCCGCTCCGGTGGCTGCGGGTGCCGGTGATGCGGAGGTGTCCCGGAGGCTGGTCGGGATTCCGGCGGTGTCGGCGTCGTTCGGCTCTGCCCGCCGAGAGGTGGGTGCGAGCGGGCAGGACGCCACCTCGGGTGACGCACGCCCTGCGCTCGCACAAGGGAGGGTCGCTCCTGGCCCGGACGCTGCGCGCCCGGCGAACTCCGGCTTCGCGGAGCCAGCTGCTCCCGTAGCCGCGGGGAGTTCATCCGAGCCGTGGCCTACGGTGCCGGGCGGGTCGCTGACAAGGCGGCCCGTGCAGGTGGCCGCAAGCGCGCCGCAGCCCGACACCGCGCCTTCGGCCGCGGACGCCGAGGGTACGGCCGGGATTGCGCCGCAGCCCGACACCATGCCTCCGGCCATGGGCGCCGAGGGCACGACGGACCCGGCACCCGTCGGGTCGAACCCGGCACGGCCCGGCATCGCCCGAGCCGCAGGGCAGCAACCCCAGGGGCAGCCCGTCGCGCCCCCGTCGGCCGGACCGGGCGGAGACGAAGCCCGGACCCCGGCCCAGACGCAGACCCAGACCCCGGCCCAAACCCCGGCCCAAACCCCGGCCCAAACCCCGGCCCAAACCCCGGCCCAGACCCCGGCACCGGCACCGGCCCAAGCCCAGTCCGGGACCGGGACCGGGACCGGGACAGGGGCAGGGGCCGGGGCAGGGCCGTCCGCGGTGACGGTGAGCGGGGTCACCGGCCCGGCGGAGTCGTTGCCGTGCAAGCCCGGGGCAGGCATGGCGTGGGTGGCGGCCGAGGCGCAGCTCGGCGAGGGCGTCGCCGCCAACGTCCCCCGGCAGAAGGACGGCACGGTCAGGCCCCGGGCGGGCGCGGCCGACCCCCTGGACCACCCCGACCCGAGGATCGCGGCCGAGGCCGCCGCCTCGGAGAACCTGCTGCGGTGCTGGGTCCGCGAGACCGGGCTCGGGCGGCCCGCCGGTTCCGTGCTGCGCGTTCCCCTCCCCGCATCCGGTACCGCGCTGCTCGTCGCGGTCCGCTACTGGTCCACCGCCGGCTGGCACCGCTTCGGACCGGCCCGGCTGGAGGGCGCCCCGGTCGAGGCGCCCGTCGTGGACGCCGTCACCCTCGCCGCGCTGCTCTCCCGCGAAGGCAGCGTCGTCCAAGGCAACTCGGCCCCCGGCGGCGCCGACCTCGTCGGCCGGGTCGCCGACTCGGTGCACCGGACCGCCGAGTTCATCACCGACCGCCGCCAACGCCCGTCCGCACCCGCAGCCGTTGCCACTGACCTGTTCCTCACCGCGGAACAGTCCCTCCTCCTCGGTCATCCCCTGCACCCGACCCCGAAGAGCCGCGAAGGACTCTCCGAAGCCGAAGTGCGCCGCTATTCACCCGAACTGCACGGTTCCTTCCCCCTGCACTGGCTGGCCGTCGCACCCGCCGCACTCGCCACCGACTCCGCCTGGACCGAACGCGGCCGCCCGGTCTCCGCAGCCCGCCTGCTGGGCCGCATGGCCCCCGGGCTCCCGCTGCCCGACGGCGCCACCCCCCTTCCCCTTCACCCCTGGCAGGCCCGCGACCTGCTCCAGCGCCCCGCGGTCACCGCCCTCCGCGACGCGGGACTCCTGCACGACCTGGGTCCGTACGGCGAACCCTGGTACCCGACCTCCTCCATCCGCACCGTCCACCAGCCCGGCGCCCCCGCGATGCTCAAGCTCTCCCTGGGCCTGCGCATCACCAACTCCCGCCGGGAGAACCTCCGCAAGGAGCTCCACCGCGGCATCGAGGTCCACCGGCTGCTGCGCACCGGACTCGCCGAGCAGTGGCGAGCGACCCACCCCGGATTCGACATCGTCCGCGACCCCGCCTGGGTGGCCGTGGACGACGCCGACGGCCTCCCCGTCCCCGGCCTGGACGTCCTCCTGCGTCACAACCCCTTCCGCTCGGGCGACGACGCCCTCTGCATCGCCGCACTCACCGCCCCCCGCCCGTGGCCCGGCCGGACCACGACGAGCTCCCGGCTCGCCGAAACCGTCGCGCGGCTCGCCGCCACCACCGGGCGGACGGTGGCCGCCGTGTCCGCCGAGTGGTTCCTGCGCTACCTCGACCACGTCGTCCGGCCGGTCCTCGCCTTCGACGCGCTCGCGGGCATCGCCCTCGAAGCGCACCAGCAGAACACCCTGGTCCTCCTCGACCCGGCCGGCTGGCCGGTCGGCGGCCGCTACCGCGACAACCAGGGCTACTACTTCCGCGACTCCCGGCGCACGGAACTGGAGCGCCGGCTTCCCGGTATCGGCGACGCCAGCGACACCTTCGTCTCCGACGCCGTCACCGACGAACGCTTCGCCTACTACCTCGGCATCAACAACGTGTTCGGCCTCATCGGAGCCTTCGGATCCCAGCGCCTCGCCGACGAACGCGTCCTGCTCGCGGCATTCCGCCGGTTCCTCGGCAAGGCCGCCGACCTCGGCCCGCTCCCCGCGCGACTGCTCGACTCACCCACCCTGCGCTGCAAGGCGAATCTGCTCACCCGCCTGGGCGGCCTCGACGAGCTCGTCGGCCCCGTCGACACCCAGTCCGTCTACGTCACCATCACCAACCCCCTCCACGATTGACGCGCCAGAACCGACAGGGAGAAGAGCCCCGATGCCCTCCACCGATCTCCACACCGCCGCGCCCCCCAGGGTCGGGCCGCGTCTCGTCGCCGCGTCGCTGCCCCGGCTCGCCGAAGCGGACCTGCTCGACTCTCCGGCAAGCTGGAGCGGCATCACCACCCACGCCGGCGTCTTCCGTCTCGAACCGGTGCGGCTCGGCCGAGACCTCGAGCTCATCACCAGCTGGATGAACGACCCGCAGGTCGACGCCTACTGGGAACTCGCCGGCCCCGTCGCCGTCACCGCCGCCCACCTGCGGGCACAGCTGGACGGGGACACCGGCAGCATCCCGTGCCTCGGCCTCCTCGACGGCACACCGATGAGCTACTGGGAGATCTACCGGGCCGACCTCGACCCGGTCTCCGCGTACTACCCGGCGCGCCCGCACGACACGGGTATCCACCTGCTCATCGGAGACGGCACGAACCGCGGCAGGGGTCTGGGCACCGCGCTCCTGCGCGCCGTCACCGACCTGGTGTTCGACAACCGCCCTCCCTGCAGGCGCGTCATCGCCGAACCGGACATCCGCAACACCCCCTCCGTCTCCGCCTTCTTGAGCTCCGGATTCCGCTGTTCCGCGGAAATCGAACTGCCTGGCAAGCGCGCCGCCCTGATGGTCCGTGAGCGGGCGCTGCGCCACCTCATCTGACGGCCGCCCCGCCGGCCCCGGTCCCTCCGCCCGCTCTTGTCCCGTCTGCTGCACCTCTCCCATCGAAAACTCTGCGCGACGCAGGTAAGTTCCCGATATCCGAGGAGTTCCGTGCCGAATTTCTCCCCAGCCCCCGGCTCCACGGGCCCGCACTTCTCGGCTGCCGTGGCCGCATCGCCCCAACACCCCTCCACCCCACCCGAACTGAACCGCCCGACCTGGGACTTCGCCGCCCGCCGCCTCCTCGCCAAGATGCTGGGCGAGTTCGCGTACGAGGAGATCATCACCCCGGCCCCGGCCCCGGCCCCGGCCCCGGCCCCGGCCCCGGCCCCGGCCCCGGCCCCGGCCCCGGCCCCGGCCCCGGCCCCGGCC
>NZ_JBSGWY010000063.1:0-30650 GCF_053609145.1 Streptomyces sp. NPDC054961 | reverse complement strand
CGGGTTCAACCCACGGCCCCCGCGGCTGTTTACCACCTGGGGTTGTACACTCACCCGTACAAAATCAAATCCGGGGTGTGGGGACGGGCGCCTTCCGGCGCCCGTCCCCTCACCCGAGTCTCGGTCCTAGCCTGGGGGGCTCACTGCCCCTGTTCGTCCCGGCGGCGCTGCCACCGGTCCTCGATACGGGTCATCATCGACCGACGCTGGCGGTTGTGGCCCGGGGCCGAACCACCACTGCTACCGGAGGCGGGCTGCTCTCCAGGCTTGGGGGCTTTGCGCCAACCGGTGACCACGAGCACCGTGCAGATCAGCATGACGAGGAAACCCACCACGCTGATCCACAGGACGTTCGGCACGATCACACCGGTCATAAGGAGCGCGACACCCACCACGATGCCTGCGACTGCCTGGTAGACCCGTCGCCGGGTATACGTGCGCAGTCCGCTTCCCTCAAGCGCTGTAGCGAATTTGGGATCTTCGGCGTACAGCGCTCGCTCCATCTGCTCGAGCATTCGCTGCTCGTGCTCCGAGAGCGGCACGGGAGTCCTCCTCATCCGTCGGTCGCGGGGGGGCAGCGACCAGGGGTCCCCTTCAGGATAGGCGGGGAATCGCCCCCGTGACACCCGCCCTCTACGCCACGTTCTAAAAAACACTGCCCGACAAAAGTACTGCTCGGGAAAAGCTCGGTTCCCTCTCAAGCATGCCGTGCGCGAAGCCGAACCGCCCTGTGAGCGGAGACCGGTGAGGGCGTTATTCCCCAGAGGTCCGCTCAGCATGCCGGTCGCTGCCCCCGATCATACGGGTCACGCCCCCGGTTCGGAGGGTGAGTGGCGCACCGTGTGCCAGGAAGGTCCGCAGATCAGGCGGGCTTCTCGCCGAGGACGTGCAACTGCGTGGCGACCGCGTGGAAGGCGGGCAGCTCGGCGGCGGCCTCCTCCAGGCGCAGCAGCGCCTCCACCGCGCCCGGCTCGGTGTCCACCAGGACGCCCGGGACGAGGTCGGCGAAGATCCGTACCCCGTGCACGGCGCCGACCGTCAGGCCGGCGTCGCCGACCAGGGCGGCGAGCTGTTCCGCGGTGAAGCGGCGCGGGACCGGGTCGCCCGCGCCCCAGCGGCCGGCCGGGTCGGTGAGCGCCGTACGGGCCTCGGTGAAGTGTCCGGCCAGGGCGCGGGCCAGGACGGCTCCGCCGAGCCCGGCGCCGAGCAGGCTGAGGACGCCGCCGGGGCGCAGGGCCGCCACCGCGTTGGCCACGCCCTCGGCGGGGTCGTCCACGTACTCCAGCACGCCGTGGCAGACCACCACGTCGTAGGCCTCGCGCTCGACGACGTCGAGCAGGCCCTGGGCGTCGCCCTGCACGCCGCGGACCAGGTCGGCCACGCCGGCTTCGGCGACCCGCCGCTCCAGCCCGAACAGCGCGTTCGGGCTGGGGTCGACCACGGTGACCCGGTGGCCGAGGCGGGCCACCGGCACGGCGAACTTGCCGGTGCCGCCGCCCGTGTCGAGCACGTCGAGCACGTCCCGCCCGGTCGCCTTCACCCGGCGGTCGAGCGCCTCCTCGAGGACCTCCCACACCACGGCGGTGCGGAGAGAGGCGCGGGGGCGGGAAGTGTCCGACACGGCTGATGGCTCCTCGGCGGTTTCGTTGGGCGGTCCCTGCCCACCCTATGGCCTCAGGCTGCCGGGCAGCTCATCCCGCGTCCGGACGCTCCGTGCGCGGCTGGGGCAGTCCCTGCGGCTGGCCGCGCGGGGTGACCGGCCGGAGCGCGAGCATGCGCTCCACCAGGCGCAGGAACATGCCCACGGCGCGCACCAGGTCGTCCGCGTCCCGCTCGGTGGCCGCGCCCGCTATCCCGGCCTCGGCCCGCGCCCGGCGGGCCGCGCCGGAGGCGAAGAGCGCGCTCCACTCGGTCAGTTCGGGAGCTATCTCCGGAAGCACGGCCCATGCGCTGCGGATCCGCGGCCGGCGCCGCGGATGCACGGGCTCGGGCCGCCCGCGCGCGGCGAGCACGGCCGCGGCGGCGCGCAGCGCGGCGAGGTGGGCGGTGGCGTACCGCTCGTTGGGCCGGGTCAGCCGGGCGGCTTCGGCCAGGCCCTCGTGGGCCTTGACGAGCAGGTCGAGGGCTGCGGGTGGCGCCGTCGACTTCCGGGGTACGGGGTGGACAGGGGACGGGGACGGTGTGGCCATGACGAACCTCCTGTCGTTCGAGCGCTACGCGCTGCCGTGCTGTCAGGTCCTGCGGTGCTGTTGCGTGTCCCCATGGTGACGCGCCCCACTGACAATCGCCCTGACCTGCGCTTTCGTCCGCATCGGAGCGGGTGTGGGCGGGCAACTGCCCCCCTCTGCGCACCGGATGCTCCCGGAGGTGCTAGTTTTTGAACTGACCGGTCAGTTCAAAAGAAGGAGGAAGGCGTGGACAGCCCGCACGGCGCGGCCGTCAAAGCCGAGGACTTCGGACTCAAGGGCCCGCGCGGCTGGGTGTTCCGGGGCATCGGACTCGACGCGGGGCCCGGCTCGCTCATCGCGGTCGAAGGCCCTTCCGGCAGCGGACGGACCTGCCTGCTCCTCGCGCTCACCGGTCGGATGAAGTCCACCGAGGGCCACGCCGAGGTCGCCCGCCACCGGCTGCCGAAGAGGATGGCCGCGGTCCGCCGGATCGCCGCCCTCGGACCGGTCCCCGGCGTCAACGACCTGGACCAGGCCCTCACCGTGGCCGAGCAACTGCGCGAGGGCGCCCTGCTCCAGCGCCGCTACGAGGGCCCCGTCCGCGCCCTGCTGCGCCCGCGCGGCGAGCGCCGCACCTCCACGGCGGCCCGGATCGAAACCGCGCTGGCCGCAGCCGGACTGGACCTCGCGACCCTGCCCAAGGGCCCGCGCACCTGCGTACGGGACCTGGAACGGCTGGAGTCGGTACGGCTGTCGGTGGCCATCGCCCTGCTCGGCTCGCCGCGCCTGCTGGCCGTGGACGACCTCGACCTCAAGCTCTCGGACGCCGAACGCGTCGAGGCCTGGGACCTGCTCCGCTCCCTCACCGCCCGCGGGACCACCGTCCTCGCGGTGTGCAGCGAGGCCCCGGCCGACGCGATCGTCCTGCGGACCGTGACCGACACGGCCGACACCGTCGGCACGACCGAATCCGCCGAAGCGGCCGGCTCCGCCGACACGACCGGCTCCGCCGACACGAAGGGGGACGACGATGCGCTCGCCGAAACTGGCCGCGCTTGAGCTGAAGCGGTTCGGGCGGGGGAAGCTGCCCCGGGCCGCCCTCGTCGCGCTGCTCCTGCTGCCGCTGCTCTACGGAGCCCTGTACCTCTGGTCCTTCTGGGACCCGTACAGCCGCCTCGACAAGGTGCCCGTCGCCCTCGTCAACTCCGACCAGGGCGCCACCGTGGACGGCAAGCGCATAGACGCCGGCGGCGAGATCACCCGCAAGCTCCACGACAGCAAGACCTTCGACTGGCGCGAGGTGAGCGAGGAGGAGGCCGCCAAGGGCCTGGAGAACGGTACGTACTACCTCTCCCTCACCATGCCCGCGGACTTCAGCGCGAAGATCGCCTCCAGCTCCGGCGCGGATCCCGCCACCGGAGCCCTCCAGGTCCGCACCAACGACGCGAACAACTACATCGTCGGTTCGATCTCGCGCACCGTCTTCTCCGAGGTCCGCTCGGCGGCCTCCGCCAACGCCTCCCGCGGCTTCCTCGACAAGATCTTCGTCAGCTTCTCCGACCTCCACGACAAGACCGCCGAGGCCGCCGACGGCGCCGACAAGCTCACCGACGGCGCCGGCAAGGCGCAGCAGGGCGCCAAGGACCTCGCCGACGGCCTGGACACGGCCAAGGAGAAGAACGGCGAGATCACCGGCGGCCTGAAGAAGCTCAACGGTGCCGCCGGACAGCTCGAGACCGGCACGAAGGACATCGCGGCCGGCACCCAGCGGCTCGCCGACAAGGTGGGCGGCGCCGCCGACAAGGCCCGCCCCTTCCTCAAGGACCCCAAGCAGCTCGCCGACAGCGCCGAACTCGTCGCCGACACCGCCAAGGTCGTGAACAACCACCTCGGCACCTTCGCCAAGGCGGCCCCGGCGGCCGCCACCGTCACCCAGCGCGTCTCCACGGGCGCCGCGGACGTCTACGCGAAGACCTGCCCCGTCGGCACCCAGCCGCAGCCCGCCACCTGCCCGCAGCTGAAGAAGCTCAAGGACGACGCGGCCGAGGGCGCCGAACTCGCGGGCGACGTCAACACCCTCGTCAAGGACGCGAACGGCGACCTCGGCACGCTCCGCACCCAGCTCACCGACCTGGAACGCGACGCCCGCGCCCTCGCCGCGAAGGCCCCCGCCCTCTCCGCCGACGTCGAATCGGCCGTCACCCAGGTCAACGCCCTGAACGCGGGCGCCCACAAAGTCGCCGGCGGCATGGCCCGGCTGCACACCGGCCTCGGCACCGCCACCGCCGGCTCCGGCGCCCTCGGCGAAGGCGTGGGCAAGCTCGGCGACGGCGCGCACAGCCTCGACGGCGGCCTGGTCAAGCTCGTGGACGGCAACGGCGAACTGGCCGGCGGCCTGCACGACGGCGCCGGACAGATCCCCGACTACGACCAGCAGCAGCGCGACGCCCGCACCCAGGTCATGGCCGACCCGGTGCAGCTCGCCAACCAGTCCCTGCACAAGGCGCCCAACTACGGCACCGGCTTCGCCCCGTACTTCATCCCGCTCTCCCTCTGGGTCGGCGCGATGGTCGCCTACATGCTGATCGCCCCGCTCAACCGCAGGGCGCTCGCCGCCGGCGCCTCGCCCTGGCGGATCGCCTTCGCCGGCTGGCTCCCCGTGGCCGGCCTCGGCGCCGCACAGGTGGCCGCGCTGATGTCCGTACTCCACTGGGGGCTCGGCCTGCAGATGGTCCGGCCCGCGCTGACCATCGGCTTCCTGATGCTGGTCACCGCCTGCTTCGCCGCGATCGTCCAATGGCTCAACGCGAAGTTCGGCGCCGCCGGACGCATCCTGGTCCTCGCGGTCCTGATGCTCCAGCTGACCTCGGCGGGCGGCACCTACCCCGTCCAGACCAGCCCCGGCTTCTTCAACGCCATCCACCCCTTCCTGCCGATGTCGTACGTCGTCGAGAGCCTGCGCCGCCTGATCACCGGCGGCGACCTCACCCCGGTCTGGCAGGGCTGCGCCGTGCTGGCCGCGTTCACCGCCGGCGCCCTCGCCCTGACCGCGCTCGCCGCCCGCGGCAAGCAGGTGTGGACGATGGACCGGCTGCATCCGGAACTGAGCCTGTAGCCCGAGGGGAGCGGTTGACCTGTGAGAATCAGCGCCATGGAAAGCAGCAGCACCAGTACGGCCGCGGGCGGCGGCCGCCGCCAGGCCACCCGGCAGAAGCTCTACGAAGCGGCCGTGACCCTCATCGCGGAGCAGGGCTTCTCCGCGACCACGGTCGACGAGATCGCCGAACGGGCCGGGGTCGCGAAGGGCACCGTCTACTACAACTTCGCGAGCAAGAACGACCTCTTCGAGGAGTTGCTGCGGCACGGGGTCGGGCTGCTGACCGAGTCCCTGCGGACGGCGGCGGAATCCACCGAGGAGCGGGGCGGCACCCGGGTCGAGGCCCTCGACGCGATGATCCGGGCCGGCCTGGTGTTCATCGACCGCTACCCGGCCTTCACCCAGCTCTACGTCGCCGAGCTGTGGCGGACCAACCGGACCTGGCAGTCCACCCTGATGGTCGTCCGGCGCGAGGCGGTCGCCGTCGTGGAGACCGTGCTGCGCGAGGGCGTGGAGCGCGGGGAGCTCAGCGCGGAGATCGACGTGCCGCTGACCGCCGCCGCGATGGTGGGGATGGTGCTGGTGGCGGCGCTGGACTGGCAGTCGTTCCAGAGCGAGCGCTCGCTGGACGACGTGCACTCGGCGCTGTCGCTGCTGCTGCGGGGCCGGGTCAGCGGGAACCGCTGACGCGGCCCGGGCCGGGCGGCCCCCGCCCGGCCATGCCCCGATCGGCGGTGCCGCCGGGGGGTGGGGCCGCGTAGAACTGGTGGGGCGGCTGAGTATCCGTACCTAGACGCGGAAATGAGTACCGGCGCGGATTGGCCCAGACCTGCCCGGACACCAGACTGGGGGCAACGGACAGGGACCCGGCCCGCACCGCCGACACGGGGCGGCAGGTGTGGACCGGGTCCCTCCGACCGGGGTGGGGAACGCGGCCGGTGCCGGGGCTCGGGGGGATCGAGCCTCTGCGCCGGCCGCTTTCGCTTCGGGTCACCGCCCGCGGCCGAGGCGTTTCGGGAAGCCCCCGGTCAGCCGCGGCCCCGGAGCGGGACGCGGGTCCGGAGACGGGCGGCGGCAGCCGCGAAACGCTCGGTCAGTGCGGCCCACCGGGACCCGGCGGCCCAGCGGACGCGCGCCGCCGAACGGGGCAGGAACACCGCCCGCAGGCGGGTGACCCGGGACACCGCGGCCAGCAGCCCGGCCCGGACCGCCAGGACATCGGACGCCAGGGTCCCGTACGAGGGCTCCGCGCCCGGCGGGGCGTAGAGCGCGCGCTCCACCGCGGCCGAGACCCGGTGCACGGCCTGCGCCGCCTCCGCGTCCAGCCGCCCGAGCGCCACCACGCGGTCCGCGGCCCCGCGCGGGGACAGCGCCCCGTCCGGGGCGATCCCGACGTCCCACGCGGAGTCGCCCAGCTCCCGCCACGCCGACAGCACGTCACCCGGCCCGAGCCGCCGGGCCCGCAGCCGCCTGCGCCACAGGAACGGGAGGAACGGGAGGGCGAGCAGGACGAGGCCGCCGGCCGTCCAGGCCGCCACCGTGGCGGCCGACGGACCGTCGCCGCCCGAGCCCGCGTCCTGCTTCGGCGCGGCCGCCCCGCACTCGCCCAGCTTCTTCTGGTCCGGCGGGCAGTCCTCCGCCTTCGACGGCGCGGCCGAGGGCCCCGCGGCACTCGCCGAAGGGGCCGCCGTGGGCGCCGTCGGCTGGGACTCCGGGGCCGCGGGACGGCTGTAGTCCGGCACCGTGATGCCCGACCGCGGCGTCGGCTCGAAACGGGTCCAGCCCACGCCCTCGAAGTACAGCTCCGGCCACGCGTGCGCGTCCCGCATCGAGACGTTCACGCTGCCGTCCGACTGCCGCTCCCCGGGTGTGAACCCGACCGCGACCCGCGCCGGGATCCCCAGCGTCCGCGCCATCGAGGCCATCGAGAAGGCGAAGTGGACGCAGAAGCCCTCCTTGTCGGCGAGGAACCGGGCGATGGCCTGCGAACCCGTACCCGAGGACACCTTCGTGTCGTAGCGGAACCCGCCGTTCACCGCGAAGTAGTCCTGGAGCTTCACGGCCCGCGTGTAGTCGTCCTTCGCACCCCGCGTGACCTGCCGGGCCGTCTCGGCGACGACCGGCGGCAGATTGTCCGGCAGCCGCGTGTACTCGGCCACGATCGCCTCGTTCGGCTCCGGCGCCTTCTGCAGCTGATCCGCCGTCGGCTTCAGCAGCAGGCTCCGTACGGTGTACTGCACGCCCTGGGCGTTCTGGAACTTGTCCTTCCCCAGCTGGTCCCCGACGAGCGTCCGCCCGACCGGCTCGAACCGCCACTTGCCGCCGATGTCCACCTGCACCGCCGGATACGGCATCGGCAGGTAGCGCTGCGCGTACGTCTGCGCCGAGGAGACGCTGGTGCGCACCTCGGCCGCGCCGGCCAGGACGGCGGCGCTCACACCGGGCGGGTTCGGCAGCCGCTCCGGGACCTCGGTCAGGGGCCGCCCGGAGGCCTCCCACTTGACCCCGTTGAACTCGTCCAGCGCCAGGATCCGCAGGTACTGCTCGCTCAGCTGCGGGCTGTCCGTCCGGTACTTCAGCACCACCCGGTTGTCCTGGGCGTTCAGGCTGCTCTGCAGCGAGACCAGCGGGTTGACCGCCTGGATCGAGGGACCGATGCCGGTCCCCTCGCCCGCGCCCGGGCCCCCCGTGCCCAGCAGCCCGCTGCCCAGCGAGGGCAGCGCCGCGGGCACCACCAGGGCCACGCCCAGCGCGACCGCGCCGATCCGCCGCCCGCTGCGCACCGGGGCGACCGCCCGGCCGCCGCTCGAGTAGCCGGCCGCCACCTGCCCGGACGAGGCCCCGCCGAAGACCCGGCCCCACTGCGCGAGCCGGTCGCGGCCCTCGCAGAGCAGCAGCAACAGGTAGCCGCAGCCCGCCAGCAGGAAGGCGAACCACGAGGAGCCGCCGGAGCCGGAGGTCGCCCCCGACAGGCCCGCCGCCACCGAGTACAGGGCGAGCAGCGGCAGCCCGGCCGCCGCGGCCATCCGCAGCGTCACCGCCACCAGGTCCACCAGCAGCCCGATCAGCAGCACTCCGGACACCAGCAGCAGCCGGATCCCGTCCGTCAGCGGAGCCGGGATCGCGAACTCGTTCACGTCCCGGACGCCCTGGCCGTACAGCGAGCCGAAGTCCGTCACCAGGTAGTCCAGCACCCCGCCGCCGGCCGGCGACTGCGCCTTGCCGCCGAACAGCAGCATCAGCGCCAGCAGCGAGACGAGCAGCTGCGCCGCCACGGTCAGCGACCGGGCCAGCGGTACCCGCCGCGCCGCCGCGCCCACCCCGCTCTGCAGCGCCAGCAGCAGCGCCGCCTCCGGCAGCCAGCTGCCGGATCCCACCAGGGGGCTCAGCGACCACGCCGTGAACAGCGTCGCCAGTGCCGCGAAGACCGTCAGCCGTGCCCGCCCGCTCATCCCCAGCCCCCCGCCGCACCCGAAGCGGTGCCCGTGCCCATGTCCGTCGACGCGGTCCCGGCCAGCCGCCACAGCTCCCCGAAGGCCACCCCGGGCGGGGCGGCCAGCGCCGTCCAGCCCGCGTCGCGCAGCCGGGCGATCCGTTCCGCCGGCGAAGGCAGCCCGTGTGACATCGCCCGGGTCAGCGCCGGCGGGCGCCCGGACCACTCCGCGGAGTCCAGGACGAACGCCACGGCCCCTCCGCTGCGCCGGCACATCTTGGCCGCCAGCTCGGTCTGTACGTCGTCCAGGTCCCCGAAGAAGGCGATGAGGAGCCCGTCGTCGCCGGCTCCGCCGAAACCGCCGCCGATGCCGGTGCCCCGGACCGCGTCGTAGGCCCGGGAGAGCCCGGCGCCGTCGGAGTGGCCGATCACCGCGAGGGTGTCCATCATCAGGCCCGCCGCCTCCGCGGACTCCTGGCCGCCCGAGGTGAACCCGCCGCCCTCGCGGGGCACGCAGTCCCCGGTGTCGGTCAGCAGCCGGACCGCGTAGCCCTGCTCCAGCAGGTGCACCAGGGCCGACGCGGTCCCGGAGACGGCCCACTCGAAGGCCGAGTCGGGGCCGGCGCCCTCGTAGGCGAGGCCGCGGGTGTCCAGCAGGACGGTGGCCCGGCTGCGCTGCGGCTGCTCCTCGCGGCGCACCATCAGCTCGCCGTAGCGGGCCGTGGAGCGCCAGTGCACCCGGCGCAGGTCGTCGCCGCGCCGGTAGCCGCGCGGGATCACGTCGTCCTCCCCGGCCAGGGCCAGCGAGCGGCGGCTGCCGTCGCCGTAGCCGGAGGACGCGCCGGCCAGGCGCACCGCGGGCAGCGCCTCGGTGCGCGGTATCACCGTGAGGGTGTCGTAGGCCGAGAAGGAGCGGGTCAGCTCGACCAGCCCGAAGGGGTCGGTGAGGCGCAGCTGGAGCGGGCCCAGCGGATAGCGGCCGCGCAGGTCGGAGCGGACCCGGTAGGACACCTCGCGGCGGCCGCCCGGCTCCACCCGGTCCAGCACGAAGCGGGGCCGGGGGCCCAGGACGTAGGGCACCCGGTCCTGGAGCATCAGCAGGCCCGTCGGGACCCGGGAGGTGTTGTCGAGGCGCAGCTGCACCCGGGCCTCGGTGCCCGCGGGCACCCGCACCGGGGTGAGCCGGCGGCTGCCGGAGACCCGGTAGCGGGTGCGGTGCAGGGCGAGGACGCAGATCAGCGGCAGCACGGCGAGCAGGAGCCCGACCCGCAGCAGCCCGGACTGGCCCAGGACGTACGCGCAGAAGGCGGCGGCGACCCCGGCGGCCAGGAAGGAGCGGCCGCGCGTGGTCAGGCCGGCCAGCGACGCGCGCAGCCCACCGCCGTCGTCGGGACCCCGGCCGCCGGCGCCGTGCGGGGCACCGGCGCTCATCAGAAGCCCCGGATGCCCGCGCCGGGCGGCATCTCGCCGCGCGCGGGCGCGGCCGGTACCGGGGTGCGCTGGAGGATGTCGGCCACGACCTGCTCGGCGCTGCGGCGGCTCAGCTGGGCCTGCGCGGTGGGCAGCAGCCGGTGCGCGAGGACCGGTCCGGCCAGCGCCTGGACGTCGTCGGGCAGGACGTAGTCCCGGCCGGCCAGGGCCGCGGAGGCCTTCACGGCGCGCAGCAGGTGCAGGGTGGCGCGGGGCGAGGCGCCCAGGCGCAGGTCCGGGTGGCTGCGGGTGGCGGACACCAGGTCGACGACGTAGCGCCGGACGGGAACCGCGACGTACACCTCGCGGACCGCCTCGATGAGCTTGACGATGTCGTGGGCGTGCGCGACGGCCGTCAGGTCGTCGAGCGGGGAGAGCCCGCCGTGCACGTCGAGCATCTGCAGCTCGGCGTCGGGGCTGGGGTAGCCGACGGAGACGCGGGCCATGAAGCGGTCGCGCTGGGCCTCGGGGAGGGGGTAGGTGCCCTCCATCTCCACCGGGTTCTGGGTGGCGACCACCATGAAGGGGCTCGGCAGCGCGTACGTGGTGCCGTCGATGGTGACCTGGCCCTCTTCCATCGACTCCAGCAGCGCGGACTGGGTCTTCGGGGAGGCCCGGTTGATCTCGTCGCCGATGACGATCTGCGCGAAGATCGCGCCCGGCTTGAACTCGAACTCGCGACGCTGCTGGTCGTAGATGCTGACGCCGGTGATGTCGGACGGCAGCAGGTCCGGCGTGAACTGGATCCGCTGCACCGAGCAGTCGATGGACTTGGCGAGCGTCTTGGCCAGCATGGTCTTGCCCACGCCGGGGACGTCCTCGATGAGCAGGTGTCCCTCGGCGAGGAGCACGGTCAGCGCGAGGCGGACGACCTCGGGCTTGCCCTCGATCACGCTCTCGACCGAATCGCGCACCCGCTGCGCCGTGCTCGTCAGATCCGCGAGGCTCGCTCGGTCGTCATACGTGGTCACCTGGTTCTCCTCGACCCTTTCACAGGGCCGGCGCCATGGCGCATGACCGGCCCACCCCGAAACACCTCAGAAATCAAGAGTGCGGACACCGGCCCGGAGGTCCTCCGGGTGACGTCTCCCCGCATTCTTGACGGCGTGGCGGCCTTGTGTCACTCAGGAGGTGGGATCGATCTCCCGCAGGAGGCCGGTGTGCACGTCGAAGACGAAGCCTCGCACATCGTCCTTGTGGGGGAGGAAGGGGTTCGTCCGGACCCGCTGCATGGACTGGCGGACGTCCTGGTCCACGTCGCGGAAGGCCTCGACGGCCCAGGCGGGGCGCTGGCCGACCTCGTCCTCCAGCTCGTGCCGGAAATCCTCGGTCAGGCTTTCGAGACCACATCCGGTGTGGTGGATGAGTATCACGGCGCGGGTGCCGAGCGCCCGCTGGCTGATCGTGAGGGAGCGGATGGTGTCGTCGGTGACCACGCCGCCCGCGTTGCGGATCGTGTGGCAGTCGCCGAGCTCGAGGCCGAGGGCGGCGTGCAGGTCGAGGCGGGCGTCCATACAGGCCACCACGGCCACGTGGAGGACCGGACGGGCGTCCATGCCGGGGTCGGTGAAATCCGCGGCGTAGGCGCGGTTCGACTCCACCAGCTGGTCGGTGACGGAGGGGCCGCCGACGGCCGTGGAGGCCTGGAGGGCGGACGAGGCGGGTACGGGTGCGGAAGACTTCATGGATACGACGTTAGTGGTCACAGGCCGTGCAGGCATCGAGTGAGGGTGGACAAAGAAGGTCACCACATCCTGTTGTGAGCTAACCCACAGGGGTGAGAGAGGCCGGTCCGTCCGGGTGATTCGCGGCTTTCGCGGCATTGCCGGGAGAGGGCCGCACGGCGCGCGGGGCGGTTCGTTGACCGCGGCGACCGTTGCACTAAAGTGACGCGAACCGGCCGGAGCCCGGCCCTGACCGGCCGCCCGGCCCCTTTGGTAAGACTCCGCGTGCGCGGCGCGGCGTATGCCTGCCGCGCCGTTATCTGAGAGGGCGCTTTGACTAGCGAGTCCCGACACGTCCCGGTGATGCTCCAGCGGTGCCTGGACCTGTTGGCCCCGGCACTGGAGAGGCCCGGGGCCGTCGTCGTCGACTGCACCCTCGGCCTCGGCGGCCACAGCGAGGCCCTGCTCACCCGGTTCCCCGAGGCCCACCTCATCGGCCTGGACCGCGACAAGGAGGCCCTGCGCCTCTCGGGGGAGCGCCTCGCACCCTTCGGGGACCGGGCCACCCTCGTCCACGCCATCTACGCCGACCTGGCCGAGGTACTGGACGGCCTGCGCATCCCCGCCGTCCAGGGCATCCTCTTCGACCTCGGCGTCTCCTCCATGCAGCTCGACGAGGCCGACCGCGGCTTCGCCTACGCGCAGGACGCGCCGCTGGACATGCGGATGGACCAGACGACCGGGATCAGCGCGGCCGAGGTCCTCAACACCTACGCGCCCGGCGAGCTGGTCCGGATCCTGCGCCAGTACGGCGAGGAGAAGCAGGCCAAGCGGATCGTGTCCGCGGTGGTCCGCGAGCGGGCCACGGAACCCTTCACCAACAGCGCGCGGCTCGTGGAACTGATCCGCGACTCGCTGCCGCAGGCGGCGAAGCGCACCGGCGGCAACCCGGCCAAGCGCACCTTCCAGGCGCTGCGCATCGAGGTCAACGGCGAGCTGTCCGGACTGGAGCGGGCCATCCCCGCCGCCGTGGACCGGATCGCCGTCGGCGGCCGGATCGCGGTGCTGTCCTACCACTCGCTGGAGGACCGCCTCGTCAAGCAGGTCTTCGCGGCCGGCGCCACCTCCACGGCCCCGCCCGGACTGCCGGTCGTACCGGAGAAGTACCAGCCGAAGCTGAAGCTGCTCACGCGCGGCGCGGAGCTGCCGACGGAGGAAGAGATCGCGGAGAACCGGCGCGCGGCGCCGGCCCGCTTCCGCGGGGTGGAACGGATCCGGGAGGCGCGGCTGTGAGACGACTGGGGCGGGTCCTGGGGGGACCGGTCGCGGGGCAGGCGGCGCGGACGCCGTTCGTCCTGCTGGTCGTCGCGCTGCTCGGCGGCGGGCTGATCAGCCTGCTGCTGCTGAATTCGGCGCTGAACCAGGGCTCCTTCCAGCTGAGCAAGCTGCGCAAGGAGACCACCACGCTCACGGACGAGGAGCAGGCGCTGCAACGGGACGTGGACGGGTACTCGGCGCCCGACGCGCTGCAGCGGCGGGCGCACGAGCTCGGCCTGGTGCCGGGGGGCAGCCCCGTCTTCATCGGGGCGGACGGCAAGGTCGCCGGCAGCGCGTCGGCCGCGGCGGAGCCGCCGCCGCCGTCCGCCCCGCCGGTCGCGGCCCCCTCCCCGGGCGCCGCCGTCCCGAGCCCGGCCGGCTCGCCGGGCCCGGCCCCGTCGGGCTCGGCCCCCGCCGCGGCCGCCGCCGCCCCGCCGGCCTCGGCCGGAGCCCCCCAGCCCACCCAGACCCCTGGACGGTGACGTCGTGACGCCTACCCCTGCGGGGCCGGTCCCCCACCCATCCACCGGAATCCAGCCACGCCCGCGGTCCGGGCGCGGGGTCCGGGGCGGAGCCCCGCGGGTCCCGGCACGGCCGGGAGCCGCCTCGTGAGGCCGCAGGAGCCGCCGCGGCGGCGGGTGCCCGGGCCGGGACGGGCCAGACCGTCGGGGGAGCGGGCGCGGGCCTCGGCCAGGCCGGCGTCCCGGCCCGCCACCCGCCGCCCCGCCCCCGCGAGGAAACCGCACACGATCCGGCTCGGCGCCCCCAAGCCCCGCCTGCGGCTGGTGAGCGTCGGCCTGACGCTGGTGATGCTGGCGTTCGTCGTCCGCCTGCTCCAGGTCCAGGCCGTGGACGCGTCCGCGTACTCCGCCAAGGCCTCCGAGAACCGGTTCGCCAGCTACACCCTGGCCGCCGAGCGCGGGGAGATCACCGACCGCAAGGGCGTGGCACTCGCCACCAGCGTGGATGCCTACGACATCACCGCGGACCCGCACATGTTCACCCCGCAGGAGAGCAAGGCCCCGGACGCCCCCGAACAGGCGGCCGCCCTCCTCGCGCCGATCATCGGCAAGGACGCCAAGGAGCTCACCGAGCGCCTGAAGACGAAGAACACCCGCTACGTCGTCCTCGCGCGCCGCCAGACCCCCCAGGTCTGGAACCAGATCAAGGACCTCAAGAAGGTCTTCGCCGAGAAGTCCACCGCGGACAAGCGCAACAACGGCCCCGGCGCCAACGTCCTGGCCGGCGTGTTCAACGAGAACAGCAGCAAGCGCGTGTACCCCAACGGCGATCTCGCCGCCGGGATACTGGGTTACGTCAACGCCGAGGGCAAGGGCGGCGGCGGCCTGGAGTCCTCGCTCGACAAGAAGCTGGCCGGCAAGGACGGCGAGCTCACCTACGCCCAGTCCGGCGGCCGCCGGGTGCCCACCGCCGGATCCAGCGAGAAGCCCGCCGTGCCCGGCGAGGACATCGAGCTGACCATCGACCGCGACATCCAGTGGGCCGCGCAGAGCGCCATCACCGAGCAGGTCGCCAAGTCGGAGGCGGACCGCGGGTACGTCATCGTCCAGGACACCCGCACCGGCGAGGTGCTGGCCATGGCCAACGCCCCCGGGTTCGACCCCAACGACCTGTCCAAGGCCAGCTCCGCCGCCATGGGCAACGCCGCGCTCCAGGACGTGTACGAGCCCGGATCCACGGCCAAGGTGATGTCGATGGCCGCCGTGCTCGAGGAGAAGAAGGCCACCGCCGAGACCCAGGTCGAGGTCCCCAACCGGCTGCACCGCGGCGACCGGCTGTTCAAGGACGACATCGACCACCCGACCTGGTACCTGACCCTCAACGGGGTCCTCGCCAAGTCCTCCAACATCGGCACCATCCTGGCCACCGGCCAGCTCGGCCCGACGCAGCCCGAGGCCAACAAGGTCCTGTACTCGTACCTGAACAAGTTCGGCATCGGGCAGCCCACGGGCCTGAACTACCCGGGCGAGTCCCGCGGCATCCTCGCCAAGCCCGAGGCCTGGTCCACCTCCCAGCAGTACACGATCCCTTTCGGCCAGGGCCTGTCCCTCAACGCCATGCAGGCGGCCTCCGTGTACTCGACCATCGCCAACGGAGGCGTCCGCATCCAGCCGACCCTGGTCCGCGGCACCAAGGGGCCCGACGGCCGCTTCACCCCGGCGCCGGCGCCCCCGCAGACCCGTGTGATCAGCCCGGAGACCGCCAAGACCCTCGCCGCGATGCTGGAGTCGGTGGTCGACGACCAGGAGGGCACCGGCACCAAGGCCCGCATCCCGGGCTACCGGGTCGGCGGCAAGACCGGCACGTCCAACCGGGTGGATCCGGCCACCGGCCGCTACAAGGGCTACACCGCCTCCTTCGCGGGCTTCGCGCCCGCCGACAACCCCCGCATCACGGTCTACTGCGCCATCCAGAACCCCACCAAGGGCAGCTACTTCGGCGGCCAGATCTGCGGGCCCATCTACAAGAAGGTCATGGAGTTCGCCCTCAAGACCCTCCAGGTCGCCCCCACCGGAACCGACCCCGCCGGGCTCCCGGTCACCTACGAACCCGGCGCGCAGCCCGGCCCCCAGCCGAGCCCGCAGCCGGTCCGGTGACCGGCGGCCCGGCAGGCCCGCCCCAGAAGAGCGTGAGGCACCATCAGTGACAACGATCACCCCCAAACCCGGGAACCAGACGGGCGCCGGCACCGAGGGCGGGCCCTCGCTTCGCGGGGGGCCCGCCGGGCCCGGTACGCTCACCGCCGTGTCCCACGCTGATCAGCCCAGAACCACCCAGAACGACGCCCCGGCAGCGCCGCCGGGAGCGCCGCGTCCCCTGTCCGCCCGCCCGACGCCACTCGGCGAGCTGGCGGACCTGCTGGGGATCGAAGCCCCCGGCGCGCCTCCGCGGAGCAGCGGGGTGCGGATCACCGGCATCACGCACGACTCCCGTGCCGTGCGCCCCGGAGACCTGTACGCGGCCCTGCCCGGCGCCCGCCTGCACGGCGCCGACTTCGCCGCGCAGGCTGCCGCGCTCGGCGCCGCGGCCGTGCTGACCGACCCGGATGGCGCGCAGCGCGCGGAGGCCACCGGACTGCCGGTCCTCGCCGTCGCCGATCCGCGCGGCCGGATGGGCGAACTGGCCGCCGCGATCTACGGGAGGCCCGGCGAGGGCCTGCTCCAGATCGGCATCACCGGCACCTCCGGCAAGACCACCACGGCGTACCTGGTCGAGGGCGGCCTGCGCGGCAGCGGACGGACGACGGGCCTCATCGGCACCGTCGAGATGCGCGTCGGGGACGAACGCATCAAGTCCGAGCGCACCACCCCCGAGGCCACCGACCTGCAGGCGCTGTTCGCCGTCATGCGCGAACGCGGGGTCGAGGCGGTCGCCATGGAGGTCTCCAGCCACGCGCTGGTGCTCGGCCGGGTCGACGGCTGCGTCTTCGACGTGGCCGTCTTCAACAACCTGAGCCCGGAACACATGGAGTTCCACTCCGGCATGGAGGACTACTTCCAGGCCAAGGCGCAGCTCTTCACCGAGCGCCGGGCCCGCCTGGGAGTGGTCAACCTCGACGACGAGTACGGCCGGCGCCTCGCCAAGGAGGCGCGGATCCCGGTCGTCACCTTCTCCGCCGCGGGCGACCCGGCCGCCGACTGGCGCGCCGAGGACGTGGTCTCGGGCCACAGCGACTCGACCCTGACGCTGGTGGGCCCGGAGGGGCAGCGCGTGCGGGCCACCGCCCCGCTGCCCGGCCCGTTCAACGTCGCCAACACCGTCGCCGCGATCGTCACGCTCGCCGCCGCCGGACTCGACCCGCAGGAGGCCGCCGACGGAGTCGCCGCGGTCCCCGGGGTGCCCGGCCGGCTGGAGCGGGTCGACGCGGGACAGCCCTACCTGGCCGTCGTCGACTACGCGCACAAGACGGACGCCGTCGAGTCGGTCCTGCGGGCCCTGCGCGAGGTCACCACCGGCAGACTGCACGTCGTACTCGGCTGCGGCGGCGACCGCGACACCACCAAGCGGGGCCCGATGGGCGCCGCGGCCGCCCGGTTCGCCGACACCGCCGTGCTGACCTCCGACAACCCGCGCTCCGAGGACCCCCTGGCGATCCTGGCCGCGATGTTCGAGGGCGCCGTCTCCGTCCCCGCCGCCGAACGCGCGGCGGTCCTCGTCGACGCCGACCGGGCGGCGGCCATCGCCGCGGCCGTCGGGCGCGCCGAGGCCGGGGACACCGTGCTGGTGGCCGGCAAGGGCCACGAGCAGGGCCAGGACACCGCAGGCGTCGTACGCCCCTTCGATGACCGCGCGGTCCTGCGCGCGGCCATCGAGACCCAAGCCCGACAGCGTGCCCGACAGGCCGAGGTGAACCAGTGATCGCCCTTTCCCTCGCCGAGATCGCCGACATCACCGGCGGGCGGCCCCACGACATACCGGATCCGTCCGTCCGCATCACCGGGCCCGTGGTCATCGACTCCCGCCAGGTGGAGCCCGGCAGCCTGTTCGCCGCCTTCGCCGGTGAGCAGGTCGACGGCCACGACTACGCGGAGCGCGCGGTCGCCGCGGGCGCCGCCGCGGTCCTCGCGGCCCGGCCCGTGGGGGTCCCCGCGGTGGTCGTCCCCGACGTGGAGAAGGCCCTCGGAGCCCTCGCCCGCGCGGTGGTCGAGCGCCTGGGCACCGACGTGGTGGCCCTGACCGGCTCCGCGGGGAAGACCTCCACCAAGGACCTCATCGCGCAGGTGCTCCAGGAGCACGCGCCCACCGTGTGGACGCCCGGCTCCCTCAACAACGAGATCGGCCTGCCGCTCACCGCGCTGAAGGCCACCGGGGAAACCCGGCACCTGGTCCTGGAGATGGGGGCCCGCGGGATCGGCCACATCAGCTACCTCACCGGTCTCACGCCCCCGCGCATCGGCCTCGTGCTGAACGTCGGGACCGCCCACATCGGCGAGTTCGGCGGCCGCGAGCAGATCGCCCAGGCCAAGGGCGAGCTGGTGGAAGCCCTGCCGGCCGCCGCCGACGGCGGAATCGCCGTCCTGAACGCCGACGACCCCCTGGTCCGCCCGATGTCCGCCCGCACGAAGGCCCGTACGGTCCTGTTCGGTGAGGCCGAGGACGCCGACGTACGGGCCACCGATGTACGGATGACACCGGAAGGGCAGCCCTCCTTCACACTCCACACCCCCACCGGGTGCGGCGAAGTGACCTTGCGGCTGTACGGTGAGCACCACGTGTCGAACGCGCTCGCCGCGGCCGCCGTCGCCCACGTACTGGGCATGTCCGTCCAGGAGATCGCCACCGCGCTCTCCGGGGCGGGCACGCTGTCCCGGTGGCGGATGGAGGTCACCGAGCGCGCGGACGGTGTGACGATCGTCAACGACGCCTACAACGCGAATCCCGAGTCCATGCGGGCCGCTCTGCGCGCGCTTGCCGCGATGGGCGGCAACGCCAGGGCCAACGGGGGACGTACGTGGGCGGTGCTCGGCCCCATGGCCGAGCTCGGTGACGCGTCGCTGGCCGAGCACGACGCGGTGGGACGGCTTGCCGTCCGGCTCAACGTGAGCAAGCTCGTCGCAGTCGGGGGCAGGGAAGCGTCCTGGCTGCAACTGGGCGCATATAACGAGGGTTCGTGGGGTGAGGAGTCGGTGCTCGTGTCCGACGCGCAGGCGGCGGTCGACCTGTTGCGCAGTGAACTGCGCCCGGGTGACGTCGTGCTGGTGAAGGCTTCCAGGTCCATTGGCCTGGAGCGGGTCGCGCTGGCGTTGCTGGAGCGCGAGGGCGAGGTCGCCGGCCGATGAGGCAGATCCTGTTCTCCGGAGTCATCGGACTCTTCCTCACGCTCATCGGCACCCCGCTGCTGATCAAGGGTCTGGCCCGCAAGGGTTACGGCCAGTTCATCCGTGACGACGGTCCGCGCGGCCACGCCGGGAAGAAGGGCACGCCCACCATGGGCGGCATCTCCTTCATCCTTGCCACGCTGATCGCGTACGCCCTCACCAAGGTGATCACCGGCAGCCAGCCGACCTTCTCGGGCCTCCTCGTCCTCATGCTGATGGCGGGCATGGGCCTGGTCGGCTTCCTCGACGACTACATCAAGATCGTCAAGCAGCGCTCGCTCGGTCTGCGGGCCAAGGCCAAGATGTCCGGCCAGCTGATCGTCGGCATCGCCTTCGCGGTGCTCGCGCTGCAGTTCAAGGACGCCCGCGGGCTCGCCCCGGCCTCCACCAAGCTGTCGTTCGTCACGGACTTCGGCTGGGCGATCGGCCCCGTGCTGTTCGTGGTCTGGGCGCTGTTCATGATCCTGGCGATGTCCAACGGCGTGAACCTGACCGACGGACTGGACGGCCTGGCCACCGGCGCCGCCGTGATGGTCTTCGGCGCCTACACCTTCATCGGCGTCTGGCAGTACCAGGAGTCCTGTGCCAACGCGCAGACCCTGACCAACCCGGCCGCCTGTTTCGAGGTGAGGGACCCGCTCGACCTCGCGGTCGTCGCCTCCGCCCTGATGGGCGCCTGCTTCGGCTTCCTGTGGTGGAACACCTCGCCCGCCAAGATCTTCATGGGTGACACCGGTTCGCTGGCCCTCGGCGGCGCGCTCGCCGGTCTGGCGATCTGCTCCCGCACCGAGTTCCTGATGGCGCTGCTGGGCGGCCTGTTCGTCCTCATCACCATGTCGGTCGTCATCCAGGTCGGCTCGTTCAAGATGACCGGCAAGCGCGTCTTCCGGATGGCACCGCTCCAGCACCACTTCGAACTCAAGGGGTGGTCCGAAGTCCTTGTCGTGGTCCGCTTCTGGATCATCCAGGGCATGTGCGTGATCGTGGGTCTCGGAGTCTTCTACGCGGGATGGGCAGCCGACAAGTGACCTCCTGGCAGGGCAAGAACATCACCGTCGCCGGTCTCGGCGTGAGCGGCATCAGCGCCGCCCGTGCCCTGGCCGGGCTGGGCGCGCGGGTGACGGTCGTCGACAACGGGGACGGCGACGCGCACCGCGCGCGGGCCGCCGAACTGGCCGGGCTGGGCATCGAGGTCCGCCTCGGCCTGCTCGACGGCGGCGGCCGGGCCGGCGAGGTCCTGCCCGAGGGCACGGACCTCGTGGTCACCTCGCCCGGCTGGAAGCCCGACAGCCCGCTGTTCGCGGCGGCCGCCGCGGCCGGCGTGGACGTCGTCGGCGACGTCGAGATCGCCTGGCTCCTCCGCGAGACCGCGGAGGACCTGCGCGCCGCCCGGTCCGGTGAGCCCCGCAGGGAACCTGCCCCCTGGCTCGCGATCACCGGCACCAACGGCAAGACCACGACCACCCAGATGCTCGCCTCGATCCTGAGGGCGGCCGGTCTCCGGACGGCGGCCGTCGGGAACATCGGCACCCCGATCATCGACGTGGTCACCGGCGAGGAGCCGTACGACGTCCTCGCCGTCGAGCTCTCCAGCTACCAGCTGCACTGGGCGCCCTCGCTGCGCGTCCACTCCGCGGCCGTCCTGAACCTGGCCCCGGACCACCTCGACTGGCACGGCTCGATGGAGGCCTACGCCGCCGACAAGGGCCGGATCTACGAGGGCAACACGGTGGCCTGCGTCTACAACGCGGACGCCGCCGACAACAAGGCCACCGAGAACCTGGTCGTGGAGGCCGACGTCGAAGAGGGCTGCCGGGCGATCGGCTTCACCCTCGGCGCCCCCGGGCCCTCCATGTTCGGCGTGGTCGACGGCATCCTCGTCGACCGCGCCTTCGTGGAGAACCGGCAGAAGAACGCCCAGGAGCTCGCCGAGGTCGCGGACGTCAACCCGCCGGCCCCCCACAACATCGCCAACGCGCTCGCCGCGGCCGCCCTGGCCCGCGCCTTCGGCGTGAAGGCGAGCGCCGTCCGCGACGGCCTGCGCGCCTTCAGGCCGGACGCGCACCGGGTCAGCCACGTGGACGAGGTGGACGGCGTCACCTACGTCGACGACTCCAAGGCCACCAACACCCACGCCGCCGAGGCCTCCCTGGCCGCCTTCGACCCGGTCGTCTGGATCGCCGGCGGCCTCGCCAAGGGCGCGACCTTCGACGAGCTCGTACAGAGGTCGGCGAAGCGGCTGCGGGCCGCCGTGCTGATCGGCGCCGACCGGGCGCTGATCGCCGAGGCACTGGCGCGACACGCCCCGCAGGTCCCGGTCGTGGACCTCGAGCGGACCGACACTGGGGCGATGCTCGCGGCGGTCCGGGAAGCGGCCCGGCTCGCGGAGCCCGGCGACACGGTTCTGCTGGCGCCCGCCTGTGCCTCGATGGACATGTTCGCGAACTACAACGAGCGTGGGGACGCGTTCGCCGACGCGGTGCGCGAACTGGCCGCCGAAAAGGCCTAGCTCCGGGGCTCCCGTACGCGCCGGCCGCTCGCCTCGCCTCGTACGAGTGGAGGGGAAGATCACAGATGCCGGCCAAGCAAGTGCTGCCGGGACGGCGGCCGTCCGCCGCCAAGGCAGCCGGAACCGACAAGCCCGGGCGGTCCGTCAGAGCACCCCGGGCCGGCCGCTCGCTGGGCCGCGGCCGCCCCGCCACGAGCGCCCAGCGGTCCGCCGGGGGCGGACCGCTGGGCGGGTTGCGGCGTACGCAGCAGCGGCTCCGCCGGGCCTGGGACCGGCCGCTCACCGCGTACTACCTGATCTTCGGCAGCTCCATGCTCATCACCGTGCTCGGCCTGGTGATGGTCTACTCCGCCTCGATGATCAAAGCCCTCCAGCTCGGCCTGGGAGACGCGTACTTCTTCAAGAAGCAGTTCCTGGCGGCCCTGATCGGCACCGTCCTGCTCCTGGCCGCCTCCCGGATGCCCGTCAAACTCCACCGGGCGCTGTCCTATCCGGTGCTGGCCGGCACGCTCTTCCTGATGGTCCTGGTCCAGGTCCCCGGGATAGGGGTCTCGATCAACGGCAACCAGAATTGGATCTCCCTTGGCGGTCCGTTCATGCTCCAGCCCAGCGAGTTCGGCAAACTGGCACTGATCCTGTGGGGCGCCGACCTGCTCGCGCGCAAGGGCGACAAGGACCTGCTGAGCCAGTGGAAACACCTGCTGGTGCCGCTGGTCCCGGTCACCTTCCTGCTGCTCGGGCTCATCATGCTGGGCGGCGACATGGGCACCGCGATGATCCTCGGGGCCATCCTGTTCGGCCTGCTGTGGCTGGCCGGGGCGCCGACGAGGATGTTCGCGGCGGTCCTGGCCTTCGCGGGCGTGCTCGTCGTCCTGCTGATCAAGACCAGCCCGCACCGCATGGACCGGCTCGCCTGCATCGGAGCGACCGAACCCGGCAGGAACGACCTCTGCTGGCAGGCCGTGCACGGAATCTACGCCCTGGCCTCCGGCGGATGGTTCGGTTCCGGCCTGGGCGCCAGTGTGGAAAAATGGGGGCAACTGCCAGAGGCCCACACCGACTTCATCTTCGCCATCACCGGCGAGGAACTGGGTCTGGCGGGGACGCTGTCGGTGCTCGCCCTGTTCGCGGCCCTAGGCTATGCGGGTATCCGCGTGGCCGGACGCACGGAGGACCCCTTCGTACGGTTTGCCGCGGGAGGCGTGACCACCTGGATCACGGCACAGGCCGTGATCAACATCGGTGCGGTGCTCGGTCTGCTGCCGATCGCCGGGGTCCCGCTCCCGCTGTTCTCCTACGGCGGGTCGGCCCTGCTGCCGACCATGTTCGCAGTCGGCCTGCTCATCGCGTTCGCGCGTGAGGAGCCGGCGGCGCGCGCGGCACTCGCGATGCGCAGGCCGCGCAGCGGCCGGTCGCGGACCGGGCAGAGATGGAAGTCGATGAGACGGCGCGTCAAGAGGCGTCCGTCCGGAGAGCGGTGAATTTCGGTGCATGTCGTACTCGCTGGTGGGGGGACCGCCGGCCACATCGAGCCGGCGCTCGCCCTCGCGGACGCCCTGCGCAGGCAGGACCCTTCCGTGGGCATCACGGCCCTCGGAACGGAACGCGGACTCGAAACCCGCCTGGTGCCGGAGCGCGGCTACGAGCTGGGACTGATCCCGGCCGTCCCGCTGCCCCGTAGGCCCACACCCGAGCTGATCACCGTCCCCGGACGGCTGCGCGGCACCATCAAGGCCGCCGAGCAGATCCTGGAGCGCACCAAGGCCGACTGCGTCGTCGGGTTCGGCGGCTACGTGGCCCTGCCCGGCTACCTCGCGGCCAAGCGCCTCGGGGTGCCGATCATCGTCCACGAGGCCAACGCCCGGCCCGGGCTGGCCAACAAGATCGGCTCCCGGTACGCGCACGCCGTCGCGGTCTCCACGCCCGACAGCAAGCTGCGCGGCGCCCGCTACATCGGGATCCCGCTGCGCCGCTCCATCTCCACCCTGGACCGGGCCGCGGTCCGTCCCGAGGCGCGCGCCGCCTTCGGGCTGGACCCCAACCTGCCGACGCTGCTGGTCTCCGGCGGCTCGCAGGGCGCCCGCCGCCTCAACGAGGTGATCCAGCAGGTCGCTCCGACCCTCCAGCGCTCCGGGATCCAGGTCCTGCACGCGGTCGGCCCGAAGAACGAACTGCCGCGTGTCGACAACATGCCCGGGATGCCGCCTTATGTGCCGGTACCGTACGTGGACCGGATGGATCTCGCGTACGCCGCCGCCGACATGATGCTGTGCCGTGCGGGCGCGATGACCGTCGCCGAACTCTCCGCCGTCGGACTGCCGGCCGCCTACGTCCCGCTGCCCATCGGCAACGGCGAACAGCGGCTCAACGCCCAGCCGGTGGTCAAGGCCGGCGGCGGCCTGCTCGTGGACGACGCGGAGCTGACGCCCGACTGGGTGCTCAGCCAGATCCTCCCGGTGCTCGCCGACCCGCACCGCCTGTACGAGATGTCCCGGGCCGCCGGCGAGTTCGGCCGCCGGGACGCCGACGAGCTGCTGGTCGGCATGGTGTACGAGGCGATCGCCGCCAACACGACCCGCTGAGGCGGGAGGCACAGACGCAGGAGGCGCAGGAGTGGCCGGAGCGAGCACCGCACAGCGCGGCAGTCCCGGGGCCGCGGGGAAGGGGCCCGGTTCGCTCAGGCGGCCCAAGGCGCCCAAAGCCCCCAAGTCGCCCAGGCGGCCCCGGGGATCCGGCCCGGCGGGCCCCGGCGGGCCGTCCCTCCTGAGGGGCCTGCGCCGGGGCCCCCTCCTGGTCGTCGGGCTCGCCCTCGCGGCGCTCCTGGCCGCCGGCTGCGCCTGGGTGCTCTACGGCTCTTCCTGGCTGAGGGTCGAGAAGGTCACCGCGGGCGGCACCGAGGTCCTGACCCCGCAACAGGTGCTCGCCGCGGCGGCCGTGCCCGTCGGCTCGCCCATGGTGTCCGTGGACACCGACGAGATCGAAGCCCGGCTCCGCGGCCGGCTGCCCCGCATCGATTCGGTCGACGTGGTGCGCGCCTGGCCGCACGGGATCGGGCTGAAGGTGACGGAACGCAAGCCGGTCCTGCTCATCAAGAAGGACGCGGGCTTCGAGGAAGTGGACGCCTCGGGTGTGCGATTCGACACGGTCGCGACGGCGCCCGGCGGCGTCCCGGTCCTCGAACTGAGCGCGGACCGGTCCCCGAGCGGCCGTCGTTTCGACGAGGAGCGGCTGCTGCACGAGGCCGTCGGGATCGCCGGCGGCCTCCCGGAGGCCATCCGCAAGGAGACCGTGCGGGTCACGGTGGGCTCCTACGACTCGGTGGTGCTGGAGTTGACGCGGGGCCGGACCGTGGCGTGGGGGAGCGGCGAACAGGGTGACGCGAAGGGACGTGCTCTGACGGCGCTGCTGAAGGCCTCGCCCAAGGCCGATCGCTTCGACGTGAGCGTCCCCACCGCCCCGGCGGTGTCCGGCAGTTGACGTCCGGTCGAACAACGGCGCACCCTGGTTGGCCAGCGATACGGGTGATCACATAGGGTGAAAAGAAAAACGGGAGGTTCGGCGTGTTCGTTGAACACGCGCTACTTGTCGACTTAGTGTCCTGTTCGGAAGAGTCCAAGGAACAGACACACTCATAACCCTAAACTTCAGGGTTAGGGTTCGGGTCGGCGTGTACGGACCGTTCCCCATTTCGGCATCAGTCGTCGCACCGCAGGCCCGCGAGGCGAACGACACGTAACTCGAGGCGAGAGGCCTTCGACGTGGCAGCACCGCAGAACTACCTCGCAGTCATCAAGGTCATCGGTGTCGGCGGCGGTGGTGTCAATGCCATCAACCGAATGATCGAGGTCGGTCTCAAGGGCGTCGAGTTCATCGCCATCAACACGGACGCCCAGGCGCTGTTGATGAGCGACGCCGACGTCAAGCTCGACGTCGGCCGCGAACTCACCCGCGGCCTTGGCGCCGGCGCCAACCCGGATGTCGGCCGCAAGGCGGCAGAGGACCACCGCGAGGAGATCGAGGAGGTCCTCAAGGGGGCCGACATGGTCTTCGTGACCGCCGGAGAGGGCGGCGGCACCGGCACCGGCGGCGCACCCGTCGTCGCCAACATCGCCCGCTCGCTCGGCGCCCTGACGATCGGTGTGGTCACCCGGCCGTTCACCTTCGAGGGCCGTCGCCGCGCGAACCAGGCGGAGGACGGCATCGCCCAGCTCCGCGAGCAGGTCGACACCCTCATCGTCATCCCCAACGACCGCCTGCTGTCCATCTCGGACCGCCAGGTCAGCGTGCTCGACGCCTTCAAGTCGGCCGACCAGGTCCTGCTGTCCGGCGTCCAGGGCATCACCGACCTCATCACCACCCCCGGTCTGATCAACCTCGACTTCGCCGACGTCAAGTCCGTGATGTCCGAGGCCGGCTCGGCACTGATGGGCATCGGCTCGGCCCGCGGCGACGACCGCGCCGTGGCCGCGGCCGAGATGGCGATCTCCTCGCCGCTGCTGGAGGCGTCCATCGACGGCGCCCGCGGCGTGCTGCTCTCCATCTCCGGCGGCTCGGACCTCGGTCTCTTCGAGATCAACGAGGCCGCGCAGCTGGTCAGCGAGGCCGCGCACCCCGAGGCGAACATCATCTTCGGCGCCGTCATCGACGACGCGCTCGGCGACGAGGTGCGGGTCACCGTGATCGCGGCCGGGTTCGACGGCGGACAGCCCCCGGCCCGCCGGGACAACGTCATCGGCGCCGTGTCCACCAAGCGCGAGGAGCCGGCCCCGGCTCCGGTCCGCTCGGCCGAGCCGGTCCGTCCGGCCTTCGGCGGGCTGGGTTCGGTCACCCCGCGCGAGGAGCCCGCGCACGCGCCGGTCCCGGTCGCCGAGGCGCCCGCGCCGCAGGTCCCGACGGCCCGGCCGTACCAGGACAGCCCGGCCGAGGAACTGGATGTCCCGGACTTCTTGAAGTGACGCTGGAGCAGCACGGCAAGAGCGGCGCCCACTTCGCCTTCACCGACCGGTGGGGCGGGGTGAGCGCCGTTCCGTACGAAGAGCTCAACCTCGGCGGCGCGGTCGGAGACGACCCGGCCGCCGTTCGCGCGAACCGGGCGGCCGCGGCGAAGTCCCTGGGCATCGAGCCGGACCTGGTGGTCTGGATGAACCAGGTGCACGGGCGCGAGGTCGCCGTGGTCGACGGCCCGTGGGCCGCCGGCTCGGACATCCCCTCCGTGGACGGGCTGGTGACCACCCGGCGCGGGCTCGCCCTCGCCGTCCTCACCGCCGACTGCACGCCCGTCCTGCTGGCCGACCCGGTCGCCGGCATCGCGGGAGCCGCCCACGCCGGGCGGCCCGGACTGGTCGCCGGGGTCGTGCCCGCCACCGTCGAGGCGATGGTGGCGCTGGGCGCGGAGCCCGCGCGCATGGTGGCCCGCACGGGACCGGCGGTGTGCGGGCGCTGCTACGAGGTCCCCGCCGAGATGCGGGCGGCGGTCGCCGACGTGGTGCCGGCCGCCTACGCCGAGACCAGCTGGGGGACACCGGCCGTCGACGTGGTCGCCGGAGTGCACGCGCAGCTCGCCGGGGCGGGGGTGGTGGACGTGCACCGTTCCCCGGTCTGCACACTGGAGTCGCGGGACCACTTCTCGTACCGCCGCGACCGGGTGACCGGGCGGCTTGCCGGATATGTCTGGTTGGACTGAGGAATGACGGATCGTAAGGCCGAGCTCGCCGAGAACCTCGCGCGGGTGGAGGGGCGGATCGGCGCCGCGTGCGCGGCCGCGGGGCGCGCGAGGGAAGAGGTGACCCTCATCGTGGTCACCAAGACCTACCCGGCGAGCGACGTACGACTGCTGGCGGACCTGGGGGTCCGTCACGTGGCGGAAAATCGCGACCAGGACGCCGCCCCCAAGGCCGTGGCCTGTGCGGATCTGCCGCTCACCTGGCACTTCGTCGGTCAGTTGCAGACGAACAAAGTCCGTTCCGTGGCCGGGTACGCGCACATCGTGCAGTCGGTCGACCGGCCGAAGCTCGTCACGGCGCTCTCGGCGGCGGCGCAGGGCGCCGGACGCGAACTCGGCTGCCTCGTGCAGATCGCCCTCGACGCCGAGTCGGGCGAGCGGGGGGCCCGGGGCGGTGCCGCACCGGAACAGCTCGCGGAGCTGGCGGACCTCGTGGCGGCGGCGCCCGGACTGCGCGTCGACGGACTCATGACGGTCGCTCCGCTGGCCGGGCGGTTCGCGGGACGCGAACAAGCCGCCTTCGAGCAGTTGGTGGAATTGTCATCCCGCCTGCGCGCGGACCATCCTGCTGCCACGATGGTGTCGGCTGGAATGAGCGCGGACCTGGAACAGGCCGTTGCGGCCGGTGCGACACATGTACGCGTCGGCACTGCGGTACTCGGCGCGAGACCCCGGCTCGGGTAACGTCGCGAAGAAAGTCGGACCACAGCAGAAAATATGGTCATTACCGCTGATCAGCGGGCAGACCACGTGGATCGCGGGCAGTTGGTGACATTCGTGACACGGCGAGACACCTGCGACAGGGCGATCCACCACAGAGCGGAGGACTCAGAGAATGGCCGGCGCGATGCGCAAGATGGCGGTCTACCTCGGCCTCGTGGAGGACGACCGGTACGACAACCCGGGGTACGACCCCGACGACGAGTTCGAGCCCGAGCCGGAACCGGAACGGGAGCGTCGGCGACAGCAGCCCGTTTCGCACCAAACGCCCGTATCGGACGAACCGGTACGAGTTGCACAGCCTCCCGCGCAGAGGGAGCCCCTCCCAATTCCGGTTGAAAACGGACGTCCTGCGCGAATTGCCCCCGTGGCATCCATCACACCCGAACGCTCGATTCTGGAGAAGAACGCACCCGTGATCATGCCCAAGGTCGTCTCCGAGCGGGAGCCGTACCGCATCACGACGCTGCACCCCCGGACCTACAACGAGGCCCGTACCATCGGGGAACACTTCCGTGAGGGCACTCCGGTGATCATGAACCTCACGGAGATGGACGACACGGACGCGAAGCGTCTGGTCGACTTCGCCGCAGGTCTCGTGTTCGGTCTGCACGGCAGCATTGAACGAGTGACACAGAAGGTGTTCCTGCTGTCGCCTGCTAACGTCGATGTCACGGCGGAGGACAAGGCCCGCATCGCGGAGGGCGGGTTCTTCAACCAAAGCTAGACCGACCCGTCAGATACGGGGCCGGGAACAGAGCGGGATACGGGGAGAGGGAAGCGCGGGATGGGTGTCGCACTCGAGGTCGTCTACATCGTGCTGATGTGCTTCCTCGGCGTCCTGATCTTCCGACTGGTCATGGACTACGTGTTCCAATTCGCACGTTCATGGTCGCCCGGCAAGGCGATGGTGGTCGTTCTGGAGGCCACCTACACTGTCACCGATCCACCGCTCAAGCTCCTCCGGCGGCTCATCCCGCCGTTGCGTCTCGGGGGCGTGGCACTCGACCTGTCCTTCTTCGTTCTGATGATCATCGTTTACATCCTCATCAGTTTCGTGAGCACCGCTGCGAGAAGCGTGTGAACGATGAGCTTCTCCGCGGGCGCGGGGACAGTCCCGATACGGTCTTGCCGACTGCCGACGACTACGTAGAGGTGAAGAAGACATGCCGCTGACTCCCGAGGACGTGCGGAACAAGCAGTTCACGACCGTCCGCCTCCGAGAAGGCTATGACGAGGACGAGGTCGATGCCTTCCTCGACGAGGTCGAGTCCGAACTGACACGCCTGCTGCGCGAGAACGAGGACCTGCGCGCCAAGCTCGCTGCCGCCACGCGCGCCGCCGCGCAGAACCAGCAGCAGCAGGGCATGCGCAAGCCCGAGCCCCAGGACCAGCGCGGCCCCGGTGCCCCCGTGCCCGCGGCCATATCCGGCCCGCCGCAGCAGCAGCAGCAGCCCCAGATGGGCCCGCCGCAGCTTCCGGGCGGACAGCCTCAGCTGTCGGCCGGCCCCGGCGGTCACGGCCAGCAGGGTCAGGGCCCGATGGGTGGCCCCATGCAGCAGCACGGCATGGGCAACCAGCAGCAGATGGGCCAGCAGCAGATGGGCCAGCAGGGCATGGGCCAGCAGGGCCCCGGCCCGATGGGCAACCCCATGCAGCAGCAGTCCATGGGCGGCCAGAACCCGCTCGGCCAGCCGATGGGCCAGCAGATGCAGCCGATGGGGCAGATGCAGCCCATGGGCCAGCAGATGCACCAGCAGCAGCCGCAGCAGCTCCCGCAGCAGGGTCCCGGTGGCGACAGCGCCGCCCGCGTCCTCTCGCTCGCGCAGCAGACCGCCGACCAGGCGATCGCGGAGGCCCGTTCCGAGGCCAACAAGATCGTCGGCGAGGCCCGTTCGCGCGCCGAGGGCCTGGAGCGGGACGCCCGTGCCAAGGCCGACGCGCTGGAGCGGGACGCGCAGGAGAAGCACCGCGTCGCGATGGGCTCCCTGGAGTCCGCCCGCGCCACGCTGGAGCGCAAGGTCGAGGACCTGCGAGGCTTCGAGCGCGAGTACCGGACCCGTCTGAAGTCCTACCTCGAGTCGCAGCTGCGCCAGCTGGAGACCCAGGCCGACGACTCGCTGGCTCCGCCGCGGAACCCCGCCGGTCCCGCGCTGCCGCCGTCGCCGTCTCCGTCGATGGCCCCGGCCGGTGCGATGCACTCCATGGGTGGCCCGTCGATGGGTGGCCCGTCGCCCATGGGCGGTCCGTCGCCGATGGCCCCGTCCTACGGGAACCAGCAGCAGATGTCCCCGGCGATGACGCAGCCGATGGCTCCGGTGCGACCGGTCGCTCCGCAGCCGATGCAGCAGGCGCCGTCTCCCATGCGGGGCTTCCTGATCGACGAGGACGACAACTAAGCGGTACCCGTCGGCAGACGGTCGGGCCGGGCCCGGTTCCCCTTCGGGGGCACCGGGCCCGGCCCGTTTGCGTACCCGTGGCCGTACGTGGCCGTACGGGGCGGCCCGACCTCGCCGGGTGTGCCGCTGCGCGGGGCTCGTCCCCTACCCGCCCTTCCCCCGTTCCCTGGGGCGCCGCCCCGGACCCCGCGCCTCAAGCGCCGGTGGGGCTGGGTGGTGGGCCGTCCGGGACCCCGCGCCTCAAGCGCCGGCGGGGCTGGGTGGTGGGCTGTCCGGGACTCCGGGCCTCAAGCGCCGGTGGGGCTGGGTGG
>NZ_JBSGWY010000062.1:0-30830 GCF_053609145.1 Streptomyces sp. NPDC054961 | reverse complement strand
GGCCTTGAACTCGTCCGAATAGTCCTTCAGAGCCATCGGTGGTCTTCTCGCTTCCTCCGGATCAATCAAGATCCAGTATCAGCGTGTCCACCACTCAGGGGGAGGCCCCATCCTGCGGACCGGTGCCTGAGTGCCGATGAAGTCGTCATCAATCATGGCGAGCAGAGTGTCAGATCGCTCCGACAAGCAGGTCAGGCAGGTCCAATCGCTCTCAGGATGGACCGCCACCCACAGGCAGGGCACCCCAAGGGCGTCAGACCATCCGGTCTTGGGCACCTCCGGATTACAAACAGGCAGTTGCCTTCACGCTTATCCACCGGCGTCGAACTGGACTCCAACTGGTTCGGAGTTTCCCCAGTTCACCGGACGTGCGAGAGGCCGGGCCCCGATCCTGTGCTCAGGGCTGATTCAGCACGGAGGCCGGGATCGTGGAACTGGTCGAGCAAAGCGTCCACCGTGACGCGTTGTCCAAGTTGTTGGGGTTCCGGTCAGAGCTGTACGCGTGCCTGACGTCGCGGGCGGATGCCTTGTTCGACTTGTGTGATGCGCTGCTGTGCACCGACGGACCGGTCCGTACCCTCGTGGACCTGGCGCTCGCGCCGGAACACCGACGCGGGCACGGAGCCCTGTACTCGGGGATCAACCAGGGCCGGATCGATGTCGCCCGGCTTCGTCGCGCGGTGGCGGGTGTGCCGTTGCCCCGGGCGAGCGACGACCGCCTGGCTGTTCTTGCGGCCTGGCGTTTCGAGCGCCGAGGGAGGGCGCTCGACTTCGGTCGGCCGCCCGAGCACGACCTGTCGCGACATCATGGACGCGATCTTGTACGTGGACCGCACGGGAGTCCAGTGGCGCTATCTACCGCACGATTTCCCGCACTGGAACACCGTTTACGGCTACTTCGCCAAATGGGCCGACGAGGGCGTGTTCGCCCAGTTCAACGGCCTGCTCAGGCAGACCCTGCGGGAGAAGGAAGGCCGGGACGCAGAGCCATCGGCCCGCGTCATCGACGCCCAGAGCGTCAGACCTCCACCAGCGTGCCCGCCTCCAGCCAGGGCATCGACGCCGGAAAGAAGATCGTCGGCAGGAAGCGGAACATCGTCACCGAGACCCTCGAACTTCTCCTCGCCGTGCTGGTCACCGCGGCGAGCGTGCAGGACTCCATCACCGGCCCACGGCTCATGGACCAAGTCGCCGCCGACCACCCCCGCGTTCGCAGGGTGTGGGTCGACGGCGGCTACCGCCAGCACCTTGTCGAGCACGCCGCCACTCTCGGCATCGACATGGAGATCACCGCCCGCAGGCCCGGGACCAGGGGCTTCACCCCCATCCCGAAGCGGTGGGCGGTCGAGCGAACTTATGGCTGGCTCATGCTCCAACGGCGCCTGGCCCGCGACTACGAAACCCTGGCCCACCCGCTCCGAAGCTCTGATTCACCTCGCGATGACCGACCTCATGGCCCGCCGCCTTACCAGCGAGAACACTATCTCCTGGCGCGACCCGAAGAAGGCCACCAAGCATGCCATTCCGGGATGAAACAACAGACGAAAACGACCTCTCAGGAGGAGCGGTGGCCAAGGAGTTGGACCAGCCCGACCGGGAGGAACGAGGGCCGGTGGGGCTGTCCGACCTGGTAGGGCACATAGCCCTGCGAGGCGGCGACCTCGACCTCTTCGGCCGTTTCCGCCTGGTAGACGAGACGGCAGTTTCCCGCCTCGGCCCTCGCGCGCTGCCAGAGAGCGGGGGCCGGTTTGCGCTCCTCCTCGGTGCGGGGGGTGAGGATCCGCCCGTCGAAGTCCTCCCATGCGAAGGGCGCGGGGCCCTTCCACGTAGCGTCGACTTCCTTCTTCAGCCTGGCGGCTCGCTCCGCGTCGGTCGTGCCCCAGGAAGGCGGCACGTTGGTGATCAAGCCGATTGTGATGTGGCGCTCGCGCAAGGCCCGCAGATATGAGGCCGCTCCGGACCGGTAAGTGATGGCGCCATCGTCAGCGGTGTGCACCAGGGTCTCACCCAGGTCGAAGTACACGACGGGGCAGGCGCGTTCGCCGACCGTACTCGCGACCGAGTCCGTACCCGCGACCCCGCCCGCTCCCCCGGGCGCCGCCGCACTCACGGTGGCGCAGAGCACGGTCGACGCCAGGGCCGCAGCGAGCGCAAGGCTCGCCCGGCCCAAACCCTTGGAGGCGAATCCATTCATGGTGTCCCAGCCCTTCTTCTTGTGCACCGGGAGAGTGCACGATTGTCCGGTCCATGACATGCACGTGCCGCAGAGTCTCTCACAGGGTCGTCTCACCGGCGCCGCTCCCACCACCGCCCCCAGCCGCTGCCCAGGGCGCGCAAAGCGCTCTGCCGCTGCTCCGATGCCAGTTCCGCTCCGTCGAGGTCGCCGAGCGTGCGGCACAGGCTGGGCGCCCGGTCCGTGATGCCAATGGCCTCCCAGTACGAGCCGAGGTCGACGAGCGTGGCTCCGAGCAGCAGGAGCGCCTGCGCTTCGCGCGGGCGGTCTCCCGTCTGCCGACACGCCGTGAGAAGCGGCCTCAGGACCGGAACGGCCGACTGCTCCTGACTGGCCACCAAAGGCCGGTGGCCAGCTGGAACAGCGTGTGGGTCTCGGCGCTCCGATCGCCGGCCGCACCGTAGGCGCCTGAGGCCCTGCAGTCGGCGGCGACGGCCACCTCGAAGGCACTTCGTCCTCGGAGGTCGCTTCATCCCGTTGTTTCAACCCCAATTGCCGGGACCAGGATGGTTCATGCTCCGCGCCAGGTGAGGGTGGATTCGGCGGTGAGTCTGCGGGTCATGAGGTTGATCATCGCGAGGTGGATCACGGCTTCGGAACGGTGTGGGCAGGCTTCGTAGTCGCGGGCCAGGCAGCGGTGGTTCATGAGCCAGCCGAGGGTTCCCTCGACGGTCCAACGACGGGGCAGGACGGCAAATCCCCTGGTGGCGTGGTCGCGGCGGATGATGTGCATGTCGATGCCGAGGGTGGCTGCGTACTCGACGAGGTGCTGGCGGTAGCCACCGTCGACGCAGGTCTTGCGGATGGGGGGATCCTCGGCTGCGACCCGGTTGATGAGGGTCTGGCCGACGATCGAGCCCTACACGCTCGCAGCGGTGACCACGACGGCTTTCTGGGCTGCCCACGCGGCAGCCCAGGGATCTTGCCCGGAACAGCTGAACGTCCCAGCGAGTTGCCAGCCACGTTTCGCTCAAGGCCCTCGCGAGCCTGTCTGCACGACTGCAGAGGGCATCGCGGGCCGACGTCCTGGCCCATCCGCCATGCATACGAACGGGCCTGGCCGGCCGACGGTGAGGACCCTGCTTGGTACGAGGCACGGGACCTCTCGCAATCCGCAGGACGTGCCGTCCTCACGAACAACTTGATCCGGCATGCGGAGACCGCATGTCGAGCGCAGCACGAATGGCAGGAAAGAAGATCCGAAGCCTCTCCGACGAGCAGAAGACCGTCGCGCTCGCTGGCGCAGCCCTCGCGATCACGGACAAAGTCCCCGGGCTGGTCCACCGGCTGCTCGGCCCGGTCCGCTTCGCCCTCAGCGACCCATACGGGATGTGATCTGGCTTCCCGGTCATCACCTGCTTACCAAACGGGGCGACTGCGTAGTGCTGGTGATGCTCTTACTTCGAGGTGTCGTGGCCGGCGGCGAACACCGCGTTCACGGCCGCGGCCGTGGCTGCGCTACCGAAGGACACGCCGCCAGCGACGCACCTGGGGATAGACGAGACCGAAGCGGGAAGGCGAAGTTCCGCCTGGTCGAGGCGCCCGACAGAGGTCAGATCGGAGAAGTCGTCGCCGACCGGTGGCCTGTCGGGCTGGTTGACCTGGTCGGCGGCGCCGGGCTGCTGGGGCAGGTCGAAAGCCTCACCGCGGCGAGCGTGTCGGCGTGGAGCGGCGCCCGGACTCGCCAGTGGCGGGCCGGGATCCAGGTGGTCGCGATCGACATGTGCACCGTGTTCAAAGCCGCGGTGTGCGACTCGCTGTCGGCCTTCTCCGGCGGCACGGGGTCAGGCGCGGGTGCCGGCCTGGTTGGAGACCTCGGGTGCCGGCCCGCGCCAGGGAGGTGGTACCGGCCATTCCGGTTTCTGTGCGCGCAACCTCGCTCAAAACCGGCTAAGTTGACCTCTCCCCCACAGCATCAGCCGCAACCCGAGTGACAGAAGCAGGCATGTACGCGAAGAACGAACCTGGGCAGGTACGGTCGGCGGTCGGCGGGGGCGGGGAGTCTGCGCGCGCCGCGGGCGGGCACCAGGACACTGCGGAAGCGGCGCGGTGGTTCGAGGCCCTCGCCTCGTACGCCCCTGCGGCCGCCTTCATCCGCGACGGACAGGGCCGGTACCTGTGGGTGAACGCCGCCTACGCCCACCTCTACGGCCTGGATCCGTATGCCGTGGTCGGCCGGACGGTCGAGGAGATCGACGCCCCCGACGACGCCGCCATGTTCCGGGCATTGGACCGCGACGTGCTGTCGTCGCGCCGTCCCGTGCGTCACACCCTCGTCTTCCGGCACCCCGACGGGACGCCCCGCCAGGTGACCGGACACCGGTTCGTCCTGGACCTCGGCCGGGGCCCCCGCGTGGGCGGCATCTACACGGACGTCACCGACCAGGCCCGGGCCCTGGAGGACAAGGCCGCCGCCGTCGAGGAACTCCACGCCCTGTGGGAGCGTTCGGGCCTGGCGATCGTGACCCTGGACCTGCGGGGCCGCGTACAGCGGGTCAGTGGAGGAGTCGCGGAATTACTCGGGGGTGACCGCGCCTCCCTGGAGGGCAGCCGCGCCATCGGGCACCTGCGCGGGGACCTTCGGGCGGTCCGGCACGCGTGGGCGGACCTCGTCGCCGACAAGGCCTCCCGGCGCACGTGTTCCGTGGTCTGCGGCACGGCCTCCGGCGAGAGCATCGTGCTCCGCGCGGATCTCGCGGTGGTCAGGCGCCGGGGGGATCCCGACCGGGTCTCGGCCGTACTGACCTCGCGCAGCGTCGAGTTCGGGGCCCCCGTCCCGGTCAGCCCCGTGCAACTGCGGGTCCTCTCGCTCATGGCGGGTGGCCGCTCCAACGGATCCATCGCCACCGACCTGGGACTCTCGCGCCAGGCCCTGGACTACCACCTGCGCCGGCTGCGCGTCGCGCTCGACGCGGACTCGCGCCCGGCCCTGGTGGCGCGCGCCTACACCCTCGGCATCCTCGACACCAGGGTCTGGCCGCCGCGCGCGGCCGTCCCGCCGTATCAGGACTGATCGGCCGCCGGAGGTGCCCCGTCCCGACGCAGCCGCCCCAGGAGGACGCCCACGACGAGCAGCAGCAGACAGGTGCCCGCCGCCGCGTGCACGAGGAGCGCGTCGAGGTGGTCCGCCGCCAGGTAGGCTCCGACCGCCAGCGCCACCAGCGCGCACACGCCGCGGTCGATGATGGATTCCACCGACAGCAGGGTCGCCCGGTAGGGGGTCGGCGGGATGGCCGAGTTGATCAGGTTGCGTTGCACCGGGTACGCGAGGCCCGCCGCGGCGGCGAACACGCACAGCCACAGGATCGTGCCCCAGCTCCCCGACAGCGTGGTGGCCGCGAGCGTGAGTGCCATGACCACGCTGAGGACGGTCACCACGGTGGTATCGGACAGCCTGCCGCGCAACCAGCCGGTTCTGGCCGAACCCACGGCCTCGGCGACAGTCATCGCCGACAGCACCGCACCGTGGTCGGCGACGGGAAGGTGCTTTTCGAGGAGCAGCGGTTGGAAGAGGTTGACCTGGCAGATGCGGGCGAGTGTGAACACGGCCACGCCCTGCACCATCAGGGGCCCGAGGGACCGTGACGTTCGGAGCACCTTCGCGGCCTGGCGGGCCGAGTCGAGGAGACCGACGGGCTCGGCGGGCGAGTGACCGCCCCCACGGGGCGCCGCGATCGCCGGGCGGGCCGCGATCGCCGGGAGGGCCGCTGCGCAGGCCAGCGAACCGAGCGTGGAGAGCGCGGTCAGCACGTAAGGGGCCTCGTGCCGGACCTGCATCAGGACGCCGACCAGCGGCCAGCAGGCGATCTTCGCCCAGAGGCCCAGCGCCCGGGCGGTGCCCTCGGCCTGTACGTAGTGATCGTCCGCGCCGTGCTCGTGCAGGTACTCGTACAGGTAGGCGCTGGAGGCCCCCGACACCAGGGAGCGGGCGGCGGCGATGGCCAGAAAATGCGCCATGAAGCCCGTGAAGGACGGCGAGGCGACCGGGATGAGGTTCGCCGCGGTCATCGCGGCCGCCCCGAGCTGCATGCAGCGGCGCTGTCCGATGCGGTCGGCGATGAAGCCGGTGGGTATCTCCAGCAGGCAGAACGCCACGTAGTAGACGCTCTGGATGCCGAAGATCTGACTGTCCGACAGGCCCGCCTGCTTCTGGTACTGGTAGAAGACCGGCATCCACCACAGCAGGTTGAACAACAGCTGGAACCCGTTGTTCAGTCGGATCACGCGGAGCACCGCGGCGGGCGGACGGACGCGGCGTTTCACGCGCGTGCGCAGGGAGATGGGCATGGGTGACCTTCGGGTGGGACCTGTGGGTGGGGCGGTATGCGTGGAAGTAGGGACGGGTCAGGCGCTGTACGGGCGCAGTTGAAGGATGTGGAGCGCGCCTCCCGGCGCGAGCAGCCATTCGATGTCGAGCGGCCCCGCGAAGGTGTAGTCCGTGGCGTAATGGGACTGGAGCAGGCGGCCCGCCAGAGCCAGCCGGCCCAGGTGGGCCCGCGTGTCCTGCGGCAGGTCCTCGGTGGCCGCGCCCAGCGAGATCGTGCGGCCGCCGCCCTCGACCGTGTTGTACAGGTACTGCAGGGGCATCGTCCGGCCGTCGACGACGTCGGCCGTGGATCCGTGCGCGCAGTTGAGGTACACGTTGCGGAAGTCGGCCCGGTTGGTCGGATTGCAAGTGACCATGACGCCTCCGAGCGGGGAAGGCTCGTAGCGCTGGACGATCACCCCCATGTAGGTGTCGTCCAGGGATATGCCGGCCTGGTGGCGCAGCCGCACGCTGCGTGGGGAGAGCAGCGAGGCCCATACCTGGCGGATGGCGTCCAGCAGCCCGGGCAGATCGGTGACCTTGGTGTGGGACTCGTAGATCCCGGCAGCGGAGAATCCCGGCAGGTCCTCGGCGTTCGAGGAGGACCGCACGGCGAAGCGGCCCGTGCCCGCCAGGTGCTCGACCAGCTGTGTGTCCAGGGCGTGCACCAGGTCCTCCGGCACCGGGAGGGTGCGCACCAGGTGCTGCAATTGGAGGCAGACCGTGTCCGCGGCGTCCATGGAGTTCAGCTCCAGGGCCATCTTCAGCTTGCCGATGCTCTGTTGCACGGCCGGCGAGGAGTCCAGGAAGCGCTGTTGGACGGAGAAGGGGATGGCGATGCCTGCCGGCGCCTGGACGTGCCGGGTCAGGAACTCGCTCGCGTGCTGGGCGAGATCGCCGTCCTCGGGCATCCCCAGCCGGGCTCCCAGGTGGCCCAGCAGGTCGGCCCGGGGCGGGCGGGGCACGGAGTAGTAGCCGGTCAGCCGGCCCGATCCATGGCGCAGTACGTGGTGCAGCTCCCCGAGGTTGGCCGCTTTGGTGCCGTAACGGTTGCGGTCGCCGGCGCGCAGCGCGGACAGCGGCACGAGCGGTACATCCGTCACGTGCGGCGCGTCGAGGCGCACCCGCTGCGTGTGCCACGTCGGCTCGGCGAGGTCCGACGGCTCCTCGGCGCGCTCGATGGTGAACCCGCCGGCGGTGACCTCGTAGCGGACCCAGGCACCGTCCAGCTTCTCGTCCGCGATCGTGTCGAGGATTCCGCGGACGATGGCGTTGGGGATGCCCCATCCGGCCGCCAGCATGTTGGTGTGCGACAGCGGCGTGGTGGGCTGGGCGTTGACCAGACCGGCGAGCCGCGGGATGTCGTCGGGGACCACCGGCATGGCGACGATGTCGTACCAGGTCAGGTCCGCGCGGGCGGCCAGGTATTCCTCGCCCGAGGCGAAGGCGCGGAGCCGGCCGGTGGCCGAGGCGAGCGTCAACGGCACGAAGGGCGCGGTCGCCAGGAGCACGTGACCCCGCGCACGGGGCACCACGGTCTCCGGCACCGCCGCGAGGGCGTTCTCCTGTCCGTGGTTGGCCGGCTTCAGCAGCAGCTCCATCGCGGGATCGAGGTGGGCCCGTACGAAGGCGTGGAACTCGATCAACAGGTCCGCGCCCATAGTGTCGGCCTCGGTGGTCTCCAGGACCATGAACGGCTCGTCCCGCTCCGGGCCGCCCCGGGAGTGCAGCGACAGGACGCCGAGCAGGAAGCGCCGTGCGGGGTCCTGGTAGACGTCATGGTTGAAGCGGTCGAGTTCGGCGTCGAGCTGCTCGAGGGTAAGCCCCTGGATCTCGGTGGCTATGTAGTTGACGTGGAAGGAGTGCACGGCGCTGTCGAGGACGTGCCAGAGGCCCTGGTCGCGGTCCACGACGACCTTCACGTACGGGTGCCCGCCCAGCACCCCGGCCAGCTGCTCGAACAGGGGGAGCGTGAGCAGGGTGTCCACGGCGGCGCCCCGGGGGGACGGCGCGGCAGTGGTGGTTCCGGCGTTCGTCATGCGGTGCCCCCGAGCGTCGAGCGGTCGACGGACAGGGCGGAGGGCTCGGTGGGGGCGGCGGGGGCGGGGGTGTGGGGGGCGACGCGCGGGGCGGCGAGGGCGTTCGGCAGGGCCGCGAGGATGCGGCCGCAGTCCGCCAGCAGCTCCGGCCCGGATTCGGCGGTGAGGAAGCACAGGGCGGCCATGGAATTGGCTCCTCCCGCCTCCTCGTACGGCGGGACCGGGCTGCCCGGCGCGAGGCTGTGTTCGAGCACCAGCTCCACGCGGGATCCCGGTGCGACCAGGGAGGGCCAGTCGACGAACTCGAAGTCCCAGGCGGGGAGCTCGGTCCAGGGCCTGCCCTCGGGGTCGACGGCGAAGACGACGAGCGATCCGGCGGCGCCCGCACCCGCGCCCCCGCACCCGCCCTCTGTCAGCATCCGCTCCGGGTAGGCGACCTCCCGGCCGAGCAGCTGGCACACCAACATGCCGATCATGTCGAGCCCGAAGACGGTCTCCACCTGCCGGGTGGTCATCACCCCACCGAATCGGGCCGCGGTCTCGATCAGCCACATGGCCCCCTCCGCGCCGAGTTTGATCTCGGTGTGGGTGGCGCAGGTGTCGAGTCCGAGCGCGTCCACGGCGGCGCGCGATACCTCCTCGATCCGCTGCTGCAAGTCGATCGGCAGGGCGGCCGGAGCCAGGCTCGCCCGCTCGGTGAAGGGCGCGATGGTCGGCATCCGCCCAGTGATGCACAGCGGGTGGTAGCGGCCGTCGGCGACGATCCCCTCCACGCTGACGTAGTCGCCCCACCCGTCCCCGTCGAACCAGTCGGACGCCTCTCCAGTCACGATCTCCTCCAGCAGGAAATCGTTGACGCCCTCGTCTGCGGCGTGCAGTTCCGCGTAACCCTGTGCGGAGGAAGCTTCCATGACGGAACGTCCGGTCTTCCAGGCCTCCTCGGCCTGCTGCTCGTTCCACACGGTGAGATGGGCCGTGGAACCCGCGCTCCAGGCCGCCTTCAGAAGAAGTGGCGGCCTCAGGGTTTCGAAGGCGGCCGTGATGTCCTCCGGAGCGTGGACCTCGGCGAACCCCGGAACGGGCACCCCGGCGTCACGCCATATCCGGCGCATCAGACGCTTGTCCCGCGCCCCCGCGACCCGTTCGCCGGCGCCGCGCAGACCGAGCCGCAAGCTCGCGTGGGCGACGGCCACCACTGCGTACTCCGACAGGGTCAGCAGCGCCTCGGCACCGACGCGGCGGGCGTGGGAACAGATCAGATCGACCAGTTCCACCCCCTCCCCCGGCGGGGCGGTGGTGACCGACGCGCACCCGGGCAGCCACACCGACTCGGTGATCCGGGGCAGCGGCGCGAGCGCCAGGACGTGCACCTCGGCGTGGGCGGCCATGCGCGGGACCGCGTACTCCAAAGGAGGTCCGCCCTTGGCATAGACGAAGAGGATCGGGGTCATGATGCTCCTGAGGTCGATGGGGACGCCGCGTGGCGCGACGGCGTCGTCGGCGGAGGATCCGTACGCCGCGTCACCACGTACGGACCAGGGGTAACTAGACCACGACGGAAATCGGCGGACGCACAGATGTACGCCTACTCAGTTAGGCGTTCGCCAAACAACCGCGCTCACCAAGTGGGGCCGGTACGGGGCTGTTTCAGCCATGCGCGCGGGGCCCGCGGGAATCACGCGTCCGCGGGGCATTCCGGGTGGCTGCGCCGTGGACGAGGTCGATCAAGTTCTGGCAGAGCGCGGCGACTCGGTCGGGGGCCCCGTCCGAGGGGGCCGTCGAGCTGGTCGTCGAAGACGAAGAAGAAGGCCATCACGTCGGTGCACAAATCCGGCTGCGGGCCAAGGCGTAGGGGAATCCGTAAGCGGCCAGAGACGGCATGTGCAACGACGCGTACCAGTGCAACGACTCGCGGCTGGTGATCAGCTGGCCCTGCACCCAGCGGAGGTTCCGCAGCCGAGCGCCGTCCAGATCCGGGCTGACCGCTAACGGGAAGGCGAGCTCGAAGTGGATGTCCTGCGGCACGGGGGTCCTCCATACGATCCAGCCAACTGTTCGATTGAAGTATCGGTGGGTTCGGGTGGGCTGTGACCTGCGGAAACGAGGCAAGGCCGAAACCGGCGGTACGACGGCCGAACGGGGTGCCCACCACGCGAAGGCTCGGGGGGCGACAACACCGCGTCGCGCGTCGGCTTGCGCCGGTACTCCACGGTCCTGTCCTTCGCCGCCCAGGCCGCGAGTGCACCGCTGTGTGTGGCCGGCCGCGCCCGACAGCGGAGGCGGCGGGGGCGTGAATGTGCGCTGCGGGAGTGCTGTCGTGCGCCCCCGCGTGCACGGATGAGCGGCTGCCTGGTGGGCACCTCGTTTGCGGGGTGCGCGGTACGGGTGTGCCTGCAGGGGAGGGAACGGTTCTGTGTCTCGCCTGCGACCGCGCGGGCGGTTGCCGTTCGATGTGCTGCCGAAGTCGGGGGGAGTTGGCGCCGTGGGTGTTCCGCAGGTTCAGCAGGTTCAGCAGGTTCAGCAGGTTCAGGGTGGTGTGCCGTGGTTGGGTCACGTGGCGCAGATGGTGCGTGATCCCCTCGCCTTTCTCAGCTCTCTGCGGGGAGGGCCGGCGGTAGTGAGGGTGCAACTGGCCGGGCGTGTGGTGTACGTGGTCAATGCGGCCGAGGCGGCCCATCGGGTGCTGGTGTCGTCGGTGTTCGACAAGGGCGGGCCGTTCATGGACACGGCGCGGGTCCTGGTCGGCAATGGTGTGATCACCTGCAGCAACGCCGATCACCGGCGCCAGCAGCCGGTGATGAGGCCGGCGTTCCACCGCAACCAGGTGGCCCGGTATTCCGCGGTGATGGCTGAGTGCGCCGCGCAGGCGGTCGGCGGGTGGCGTGAGGGTGAGCTGCTGGATGTGGAAGCGCGCATGTACGGGCTGGCGGCACAGGTGGTGGCTCGGACTCTGATCGCGGCCCCGGCCGGCCGTAGGGCAGCGGACACGATGGCTTCGGCCCTGCCGGTGTTGCTGGAGGGCATGTTCCGGCAGTTGCTGGTGCCCTGGCCGCTGCTGCATCGTTTTCCGCTGCCGGCCAACCGTCGTTTCCGTCGGGCGCAGGTCCGCCTGGAGCTGGCCGTTGGTGAGGTGATCGCGCAGTACCGGGCCGGCGAGGCGCCGGGAGACGACTTGCTGTCTTTGGTGATGGCCGCGGGCGACGACGACGGCCGCCCGCTTGACGACACGGAAGTGCGTGATCAGGTCCTGTCGGTGCTGGCCGCGGGCGTGGAGACCACCGCATCCCTCCTCGCCTGGACACTGCACGCCCTGGCCGACCACCCGGACGTGGAGAGCCGGCTGTGGGCCGAGCTGGACCGCGAGCTCGCCGGACGCGCTCCCGCCTTCGCCGACATCGAGCGCCTGCCCTACACCCGTCAGGTCCTCACCGAGGTGCTGCGGCTGTGGCCTCCTACCTGGATGCTCAGCCGTGTCGCCCTGGAGGAGACCGTGCTCGCCGGGTTCACCGTTCCCGCAGGCGCGGATGTGATCGTCTCCCCCTACGCCCTGCAACGCGACCCCGGCGTCTTCCCCGACCCGGAGAGTCTGGACCCGGACCGGTGGCTGCCCGAACACATCTCCCCCGCCCAGCGCCAGGCATTCATGGCCTTCGGCGGCGGCCGCCGCAAGTGCCTGGGCGAGCATTACGGCATGACCGAGACGATCCTGGCCCTCGCCGGGATCAGCAGCCGCTGGCAACTGCGCAAGGCCGACACCACCCCGTTGCGGCCCCTGCCCCGTTTCCTGCTCACCCCCAAGGCCGGCCCTCTCGTTGCAACCCGCCGCACGATGTCGCCCGCCATGCGCCAAACCAACAGTCGGGAGCAGTGATGAGAACCTGCGACCACGCAGAGGACGGCGCCCCCGAGGGCGGCATAGCTGGTTCGCCCGAGGAGCACCCCTGCTTCCGGATGCCGCTCTTCCCCCGGTTCACACCGGCCCGGCGCCGCCCCGGGATCGAGGCGTTGGAAGAGCGCTGCGCGCTGCGTCTCGCCACACTCCTGCGCGACGCCTACGACAGCCGGCAGGAGCTGGAGACGTTCCTGGAACACCGCACCAGCCTGTGGAACTTGCTCACCTATGCCGACGCTCGCGAGGACCGCATCGAACTGGTCTGCGCCTGGATCGACGTCCTGTTCAGCATCGACGACGTCTTCGCCCAGGCACCACCCTCGCGAATCCGGGAGCTGGGCATCCACGAACTGCCTGCCGTCCTCGACGGCAGACAGCCCACCGAGGACACCCCCTTCACCCGGACATTCGCGGAGCTGCGCGATCAGACCCTCCCCCTCGTCTCCCCGCGCGTGTGGCAGCGCTACGCGCGCACCTTGCACGAGTTCCTGGAGGCCTGCCACGCCGAGCGTGACCTCGTCAAGGACCTCGCGGCACTGGACCTGCCCACCTACGAGAAGTACCGCAACAGCTCGATCGGGGAATGCTGCTTCCCCCTCCTCGAATTCGGCCTCGGCATCGACCTCAGCGACCGCCTGGAGAAGCTTCCCGAACTACAGCGCCTCAACATGCTGGTGGCCCGCCACTGGATCGGCGTCAACGACGTCTTCTCCTACCGCAAGGAGCTCTACAGCGGCGACACCATGAACGAGATCCAGCTGGCGCTCGCCGAGAACGGCGGCGACCTCCAAGCAGCCGTCGACCGCATCGCCACGACCGTCCACCGCACCGAAACCGAGTTCGACCACCTCACCACCACACTGCGCGCCGGCGCGGCAAACCAGGACAGCAGCCTGCGCGCGTACCTGGACGCGCTGGAGGCGATGATCGCCGGAAACCTCGAATGGTCCTACCTCACCCCCCGCTACAACGGCCGCGGCCACCACTGGAACGGCCTGACCGACGCCACCGTCATCCTCACCCCCGACCGCACTCTCTACCGGCCCCACGAGCACGTGTGACCAGGCACATCCGTGGCAGCCGGCCGTCGTCGGCATTGGCGCACGACGGCAGCAGCCCGGCCGGGGACATGGCCGAGCTGTGCCGCTCCGTCGGGGCCGCTGAACTGGGGGCGGGCGGTCACTCCCAGGCGTAGCGTCCGGCTCCGTGTCCGCGGACTACAGGGGGCGGACTTGCGTGGCTTGCAGGACCTTTGCGCCTTTCTCGGTCACGAAGGAGACCCTTTGGCCTTCCTTCAGGCTGCCGGGGCCGTTGCTGCTCTCAATGGCCTGGTGGTGAACGAAGATCCTCACCCCCGACAGCTGCCCGCTGCCCCACTGCCCTCCGCAAGCCCTCCCCCGCCCGGGAACGGAGCCGACGCGTAGCGGCAGAGCTCCGCCGGAACCGGCGACCACCGCCGGGTCCTGGTCCTGGTCCTGGTCCTGGTCCTGGTCCTGATCGCCGAGGGTCAGGTGTGCAGGCGGCTGTTGGGGCCGTCCTGGTCCTCGGTCGTTTCGTCGTTGAACCAGTAATCCCCCGCGGCCAGATAACGGAACGAGTGGACGCTCTTCATGGGCAGCGCGACCGTTACGGCGCGCTTGCCGTCCTTGCGGGCCTTGAGGGTGTGGACGCCGGGCTGCCAGTCGTTGAAGTCACCCACCACGCTGACCGGACCCGGCGGGATGTCCGCGGAGAGGACGAAGGTGACCTCGGTGCGGTCCTTCTTCAGCGTGCGCTCCAGCATGAGGCAGACTCCTGACGGGGGTAATGGATGGATACGCCGCCCATCGTCGGAGGCCGGCACACCGGCCCCCCGCAGACCCGGCCGCCCACCGACCCGCCATCACCCGCCCAGCGCTGTCACGCGCCCCGCCGCTCCCGGATAGGCGTCGCGGGCCTACCTGCTCACACCAAGAGTCGCCGGGCACCGGGCCCACCGGCGGTTGCAACGTCACCCTGGGTTCCTCCCGAAGCGAGTGCGGTTGCGTCCCCTTGAGCAGGACCGGCCGAGCGCCGACCTTGTCGGCCGCCTGTGTGGTCAGAGGCGGAGGACGACCAGGGCGGTGTCGTCGGTGATGCCGGCGGGCGGGATCAGGTCCGTCAGGAGGGCGTCGGCGAGCTGGTCGGGGTCGACGGTGCGGTGGCGGGTGAGGGAGTCGGCGAGGCGTTGGAGGCCGGTGTCGATGTCTTCGTGGCGGCGCTCGATGAGTCCGTCGGTGTAGAGGACGAGGGTGGAGCCGTCGGTGAAGGGAGCCTGGCTCTGGGGGCGGGGTACGTGCTCGGGGCGGGCCCCGAGCGGGGGGTCGGTCGCCTGGTCGAGAAACGTCACGGTGCCGTCCGGGTGGCAGAGCAGAGGCGGTGGGTGGCCGGCGCTGCTGTAGGTGAGGATGTGGCCGGCCCAGTCGACGAAGACCGAGACGGCGGTGGCGGACTCCGCGCCGTCGACGTGGCGGGCGTACAGGCCGAGCACTTCGAGGGCCTGGGCGGGCCCGGCTGCCACCCGGGAGGCGGCGGACAGGGCGCTGCGGAGCTGGCCCATGACGCCGGCGGCGTGCAGGCCGTGGCCGACCACGTCACCGACGGCGACGGCGGTGTGGTCGCGGTGGGGCAGGTCGGTCAGGTCGATCAGGTCGTACCAGTCGCCGCAGACGTTGAGGGAGCCGGTGGCGGGCCGGTAGCGCACCGCTGCGCGGTGGCTGAGCGGGCCTGGGGCGGGCAGCATCGCCTGCTGGAGGTGGAGTGCGATCTCGCGTTCGCGGGCGTGGGCGTCGCGCAGGCGCTGGTTGAGCTCCTGGAGTTCGCGGGCGCGGGTGTAGAGCTCTGCTTCCAGGACCCGGGCTCCGTCACCCCCGCTGCGGCTGCCGCGGGCGCGGATGAGCTCGGTGACCTCCTCCACCCGGTGCAGCACCAGCGCCACGGCGCCGTCCGGACCGGCCACCGGAACGTTGACCGGGCTCCAGTACCGCTCCTCCCACACCCCCGGCCGCTCGGGGTCCTCCACGTCGTAGCGCTGCAGTGCCATGGTGTCGCTCTCCCCGGTGGAGGCGACTCTGCGCAGGGACGCGTGCAGGTTGCTCATCCCGCTCGCGGTAGGGTCGTCGGGGTTGTCGGGGAAGACGTCGAACAGGTAGCGGCCCATCACCTGCTCGCGCGTGCGGCCCGACAGCGACAGGTATGCCTCGTTGGCTTCGGCGAACACCAGGTCCGGCGTCATCAGGGCGACGGCGCCCGGCAGGGCGTGGAAGACCGCCTCGAAGTCGATGCTGCTCACTTTTCACCTGCCCGGCGGGAGACCTCTTCGATCTTGCACTCCTCATTGCCACGGGCAGGACGGGGCGTTCCGGCCCGGTGGCGGGGGGCCCGGCGGCGGTGTGGCCTCGCAGCCGGCCGGCGTTCCTGTCCCCGGAAGGCCGCGGACGCCATCAGCGTGGGCCTTCGTGCTGCGCGAGTGCGTTCTCCCTCAGGTCCGGTGTGACGCGCAGGGTCCTGGCGAACCATGTGCCGTAGCGGTCGCCCAGGAAGGGCGCCGAGGCGCCGTGGAGGATGATGCTCAGGCCCACGGTCACCGCGATGACCTCGCTCAGCAGGGTTCCCCCGGGCAGGTGTTCTTCCAGGGCGAGCAGGCCGAAGACCAGGGATGCGAGCCCGCGCGGGCCGAACCAGCCGACGTAGGCGAGGGAGGCGGGGCGTAGGCCGGTGCCGGCCAGTGCCAGTGCGACGGGCAGCATCCGGATGACGGTCAGGCTGAGCAGCGCGTAGAGGACCATGCGCCAGCTCAGGTGCTCGAGGGTGGGTCCCAGGATGACGGCGCCGAAGACGAGGAAGCTGAGCGAGGCGAGGAGGAGGCCGAGTCGTTCGGTGAACCTGGTGTTCTGCGCGGGGTCAGAGTCCTGGCCGGGGATGCCGAGGTCGGCGGGGGTGCGCCGCAGGTGGATGCCGAAGGCCAGGCCGGCGACCCAGGCGCCGATGAAGCCGCTGCCCTCCACCACGGCGCACAGGACGTACGCGATGAACGGGACGGCGAGTACCAGGAACTGCCGCCAGTCGGAGCTGCTCCACCCGCGGGCGAGCGACCAGCGCAACAGGCTCGCCCCGGCCCAGCCGGCCGCGATCCCGATCGCGCCGCTGAGCAGCAGGGCGCGCAGGAACGTCTCGGCCACGCCCGGATGGCCGTGGCCCTCACCCGCCGCCGCCAGCGCCAGCACGAAGAAGGGGAGGCCAGGCCGTCGTTCAGACCGGATTCGACGGTCAGGCCGCCCCGGATGAGCGGGGGCACCCGCTGGTTGGAGAAGGCCTGCTGTCCGAGCGCGGCGTCCGTCGGCGCCAGGATGACGGCGACCAATGCCAGCTCCCACACGCCCAGGCCGGGCAGCAGCGGCCAGGCCGCCAGCCAGCCCAGAGCCATCGTGGCCGGCAGGCCGACCGCGAGCAGCCGCAGCGGCAAGAACTCCTCCCGGCGCAGGTCCCTGGCCTTGATCCCGGCCGCGTCCGCGAACAGCAAGAGCACCAGTGCGCTTTCCAGGAGCGTCCGCGTGACCTCGGGATCCTTCGCCCGGTCCAGCAGGTCCAGTCCCAGCGGGCCGATCGCCACCCCGACGAGCATGAACACCATCGGTCCCGAGAGCACCGTGGTCGACAAACGGCGTGAGAGCGCCCCGTATCCGACGACCACAGCCCCGGCGACCACGACGGCCCAGCCGTTCATCCTCACTCCTCACCCCCCGCCTCACGCAGACAGGCGAGTCTGACCCTATGGCGGCGCCGGTCAGACCTGCGGGAACCCTGCTCCGCACGCGCCCGGCTCGGCACGGTCGGCCCAACGCGGGCGCATCGAAGGGGACGAGGGACGCCGGTTCCCGGGCGCGGGGCGGCAGGTCCGGGCGGCGGCTGCGGGAGGTTCTCAGTCGACGGGTTCCACGGTCGGGAAGGCCCAGGTGCCGTCGGGGATCTCGGGGTGTGGCCGGTAGAGCCGGACGGTGTGGTTCCAGCCGTCCATCGGTGGCAGTCAGTTGGGCCGCCCGTGGGCGCACCCTCCCCGATTGGTGATCACCGAGCCGTCCGGGTCCGTCTGGGTGTTGAACTGGTTGAGGACGCAGCCGTCCTCGCTGCTGTCCTCGAAGTAGCCGTCGGCGTTGTAGAGGGAGATCGACCAGAACCCGTCGACGGGCATGTCACCGACCACGATGCGGTACTTCCCGACGCGCAGGCCGGGGGCTCGACGATCAGGTAGAGCCCCTCGTCCTCGGGGAGGCCGGCCCAGCCCGTCGCGGTACCGATGAGGTGACTCCTCCCCGCCGTAAATGGCGGGGCTTCCTGTTACGCCGTGTTGGCGTTGCAGCGGACCAGCCCGGCCCGGTTCAAGACGTTGATCGCGCCCACGGTGTCTGCGTGCGCGGTGTGGCCGCATGAGACGCAGTGGAACTTCTGCTGTGTGGGACGGTTCGACGTGGCCTGTTGCCGGTGTGCGGGGACAGCGGCTTCGGCCGGGACCGGCTGCCGGGGCCGCAGCGGTGGAGGGTGCCTCCATAGCCTTGGTCAAGGTCGTGGGTCAGGATTGCGGAATAACGATCTGGTTCCGCACCTACTACGAGGACGAAGATCTGTGGCTGTATTTCGACGCCGATGACGAAGGCTGGGCAGCGCGACGGGTTGAGGTCCAGGCGCAGGACTCTCGTCCGTCCGGTGACGGCGGCCTCCTTGGAAGAGGTGCTGCACTTGCCTGATCATGCCGATCTCGCGGCTTGTTCCGCTATGAACGGCAGTACGGCGTCCTCGCCGAAGGTCCCATGAACGGGTGGCAGGATCAGCCGCAGGCGGCCAAGATCCCCGCGGAGGAGTTCGAGCGGCTGTGGACTGAAGCGCTGCGGGCTCCCGGCGATTCAGCCTGACCTGGCGGGCTGAGATTCGTAGAAGGTTCCTTCGCGGAGCATCGCGAAGAGGACGTCTGCCCGTCGTCTGGCGAGGCAGAGCAGGGCCCGGGTGTGGTGCTTGCCCTGGGTGATCTTCGGCAACGGTACGGGCACAGGTCTCGGTGACATGCAGTTGCGACGTTCCGAGATCACTGCGGGAGACAGTGCCGCGTTTCGAGGATGCGGCCGGATGGCGGGAACCCCTGCCGACCGCGGCGTCTCTCGGCCGCGCTCATCCGCCCCGACGACATTGCCGCCGGGGCCGCCGCCCCGGGCCTGTCCGCAGACACCGCAGCTCTGGCGACCGCACTGCGCCCCTGGCTCGGCGAACCGCACACACGTACGCCGAACGGCCAACAAGGTGAACATGGCCAACCTGCAGGCAGGAAAAGCACCGGACAACGCAGAGGGGAGGTCTGATTGTGTGCGATCCACTCTGCCGCCGGTTCGGCACAGATCTGCCCTGATGCTGCCGAAAGCCCACCCCGCCTCCGCACCGGCAAAACATCCGAGGAGCAGGAACGACGATGGCACCCGATCCGACAACCGCCCAGGTGACCATGACCCTGGCTGCCCTTGCAGCCACCGGGGCCACCCCGCGTCCGTCCGGGGAAACCCCGCAACAACAGACCGACCGAATCATCACCGGCATCAACGCCCAACTGAGCGATCCCAGCCTTGCAACGCAGGGCGCGTGGAAGCTGGTGTGGCTCGCCCTGAGCGAGGCCAACGCGAATATGGCCTACATCGCACGGAGCACCAACGGCTCGAACGAGTTCGCCGTGGTCACTCGCGGAACAGACGCCGATCTGACCGACATCCTCGAGGACCTCGACGTCGGCACACTCGTCCCGTTCCCCGAGAGCGGATCATCCAAGCCCGTCGCCGTTTCCAAGGGGGCCATGGATGCGTTCAAACGGGTTGTCAACGCCCGCTCGATCGCCTCACCCTCCCCGAACGTCACGCTCGCTCAGGCGCTCACCGCCGCACTCAACTCGGCGCCCGCCTCGCCGCAGCCGACCGTCTATCTGACCGGTCACAGCTTGGGCGGTTGCATCGCCACCATGCTCGCGCCATACCTGCAGGCACAGGCCTGGCCGAAACAGCCGAAGTTCGCGGTGATCACCTATGCCGCTCCCACCGCCGGCGTACAGAGCTTCGTCGACTACTTCGATTCCGTGCCGTGGGTCATCGACGAGCGCCACAACAACGCCTACGACCTGGTACCGCACGCGTGGGCCGATCTCGACACCACCGCCGGCTGGTACCCCAGCCCGGGACCGCAGGCAACCGAAGAAGTGAAGCTGCTCATCGGGGCGATCTCCAAGCGCACCAAAGGCAACGTCTACGTCCAGCCCGGCACGCTCTGCCCGATGAACACCAGCTACACGAGCCTTGCCAAGAACCTGGTCAACAAGACCACCCAGGACTTCCTCGGCCAGATCGCCTTCCAGCACGCCAACTCCACCTACCTGGACCTGGTGGGAGCGCCTGCCGTCCCTTCCGCACCGGTGGTGACCGACGTGACCCCCACCTTCGGCGAACCAGGCGCCACGGTGACCATCAACGGCACCGGTTTCAGTGAGGACAGCATGGTCGACTTCGGCCACTTCGCCTGCCCCACGCGCAACATCGACTCCGACAGCAGGATCACCGCTAAGGTCCCCGACGGAACCGGCGTCGTCCACGTCCGCGTCACCAACACCCTCGGCACCTCCCCGGCCGTCGCGATGACGCAGTTCGCCTATGGCGGTCCCGCACCTGTGGTGGTCAGTGCCGTCAGCCCGACCAGCGGAAACGTCGGCACCCTGGTCATCATCAGCGGATCGGGCTTCGCCGATGGCGCCACCGTGCACTTCAAGGACAAGGCATCCGATTCGGTCACGTTCGACTCTCCCGGACAGATCACCGCAACCGCGCCCGGTCAGCTCGACGACCGCCAGACGGTGAACCTCACCGTGACGGTCGGCAACGCCACCTCTCCCACCAGCCCGGCCGACGAGTTCACCTACACCGGACGGTAGCGTCCGCACGCGCCGTTCCCGGGGTGGCCCTTCGAGCAGCCTCGGGCCCTTACCGGCCGGCCGAACCGTGCCCGGGCGAGGGATCGCTCCTGGCCGCGCCTGGTGGTCCCGCGGGGGAGCTGTTTGCGCCGCGACGACCACAACCTGATCTGGCGGCCGGGCGGGCGGGCCGCGGTCGAAGCCTCCGACGCGACCCCGGCGGCCCGGTGCGCGGCGCTGACCGACGCTTCCACACCACGCCCGTGATGGCACCCGCATCTTCATCTTTCCCAGCGACGCCCTGCGCTCCCCTGTCGCCGGGAAACCGCGCACCGGCCGAGCCACTTCACCGGCGGCGCGGATCCTCATGGCACACACGAGCATGGTGCAGCGGACCCTGAGCGACCTCAGTCCGGCGGGGGCGCACGCGTCTCGCAACGCCCTGCTCGAACTCGCCAAAGGGCTGATCCTGGACGCCGGCCGCCTCCTCGGTCTGCTCCTCGACGGCCTCCAGTACGGAGCGGACGGTCCAGCGTCCGGCTCGTGAGCCGGCTTCACTGGTCCTCTCACGAGTCCCATCTGACCCTCTGTCACGACACCCCGCATCTCGGGGGAACCTCAGCCGGCCATCTGCTGGACGGCCTGGTCGGACAGGACAACGGGCCCTCCCCCTGAGTGGTGGACACGCTGATACTGGATCTGCTTGATCCGGAGAAAACGAGAAGACCGCCGATGGCGCTAAATCGTTGCTCTTGGAGGCGACCTACCGCTGGGCCAGGACCACGCCGTGGTGCTCCATCGCCGTCAGCAGTTGGATCGCCGTGGCGGTCTTGGCGCGAGAGCCTAGTACTACCTTGCCGTCGACCGCGATCACTCGTCGTACCGACACCGTCACCTCCGACTGGGGTGGCGGGATGGTGGTGGCCTGCAGGTATGCGCTGATCGCCGCATCCAATTCGTCACCGTCGACACGGTGCAGTAGTCGGCGCACGGTGGCGGCGTGAGGTAGGGGTCGCCGGCCCGTGAACGGGTCGACGGCGAAGCCGAGGACGCCCAGGACCGGCCAGCCAGATCCTAGCTATCCGCAAGACACGCGCCCACCCAGCTTCTTATCGGCACCCGAACAAGATCTGCACCGGTCTCAACCCGCCGAAGTTCCCGTACGGCACGTCCCCGGGTCAGGTCGCTGCCCCGGATGCCGTCTCCGGGGTGCCACTCCGTCCGGGCGCGCGATGCCCCCGGCGGCGGGCGGGGCGGCGAGGACGGCGGCCACCGCCTGGTCGACGCCGACTCCCGCCCTGCGCGCGTCGGTCAGCAGGCGGGTCACGTCCACACCCTGCAGGCGGTCCATCACGGCGGCCATGCCGGGTCGGGCCGGGGAGGCGAGGATCGCGTCCTGATTGGGAACCGGTGCGCCCGGCCCGCCGACCTTGATGTCTGGGCTGAGCCCGACCGCAGGTCTCGGCAACGGGCCACCCTGCGTTCTCGAGCCCGGCTACCAGGGCAGCGGCGGTGAGGGCGGAGCCGCGTCTTGCGCCAAGCAAGGACGATGCCGGTGTAGAGAGCCGCAGCGCCAATCCCGACCTCGAACGCGGGCGCCCAGTCGGGCTGCCGCCACAGCGGCGACCGAGGAAGCCGCACTCGAGCATTTCGCCGAGTTCGCGAAGCAGCGCCGCGACCGCCTCGAACCGGCGCAGCTCACGGCCCGCGCCGAGCTCGGCGCGGACTGGGCGGTAGGCCGGCTCGGTGTCGCGCCGAGTCGACTTACGCGGGTCAGCCTCCCACGCCGACAGGTCGCCGCTCTCACGCCACGCGCAGATCCCCCTCGTCGGAGAGTTCGGATAGGGTTTTTTGCTCCTGGCCTGCCCAGGGGTCCCTCACGGCCCGGCTGAAGGGGCGGTCCCGGCGGCGGGCAGGGCCCTCGTGCCGGTACCCAGGCTCGGTGAACCTTGTGCTCGGCAGTGCCCCCAAGTTGATGTACATCGCGGCCTCGGCGTCGGTCAGGCGCCTCCGGGGCCTGGTGATCCGGTCGAAGGCCTGGATCCAGCGCCTGTGCTGGCGGGCCGGGATTCCGCAGGCGGTCAGGAACGCCTTGCATTGTTTCAATCGGCCGCGTTCTGCGATCCGGGCCCGGCGCCACAGCGGCCCGATGAGCCCGTCCTCGTCGCCGTCGCAGGCCTCGGCGATCGCTGTGACCGTCTCCCAGGTGGGCACGCTCCGGCCGGAGGTCGCGCGCTTCAGCGTCGTCGCCGGCACACCGCTGCGCACAGTCAGCTCGTCGTAGGTCAGCCGTGCCCCGGCACGCATCGCGCGCAGCGCCTCGGCCAGCTCCCCTCGTGCGGGGACCGTGTGATCGACGGGAAGTTCAGGACGTCCCATACTCCCGCTCCCTACCGGCCGGCCTAGAGCGCGGCCCGGGCCGTCGCCGCGACCGCGCCCCGGCCACCCGGGGTCACCGCGACGACCAAGGCCGTGGCGATCGCGCCCGCGCCGCCCAGGAGCCGGAAAACCTCCCCCGTCGGCATCCCCCGCAGGCTCTGCACCACGGCCAGGAAGAACACCACCGGCATCACCACGCTGATCACGACCGCCTGCGGCATCGTCAGACTGGTCACCCGCCCGTCGCCTGCACGCCGCCGTCCGACCGCGCGGGCCGGTTCCTTCGGCACTCCCATGACAAGTCCTGCCCGGGACACCGGCTACCCGAGGTCCCTGAAGTAGTAGGACGGGAGGGCGCGGGGAGCGCCCTCCCGTATCGATGACTCCGCGCCAAGTGGCGTTTCCCGAGGGGCAATTGGCGTCGCTCGTTCGGAGATCACAAGCATGGCAGATCCCTGTGATCGGCCCAGGCCTTGAACCCGGCGCTCCGCCTGATAAGCCCGGAATGTTGCTTCATTCGTCCACTGGTGTCCCTGGCGTGCAAGTTACACACGCAGCCCGCTTGGAACGCTTCTGACCTGCACAAACACCTATTGCCGTCCTCGGGACGCGACAGCGGTCCCCTCCCGAGGTTCCAACCGGCCCCGCGCAACGCCACGGGGCCCTGCCCGCCTGCCCTCGTTCGTCCACTCCCGTCCAAGCGGGACTTGTGTTCCGGTCCGCCCGAAAGGCACCGTGGGGTGCACACCGACCGCGCAACCGGCGGACCCCCTGAAGTAGATGACTCCGCAGCAGGGACACAACGAGGCACCGCGTTGGCGCGCGAGTGCCTCACACGGCAGGGCCGACCCCCATCACGCCGGGACGGCCCTGCCGCCGTTCCACACCCCGCCACCGTGCTCCGTGAGTGCACTCACGGAGCCACCCGCCGCGACTCCACGTCCCCACCCCCGCTTCCGGGTGCTGCCGCCTTCACCGCGCACGCCCCGCGCCCCTGGCCGGTACGGTCTGCTGCCGATGGGCGGGGACGGCGGCTTCGGTCGGGGCCAGCTGTCCGGGGGCCGCTGCGGCGGGCGTGGCGGTGGAGCGGGAGCGGGCAGCCGTCGGGGAGACCCCGACTCGGGACGCGGGCGCGGCCGGCGTCGAGGGCGGTGTCGTCAGGGAGTGCAGGGTGGCGTTCACCAGCCGCCCGACCGAGGTGGAGGACGGGCCGTCCTTCCAGGTGGTGTTGTCGCCGAGACGGGCCAGGTGCGCGGCGAGGAGGCCGGTGCCGCCGTGGTCGCGGATCTGGTTCATGCGGTGGGCCAGCAGCGGGCGCTGGCGGGAGCCGACCAGGAGACCGGCTTCGTGTTCCGGCAGGACGTGCCTGACCATCGACACCATCTGGGAGAGCACGGCCGGGTGCACCTTGAGCTGTTCCGAGGCGAGGGCCCGGTCGCCGAGGTCAAGGTCCCGGGGGACCCTCAGGCCCTCGGTCAACGGTCCCCAGGAACGCTTCGCATCCGTGCTCGCGGGCGGCGCCCACTGATCGACGGCTTCTCGCACCGGCGGCGCGGCCACAGGGGTAGGGGCGGTGCCCGAAGCGGGGGCGGGGGCGGGGCGGGTACCCGTCCTGCGGGAGGCGCACCCCACGGGTCGCCCGCTCCCGCCCAAGCGCGAGGCCAGCACATCCCTGGCCGGCTCCGCGCCAGCACCGGGAACGGGTGCGGGGGCCGGTACGGGGGCGGTCGTCGGAGTGGCAGTCGCCGCCGGGGTGACCGGAGCGGGCGCAGGTGCTTGCACGGCAGCCGCGGTGATGACGGCGGCGACGGCCTGGTCGACGCCCGCTCCGGCCGCGTGCGCGTCGAGGAGCAGGCACCTGAAGCCCTACCGCAGCGGTGCGATCCTGACCACCGCCCCCCCTCGCCCCACCTGACCGTCCGCAGGGTCACCGACTGGATCCTGCGCCGGCCCGAGCACCTCACCCGAACTGCCGCGGGCTGAGCCCGGTGAACGGGGCTATCCAGGACGGCTCCGACGCCGTGATCACACCAGTCGCATCAAGATCATCTCACCCGTGACCAGCAGTTACGGGACAATCCACAGCTACCCCTCGGACGGAGGCCGCGATAACTCGCCCTGATCCGGCAGGTATCCCCTAGATAGGCGATGCGGTCACATTTCGCAGAAAAGAACCAAGTGGGGGGTGGTTGTCCGAGCAGTGCGCTAAAAATCACTACAGGACAGAGAACATGGGGGGGTGCGTGATGGTGCCGATCATCTGTTGTGCGATCCGTGGTCGTCGCTGGGCCACGAGCATGGGTCGGCTACGGAGCCACGGGTGATGGGTCTGCCAGGGGCGGGTGCGCCGTTGTTCTTCCATGAGCTGACGCTGGGCTGCGACGCGCTGCCGGGTGAGGTGAAGGAGGAACTGATCTACTTCCTGGAAGACGTGGCGCAGGTGCGGCGTGGGCCTCTGCACGTGTGCTCTGCTTTCAACGCCGTGTACTTCGGATATGACCTTGATGCCGGTGCCTACAGCACGGACATCCTCGATCCGGAGGCGTTCGCTCTCCTGGGGTCCGACGTCCAGAATCAATTGCCGCCAGTGGGTTCCTTTGTACGAATGGAGCGTGGGGCGCACTCCTTATGGGGCGAGGTCTGTGCGTCGTTCGGTGCCTCGCCGGAGGTCGAGGAAGACGGATGGACTCCGGGCGCACTGTCGGGGGCGCCCTTCACGGGTGAGTCGCAGGTCGCGCTCGCGCGTGCGGTGATCGACTGGGACGCTCTGGGAGCGTTGACGTCCGTTGAGCACAAGGAACTCGCCCGGATTCGCCGGTCCTCTGCTGGGGTGGTGGATCGGCGGGGCCACCTGGTGGGGACCGCCGAGACGAGCGGTCTGGTGTCGGGGCGCGATCACAGCGGGCTCTATCGGCAGTTCCTCCTGGGCCCGGCCCGGCAGCTGCTGGCGGCGGGAGCCCTGGGCCCACTGCTCCAGGGCTCTGAGGACGCGGTGGTGGCGGAGCGTGCTCTGCAGGTGTGCTTCAGCACTTTGGAGGAGTTGTTGCGCCAGGCTCCGGGGTTGGCTGTGTGGGACTCGTACGCGCAGCCTGTGGACCGGCATGAGCAGTTCGCTTCCGGCCCGGTGGCCGAAGAGATGGTGGATCGGTTCACCCGTCCGGCCCCGGGAGGTTCGGCACGCTACACCGCGGTATGGCCGGTGCTGGCTGGTTGGGAACGCGAGGTGGGTGATGACCACGCGTTGGAGCTCACCGCGGCGGCCTCGGCAATGGTGGATGCCAATCTTGTGCTGGCCGCCCAGGTCACCGCGGGCGGCCTGCGCCGCGACGTGGACTTGAGGATCGATGATAGTTGGCAGCAAGGCGGCATCTGGCGGGCGCAAGCGCTGCCAGTAGACGTGGTGTTGGCGGACTGTGACCCGTTGATCCCGGCTGGCCTGGGGCATCTGGAGCATCTCCGGCCCAGCGTTGCCGAACGCACGGGCAGTTCCGGCGGTAGGCAGAACGCCTCGGTGGTACTCGTGGAGCATCTCGACGAAGCGCTACTGGTGGTCTCGGTGGCTCTTTCAGGGGCGGATCTGTCGGCCGGGCGGCTCCCACTGCCGGGTGCTGTGCTGGCGACGCTGCTGGGTAAGGGGCCGTTGACGCTTCAGGTGCACCACAGCGGTCAGCTGTTGGATCGTGATCTGGCCCGGCAGCGGACAGAGCGCGAACCTGGCGGACTGGCACAGGTGAGGTGGCCGGATTCATTCTATCCCGGCATCAAGATCACTCTTGCTGCTGCTCGCTCCGGTCGGCAGTTGATAGCCACCACGGCGCTCCTACCGGATCCCGTGCGGGTCGGGGACATGCTCCTGGCCTGGGCCTTCGACCCGGTGCTGTTGGTCGAGGCGTGGGGCCTGCCGGCTATTGCGCCCCCGGTAGACGCCGGTGCGCTAGCGCACCGGCCGATCGGTGGGGGTTACCGGCCGCCGGTAACTGCCCTGGAAGTCTTGATCGTGGCAGCGTTATTGCGTGATGGCAGGATCGGTCCGGCCCGTTCCCGGTCGTTGGACGGTCAGCAGTTGAGTGCGGCGATGTTTGGCCCGGACGTGGTCACACCACCCCTGCTGTGGACGGTGATTCACACCTGTGAGGACATGGCGGCGGTCGGGCTCCTGGTACGCGCGGTGGTCGCTCACGGCAGCGTGTTGCCGGAGGTGTTCACCTGGTGGCCCGATACCGAGGAGGCCCGGGAGGCCCAGCGGGTCGTCGAGGGCGCCGAAACGGGCGCGCGGCAGATGCGGCACTGGCGGCGCCCTTGGGAGCGCCGGCTGCCAGACGGGCACCATGCCACCGACGCTTCACGTGCGCGCTACGCCCAGTGGCGTATCGAGGTCGACGGCCCTGACGCCGACACCGAGCTGCCTGAAGGGCACACGTTCGTTCGCGGCCATCGACGGGGCTACGGGCAAGCCCCCGCCTGGCACCAGCATCTGCACCGCTGAACCACTGAACCACTGAAAGGAATCCTGTGGCACGCCGCACTCCGCGTACCCCGCATCACACCCTTACTGAGCCGCAGCGCACTCAATACCTGGCCCTGGAGAAGGCCGTCGCAGAACTATCTGACCCTGTCGGGGATGTGCTGGCTTTGGTCACCGAGGAGCAGCTCTCCTCGATGCTGGAGCGTCTCAGTCGCAAGAACCGCACGGCGGTTCTGCAGGAGCTGCGCACTCCAGCGGTAGGGCAGCCAAGCACCCACGCGGTGCGACAGGCCCTGGGCGCCCTGCGGCGCAGTGAAGAGGCTCAGCAGGCATACACCATCGGTACGCTCACCCAGCCCACGCTTGACGGTATGCGGGACGGGCTGTCCGCCTGGTTGGAGCAGGGTTCTGACCATGACCTGTCCGGATTGGAGGAGCTGGCGCCAGATCGGACCGTGCTGCTGCTCACTGGTCTGGTGCAATGGAGAGTCACGCATCTTGCGGTCCCGTTGCTGCATCTGGTGTTTCGCGATCATCCCCTGTCGTCGTGGCCCGCCGAGGGCGCCGACACCATTGTGCGAGCCTGTCAGGCTTTTGAGGAAACCTATCGGAACCGTCTGGCCGGCAGCGTGCCGTCCCAACCCGCTCCTCGGCTGGCGGACCAACCCGGCTCTGGAGAGGAGCCCGCAGTACTGGATGGACCTGTCAGCGCCATCGATCTGAGCACCGTGGCAGGACGTGCAGCCCAGGCCGAGCAGTTGCGTGACCTCTTTGCGTCGGCCATCGAGGTCGTATCCGAGGCCGCGACCTTGCTGGCGGCCGGCCGAGTGGTTCCCGCTGAACTGTTACACCCTGTCGAGCAGGTAGAACAGGTTGTCAATGAGGTGCACGCGGCAGTAGTGCGGGCACTACATGAACCCAGCTTGTATCCGGGGCGGGATCTGCCGGGTCTTCTGTTAGCTCTGGACGCTCTGGGTGCCGCAGCTGATCAGGATCGCGCACTGCGGGAGGTTTTGCAGCGCATCGCAGCGGCGGGCGGCCCGGTGGGGCATCCGGCGATAGCACAGCTGCGTACCGCCGCAGACGCGTTGCTAGCCATCGGTGTTTGGCCCCCGCGGCAGATCCAGGAGGCTGGTCATCTGGCGGCGGTCGCGGAGTTGGCGCACGCGGTGGAGGCGGATGACGACGACGGTGCCGACGTTCTGACCGAACGACTGCGCCAGACCCTGCCCCCGGCTATCGCGCCTGTGCTTACCCTGATTCTGCGCGGAAAGGCCGTGATTCCATCCCTTTCTGTCGGCGCCGACCAGGTAGACGCCAGGGGTCCAGGAGGTGGGCAGGCGCAAGAACCGGCGCCGTTAGGATCGGCTTCGCTCGAACTGGCGCCCCTCCAGGAAACAGGTGGCACCCTGACCAGTGGCGGTGAGCTGCTGTCGGAGGCTGACGCAGCGCTGATCCCACTGCCTCGTCACGGGATCGACGTCGAGCTAGCTGCCCCGGCGGCAGGTTCTTCCCAGCCCGCGGCGCCCCCGGTCTCGCCTTCGGTGGTGGCTGTCGATAGAATGCTCGCCCCGGTGCAGACCGCCCCCGCCCACACCGAGGCGGCACTGACGGTCACGAGGCCGGATGCGCCTGTTGATTCTCCTACTCCTGCCGCTTCTCCCGTCCTTGCCGATCTGACAGGGCGGGGACAGCTTGCCCTGGCCTACCACGCCGCTCACGCCCTTGGCCAACACGAAACCGCCTCAGCGCTGCGCGCCCTGGCCTTGGCAGAAGCCATGCGGTCGGACACCGGCGCTTGCGCCCATGAGCTACGTGCGGCAGTGACCGATCAGCTGCAGCACGGCGTGCCGGGCGCCATTGCAGATCAGTTGATCGTGTTGGCCGCCGCCGTCCGGTCCGGTCTGCTCTCCGGAGATCCCGACAGTGGCGAGCTCGCTTTGAAGATCGCCGCGCAGTTGCACGACCTACCCGGAACGGGTGGAGTGGCTACCGCGATCGGTCAGGCTTCCGCCCGGGGACAGCTGTCTGGACGCACCACCCTCAACGTCCTTGCCGCCCGGCCCGATACTGGTGATGACCTCGCCGTCATCTGCGACACCGCCCGCGCCGAACTGCGCACCGGCCCCCACCTCAGTAGCCAGCGGGCCAAGCTGTTCGCCGAAGGGTGGTGGTCGGCCGACGGCCGCATCGGCACCCTGCTGCACGCGGTGGCCGACGACCGGCGGGACCTGGCAGCCGCCACCCGCCAGCAACTGCGGGAACTGGGCGCGCCCGGAGCCCTGCCCACGTTCTTGGACCGTGATGACAAGGCAGCCAGAGGGACGTCCCGCAAACTCCAGAATGCTGCGCGCTCGCGAATCCTGCAGTATGCAACCAACTCCCTCGATGTTGTCCAGCAGTGGCTGGTCCTCATCGCCCAGGTCCAGCCCCGTGCGACCGATCCGCTGTCGTTCCTGCACGAGGCGGTCGATCCGCACCGCCAACGCATGATCAGTGAACTGACCGTCCTGTCCGGGACTGATCCGGAGTCTTTGATCGCGGCGGCAGCGCGGGCCTGCTTGGCAAGTCTTGAGACAACGGTGCGGCTGTTGGCCGGCGGAACTCTCCTCGGTACCGAACCTGAACCGACCACTGTCCTGAACAGTGACCTGTTGCGGGCCCCCGACCTGGATCTCAACTCGCACCTGACCCCGTCCCGCGCCCCGACGCTGGACGACGTCACAGCCGCCGACCGCGCTGACTGGGCCCAGGCGGTTCGCGCGAGTATCGACCGGGAGAATTACGCCATCGCCCGGATCGCCCTGGACGCATTGGAACAGGCAGACACCTCTTCCCCTGCACTGACGGACGAGTTGCGTGCTTCGTTGCACACCCGGCGCGCCCATAGCGGCAGCGCGATCAGAACCCTGTATGGCGAACTGGCCCGTGATATCGACACCGCTACCCGGATGGGCCGGGTGCCCGAGCCCGGGCGTGCCCAGATCACCGCCCGAATGGAAGCCGCGCACAGCGCGCTGGCCGGCGATGGTCTCGGTGCTGTCCGCCGCGAGTGCGAGGCCATTCGCGAGGAGCTCACCGTATTGGGTGCCGAGGCCGCCCAGTCCCTTCAGGAGCGGGCCACCGTCGAGCTCAACGAGGTAGACGCTCCCGCTCAACTGACCGACGGTGTCAGGCAACTGATCGTCGAGGGTGATCTCGCGACGGCCGAGGAGTATCTTCTGGCGGCCCGTGAGGGGAACACACCGCCGCACGCGCAGCACACCGCGCTGGCCGACTTCAATGCCTTCTTCCCCGCGGTCCCGCAAGCCTTGGCCGACGGCATCACCCCTGCGGTGATCGCAGCCGCTGAGAACGGCACCAGTCTGGGTCCTTTGGACTTCGGACCCCTGTCCCCCGGTGATCGTAAGATCGCCGTGGCCGCACTTACCGCCTGGCACCACGCCGCCACCCGTTGGGCCCAGGTCCGTACTAGGGTCTGTTGCGAAAGTGCTGATCACAGCCACTCGTTGATGGCTGCGACCAGCACGGTTGCCTCGTAGCGGACGGCGAGTTTGTCGTATCT
>NZ_JBSGWY010000061.1:0-31045 GCF_053609145.1 Streptomyces sp. NPDC054961 | reverse complement strand
GACGCTCGGGGTTAGGTCCTGTTCGGGGAGCAGTGAGCGGGGCCGGCGGACGCGGTGGGGGCCGGGTGGGCCGGCCCCCCGGGCCGGGCCCGCGGCCCCCGCCTCCGTGCTCCCGCTCCCGCTCCCCTGTCCTCGACGTGGAGCGGTGAGCGCAAGGCACCTGCTGCTCACCGCTCCACGACCCCCCTCGGGTAGGTCTCTATCCACCCGGACCCCTCAATTCACCCGTCCGAGCAGGCGCTCGGAGTGAATGGAGGGAGCGAAAGGGGGCGCTTTCGCCTCGCGTGCTTTTCCCGCTGATCTTCACCCGCCTACCGTCGTGACCACGGAGCGTGCGTGGTGGGGAGTGGTGCGGTGACGGCGGAACTGATCAGGATCTGCGATCTCGCCGGACGGCCCCGGGGCAGCGGCTTCGTCGCGGACTTCCGCGGGACGGTGGTGACCAGCCACGAGGCCGTGGACGGTCTGTCCCGGGTGGTGCTGCACGGGCCGCCGGGACCGGACGCGCGATCCGCCGCGGGACCGGAGACCGGGGCGCCGGAGACCGGGACACCGGGGGAGCGGACCTGGCTCGCGGGTGCTTCGGACGTGACCCCCCTTCCGGAGCTCGGGCTCGCGCTCGTACGCAGCGACGGGCTCGGGGTGCGGCCGCTGCCCGTCGCGCCGCGGGAGACGGTCGTTCCCGGGACCTACGTACGGCTGGCCGCGCGGGGATGGCGGCAGGCGCGGGTGCTGGGGGCCGCCGAGGCCACCTCTCCCGCGACGGACCGGTTCCGCCCGCTCCCGGCGGCGCTCGAGCTCGCCATCGGGACCGACGGACAGGACGCGCTGCGACGGGGCGGCCAGACGTGCGGCGGCCCGGTCCTCGATGCCCGCACCGGAGCGGTGCTCGCGGTACTGGCCACCGCTCTGCGAACGGAGCAGCGCTCCGGCGGCTTCGCGGTGCCCCTCGCCGCGGCCGCGGCCGCCGATCCCGGCGGACCGCTCGCCGCCCTGCTGGAACGCAACGCGGCCACCGTGCCCGGCCACGGCGCCGATCTGAACCTCGCCGGAGTCCTCGAGCTCACCGGAACCACCCTGGGCCCGGCCTTCGCGGCGCAGCTCCCGGAACGGGTGGACCGCCCGGACATCGCCGCCGCGCTGGACGCCTTCGCCGCCGGAGACCGCCCGGTCCTGGCCCTGACCGGCCGTCCCGGCACCGGCCGGACCACGGCCCTCGCGGACCTGGCCGTCCGCCGAGCCCGCGGCCCGCATCCGGCTCCGACCCTGTGGCTGCGGGGCGCGGACCTGCGGGCCGAGGACGCTTCGCTGGCCGACGCGGTGGCGCGTGCGCTCGCGGAGGCGGGGCGGATCCTGGACGTGCCGGGCTCCGGGCCGGCGGCCCCGGGGACCGCGGGGGCTCCGGCTTCCGCTCCGGAGTCCCGGGCGACCGCTCCCGTCGAGGCCGGGCCGGCCACGGCGGCCGCCTCGGTGGCGGCTGCCGCCGGGCGGCCCCTGCTCGTCGTCCTGGACTCCCCGGAGGAGATGCCGCCGCGGCTCGCGCACGGCCTGGGTCCGTGGACCGGGGCCACCGCCGCCTGGCTCCGGGCGGCCGGGGCCAGGCTGGTCGTCGCCGCGCGGCCCGAACACTGGGAACGGGCCGGGCTGCTGTACCCGCCGGGGCTGCTGCACACCCCGGCCCGCCCGGCCCGGCGGCTGCCCCCGGCGCTCCCGATCGGCGACCTCACCGCGGAGGAGGCCGGGCCGGCCCGGACCCGGCTGGGCATCCCGGCCGGCGCGGTCGCGGCGGCCGACGCCCGGCACCCCCTCACGCTGCGGCTGCTGGCGGACGTCCGCGCGGCCGGGGTCACCGCCGGGTGCCCCTCCCGTGCCGAGGTCTTCGCCGCCCACGTGGACCTGCTGTGCCTGCGGATCGCCGTTCGCGTCTCGGCTTCCTCCCTCCGGGGCCGCGCCGCGCCGGCGCAGCCCCGGAGGCCGGCCGACGGTGCAGCCCCGGCCGGCGCCCACGGGACCGCGGCGTGGTCCGGGGCGGGTGCGGGGGCATGGTCCGGTACGGCGGCCGGGGCGGGTGCGGGGGCATGGTCCGGCAGGGCGGCCGGGACCGGTGCGGGGGCATGGTCCGGCACGGGGGACGGGACGGGCACGGCGACCCGGACCGGCACCGCGGCCTGGACCGTGACCGGCGGCGGACCGGCTCCGGAGGAGGACCACGCCGGGGTGCACGGGCCGGGGGTGGGACGGCTGGCCGCGCGGGTGGCCGGGCGGGTCCACGAGGCCGCGCGGCTCTGTCTCGGCCCGGGACAGGGCCAACTGGGGCGCGCGGCCTTCGAGGAGCTGTTCCCGTGGCGCCCCGGCTGGGCTTCCGCCGTGCTCACCGAGGGCCTGCTGGTCCCGGCCGGCGACGGCTACCGCTTCGCGCACGAGGAGCTCTCCGACTGGCTGCAGGCGGCCCACCTGGATCTCCCCGCCGCCCTGGACACCCTGGGCCGGGAGGTTCCCCGCCACCGCATCGGTCCCGTCATGGAAGCCCTGCTCCGGCTCCCGCCGGACGAGGCCGCGGGCCCGCTGTCGCGGCTCGTGGCCGTACTGGACGGCGAGACGGAGGGCGGTGGCGAGGGCGACGCCCAGGGTGGCAAGGGCGATGCCCACGCCGACGCCCGCCCCCACGCGGACGCTTACTCCCACGCTTACCCCCATGCCGACGCCGACGCCCGCCCCCTCGCCCACAACGACCCCGCCCCCGACCCCCACCCCGCCCCCGACCCGGCCGGCGCCGCCCGGCAGGAAGCCCGCTGGTGGGCCGCCCGGCTGCTCCGCGAGACCCTGCTGCACGCCCCCGACGCGACCCCCTACCTCCCCGTCCTGCACTCGCTCGCCGACCACCTGGCCCACGCGGCCACCGCTCCGTCGGAGGAGTTCGAGGGGTGGTTCTGGAACCGGCTGCGGCTGGCCGAAGCGGACCGGTTCGCGCTGCTGCGCAGGCTGGTGGCCCGGGACCACCGGTACCTCGGCGCCGCGGCCCGGCGGCTCGTCCGCGCGCCGCGGCTCGTACAGCCGCTGCTCTGCGGCTGGTTCGCCGACGAGCGGCGCCTGCTCGGCCGCCCCGGGGCCACCGTCGCCACCGCCGCCCAGGCCCTGCTGCACACCCACCGGGCGGTCGCCGTCGACGACCTCGCCGAGACGCTCGTCGCCGCCGCCCACCCCCACGCCGACGCACTGCTCGCCGTCCTCGCGGAGGACGAACCCTCCGCGCTCTGCCGGGCCGTGGACCGCTGGGCGCACGACGAGCGCCCCGGCCGCCGGGTCGCGGCCGCCGCGTACGGGATGCTGACCGCACCGCACGTGCGGACCCCCGCCGACCGCGAACTGCTGCGCCACGCCGCGCAGGCGCTGCTCGCCCGGCCCGCGGACGCCTCCCTGCACGGCAGCGCCCTCGCGGTCCTGCTCCGCGACCCCCAGGCGCGGGCCCGCTACCTGCCCGAGGCGCTCGCCCGCTTCCGCGACCCCGACCCCGGGGCGCGGCTGCCCGCCTCCGCGCTGGTCGCGGCGCTGCCCGTGCTCCCCGACCCGGACACCGTGTTCGGCGCCCTGCGGGACCGGGCCGACGGGGAGGTGGTGCGCGCCCTGGCCGCGCTGACCACGCCGGCCCTGGCGCGGCGCGCCGGAGACCTCGTACGGGAGCACCTCGTCCGGCACCCGGGGGACGCCGCGCACGCCGCCGAGTTCGTGGACCGGCGGCTGGAGCAGGGCCTGGCGGCGGCCCCCGTGCTCCGCCCGCTCGTGCTCGACCTGCTGCGCTCCGGGACGCCCGGGGTGCGGGCCGCGCTGGCCGCCGTGCTGGCCGGTCCGGGCACGGAGGCCTCGTCCACGCTGCGGGGCGAGCTGGCCGACGTACTGCTCCTCGAGGAGCCGGACCCCACCGTCCTCGAGGCGTTCCTCGGCGCACTGGCCACGGGGGCCGGCGCCCGCCCGCACCACCGGACGCGGGAGCTGCTGCGCCGCACCGGCCGCCGGCTGCTGCGGGCGCGGGGCGGGCCAGCGGTGTTCGAGCTGCGCACGGTGGAGCTCGCGCGGGCCGAACCGGCCTTCGGCGCCCTGGTGGCCCGCTGGCTGGCCGAGGCGCCGGCGGAGGCGGCGGCGCTGCTGGGGCCGGGCGCGCGCCGCACCGTGGAGACCCTCGGTCACGGCAGCGCGCGGCCCGCAGACGCCGATGATGGGCACCGGCCACCGGCATGGCAGTCTTAGACCTGCAATCGGCAACCAGTACAGGGCCTATACGGTTCGGGCGAGGAGCGGTCACAGTGCAGCGCTGGCGTGGCTTGGAGGACATCCCCCAGGACTGGGGACGCAGCGTCGTCACCATCGGCTCCTACGACGGCGTGCACCGGGGACATCAGCTGATCATCGGACGGGCCGTGTCCACAGCGCGCGCGCTCGGCCTCCCGTCGGTCGTCGTGACCTTCAGCCCGCACCCGAGCGAGGTCGTCCGCCCCGGCAGCCACCCGCCGATCCTGGCCCCCTACGACCGGCGCGCCGAGCTGATGGCCGGGCTGGGCGTGGACGCGCTGCTGATCCTGCCGTTCACGGCGGAGTTCTCGCAGCTCTCCCCGGCCGACTTCATCGTGAAGGTCCTCGTCGACAAGCTGCACGCGCAAGCGGTCATCGAGGGCCCGAACTTCCGCTTCGGCCACAAGGCCGCCGGAAACGTCGACTTCCTGCGCGAGCTGGGCGCGACCTACGACTACGAGATCGAGGTCGTCGACCTGGTGGAGCGCGGAGAGGCGGGCGGCGGAGTGCCGTTCTCCTCCACGCTCGCGCGGCGGCTCGTGGCCGAGGGCGACATGGAGGGCGCGGCCGAGATCCTCGGACGGCCGCACCGGGTCGAGGGCGTCGTGGTGCGCGGTGCGCAGCGCGGGCGCGAGCTCGGCTACCCGACGGCGAACGTCGAGACGCAGCCGCACACCGCGATCCCGGCGGACGGCGTGTACGCGGGCTGGCTGACTGCGGACGGCGAGCGGATGCCGGCGGCGATCTCGGTGGGGACGAACCTCCAGTTCGACGCCACCGAGCGGACCGTGGAGGCGTACGCCATCGACCGGGTCGGGCTGGACCTGTACGGCATGCACGTGACCGTCGACTTCCTCGCGTACGTGCGGGGGATGGCGAAGTTCGAGTCGCTGGACGGGCTGCTCGAGGCGATCGCGGACGACGTGAAGCGGGCACGGGTGCTGACGGACGCGTACGACGCGGTCGCGGACGCGGGGTAGGCGCCGCGACCGCGGCGAGCACGGTGAACGGGCGAGGGCCCGTACCGGTCCGGATCACTCCGGTCGGTACGGGCCCTCGCGCGTGAGCCGTCGTGGTCAGCCGAGGCGCGGGTCGCGCGGCGGCTGGCCGGGCTGCGGGGGCTGCTGGGGGTGGGGCTGTTGCGGCGGCTGCTGCTGGGGCTGCGGCTGCGGCGGCTGCTGCCAGGGCTGGCCGGGCATCGGGTAGGGCTGCTGGGGGTACGGCTGCTGCGGGTAGGGCTGTGGGGCCGGGGCCGGGGCCGGGGGCTGGGCCTGGGCCGGGGCCTGCGGGGGCGCGTTGTAGGGCTGGCCCGGCTGGGGCTGCGGCTGTTGCGGCTGCTGGCCCCAGTGCCCCTGCGGCGCCTGCTGCTGGGCGCGGACGAAGTCCTCGGCGACCAGCGCGGAGAGGTTGAAGTACGCCTCGCGCGTCTTGGGCTTCATGAGGTCGAGGTCGACCTCGGCGCCGGCCGCGAGGTGGTCGTCGAACGGGATCACGACGACGCCGCGGCAGCGGGTCTCGAAGTGCCGCACGATGTCCTCGACCTTGATGATCTTGGCGGTCTCGCGGACCCCGGAGATCACGGTGAGGGACCGCGAGACGAGGTCGGCGTAGCCGTGCGCGGAGAGCCAGTCGAGCGTGGTGCTCGCGCTGCTGGCGCCGTCCACCGACGGCGTGGAGATGATGATCAGCTGGTCGGCCAGGTCGAGGACGCCGCGCATCGCGGAGTAGAGCAGGCCGGTGCCCGAGTCGGTGAGGATGATCGGGTACTGGCGGCCCAGCGTCTCTATGACGCGGCGGTAGTCCTCGTCGTTGAAGGTCGTCGAAACGGCCGGGTCGACGTCGTTGGCGATGATCTCCAGGCCGGAGGGGGCCTGGGAGGTGAACCGCCGGATGTCCATGTACGAGTGGAGGTACGGGATCGCCTGGACCAGGTCCCGGATCGTGGCCCCGGTCTCCCGGCGCACGCGGCGGCCCAGGGTTCCGGCGTCGGGGTTCGCGTCGATGGCCAGGATCTTGTCCTGGCGCTCGGTGGCGAGGGTGGCACCGAGGGCGGTGGTCGTCGTGGTCTTGCCGACGCCGCCCTTGAGGCTGATGACGGCGATCCGGTAGCAGGACATGACCGGCGTCCGGATCAGCTCCACCTTCCGGCGCCGCTCCGCCTCGGCCGCCTTGCCGCCGAAACGGAACAGGCCGCCGCCGGGAGCGCCGTTGCCGCTCTTGGCCTTCTGCTTGCCGCGCACCAGGCGGTCCGAGGACAGCTCGACGGCGGCGGTGTAGCCGAGCGGGGCGCCGCCGGCGGGCTGGGGGGCGCCGTAGTAGGCGTCCTGGCCCGACTGGGGTCCCTGGGGTCCCTGTGCCCACTGGCCGCCACCGGCGTCGGGGTACGGGGCCTGCGGCGCCTGCGGCTGGGCGTACTGCTGCGCGGAGGGCTCCGGCTGCTGCGGCGGCTGCGGCTGGGCCTGGGCGTACGGCTGCGCCGGGCCGGCGGGCGGGAATCCGTACGGGGCCTGCGGGGCCTGTGCCTGCGGGGCCTGTGCCTGCTGGGCGTACGGCGGGGCCGGGGTGACCGGCGCGAACCCGGGCTCGGCCTGCGGCGGCTGAGCTGCTTGGGGGGCCTGGGGCGCCTGCGGCTGGGCGTACGGCTGCGCGGGCGGCGGGAACCCGTACCCGGCGGGCTGCGGCGCGGCGGCCGCGGGCGGGAACCCGTATCCGGCCTGGGGTGCGCCGGGGGTGGGGAACTCGGGCTGCTGCTGCTGCGGCTGCTGCGCGGCGGCGGGCGGGAAGCCGTATCCGGCCTGGGGTGCGCCGGAGGCGGGGAAATCGGGCGACTGCGGCTGCGGCACGGCGGCCGCGGGCGGGAACCCGTATCCGGCCTGGGGCGCACCCGAGGCGGGGAACTCCGGCGGGAGCGGCGGGAGTTCCGAGGCGGCGGGCACCGCGTCCTCGGGCTCCGCGGCCGTCGCGCCGGGCAGGTCCTGCACCGGGGCCGGCCCCTCGGACGGGATCTCCGTGAGGGAGGCCGGAACGGCCGTTCCCTGGGCGGGAGTCGGCGTACGAACGGGCACGGGCGGGGCGTCGGCCGGGACGGCGCCGGGGAAGGGCGCTGCCGGGAGCTCGGGCTCGGGTGCGGCGTCGGCGACCACGGCGGCCGCGGCCGCGTCCGCATCGGCGGGGACCGCGTCGGCCGGTGCCGCGGGCTCGGGCGCCTGGTCGGGGGTTCCCGCACCCGCGTAAGGATCGGCCAGCACGGCGGCGGCGGGAGCCGGGTTCGGGGACTCCGGGGCCGGAGCCGGGGGAGTCGCGTCGGCCTGGGCCGCGCCGGGGAACGACGGCGCCGCGGGCCCGGCCGCGGGGGCCGCCGGAGCGGAGTCGGCAGGCGCCGGCGCCGGCGCGTTCGCGGGTGCCGGGACGTACGCGGGGGCCGCGTCGGCCGGAGCCGCAGCCGCAGCCGGGTACGCCGGTACGGCGCCCTGGGGCGCGCCCGGGTAGGACACCGGAAGCGGCGCGGGAGCCTCCGCGTTGATCGGGGTCGGCGCCGTCGGCTCGGCCGGGGCCACCGGGGCCACCGGGGCCACCGGGGCGTCCGCCGGGGTGCGCGGGGCCGGCGGGGCGATCCGCATCGTCGGGGGCGTGGTCAGCTCGGACGGCCGGTGCGGCTCGAACCCGCTGCCCTCGGGCAGGCCGGGGACCGGGGAAGCAGCCGGAGCCGCGCCCTGCGTGTACCAGGCCGGCGGGGTGTAGTCGATGGTGAACTCGCCCGTCAGCTCGGGCTCCGCGTCGGACTGATCGTCCGTCGGGACGTCCCACGTCCCGCCGCGCCTCTCGTTCCGATCGCCGCTCACTGGTCCTCCTGATCTGTCGAACACTGCTCCGGCAGCTACCGAGACGCCACGCCGACGCTCAGCCTAATGGCGCCCCGTGGCCAGTATCCGCCCCCGTCGGCCCGCCCCCGAGGTACGTCACGGGACGCGGGCCGCTTCCATCCTGCCCATACGGCGCCGCCCGCGGCCAATCGCCCCCCTGCGGGGTCTCAGTCGATCCGCCGGGGCTGCCCCAGCAGGCCCGTCTCCGTGTCCGTCGGCTGCGTCATCACGAACTGACGGTCCAGGGCGGTGCACCACAGGGTCACGCCGTCGCCCAGCGTCGGCAGCGACTCCACCGCCGCCGCGGGCAGCCGCATCAGCCGGCCGATCTGCTCCGCCTCGTCGGGCGAGACGCGCTGGACGCCCACCAGGGAGGAGTTCTGCAGCAGCCGGGGGGCCGCCGGGCTCAGGTACGGCAGCAGGGTCAGCACCGACTGCCAGGGACCCGCCGCAACGCGGCCGCGCGGCGGCCGCATTCCGCAGTCGCGGATCACCAGGACCGGGCTGCCCGCCGACGCGCCCTGGGGCGGTACCCGGCCCACGTCGTGCAGGGTCACGCACTGCTGCCCGCCACCCGCCGCCTGGGCGAGGCCCGACCACACCTGGCCGCGCCCCGTCTCCACGGTCACCCGCGCGCCCGTGGCCGCCGTCCGCAGTGCCAGGACCTGCGCGGTCCACAGGCCGCCGATCAGCGTGACCTCGTACGGCGTCGGCCGGTTGACCCCGAGCACCGCCGGCCGGCCCTGGGCATCCACGCCGACGACGACCCCGTCGTCGCCGACCGGCAGTGCCAGCGCGTCCAGATCCGCCGCGGCCACCGCATGCCTCTCCCGGCGCGGTCCCACCAGGCCGAAGCCGCCGCGGGCCGCGGCGCGCGGCGGGGCCCCCGCCGAAGCCGAAGCCGAGGCCGTACCCGCGGCCGAAGCCCTTCTCAAGCCGCTCATCGGGCTCCTCCCAGCGGCAGCGAGGCCAGCAGCCCCGGTACCTGCTCCCGGTCCAGCCGTACCAGCCCGGCCTTCACGCCCCGGGCCGTCTGTTCCAGTCCGCGCCGCGCGGCGACCAGTTCCTCGTCGCTGCGCCCGGTGACCCGGACGTGTCCCGTCAGGGTGATCTCGTGCCGCTCGGCCGGGGTCATCGTCAGGCTGAAGTTCGTCGCCAGCGCGGGCAGCGAGGTCAGCAGCGCCACGAACTGCGGCAACGCGGCCCGGGCGCCGCCCAGTTGCGGCCACCGGCTGATCCAGTAGGTGGTGTGCCGGCGGTCGTCGCAGCGCCAGGTCCGCGGGGTCTCCTCGGTGCGCCGGCCCGTCGCCGCCGACCGCCCCGCCTGGGTGATCGCCATCGGGTTCGCGCACGAGGAGGTGGCCAGCGCGCCCGTCAGCTCCTGCTCCGTCAGCACGGTCGCCTGGAACCCGGCACCCGCCAGCCGGCTCGCCAACTGGTCGGCCACCCGCACCAGGCACCGCTGCGCGCCCGTCAGCCCGCCGCCGCGCGCGGTGACCGCTTCGGGACACAGTTCCGGATCCAGCTTGAGCGCGATCCAGGTGATCCTCACCGCCGGGCTTCCCGTCGTGGCCTGCAGCGGGGCGTAGTTGCGCGTGGCCATCGACTGGGCCGGCAGGTGCGGGGCGGGCGCGGGCTGGGTGTGCTGCACCAGCTGCGCGGACTCCAGCCGGATGCCGTCCACTTCGAGCACGTCCCGGACCAGGCCCAGCGGCAGGGGCCGCGCTCCCCGGTCGGGGCGCAGCGCGGTGGCCTCCATGTCGACCTGGACCACGGCGGTCAGGAAGGTGCCGTCGCCGACCATGCCGACGGGCCGCCGGTCGCGGCCGCGCTCGCGCTCCCGCTCGCTGAACGTGAGGGTCCGCAGCGCCGGATCGGCTTCGACCAGCGGGGCCAGCCCCGGCTCGGTGCCCGCCGGTACGGCGGTGACGGCGGCCCGGCGGCGACGGTTGCGCAGGGCGAGCGCGCCGCCGATCCACTCGGGCAGCGAGCGCCGGTGCCTGCGGACGAGCGCGAGGACCACGAGGACGACCGCGAGCGCGCCGGCGGGGACGAGCAGCAGCGGCTCCACGACCCAGGCCACCAGCAGTGCGGCCACGGCGACTTGGAGGAGCACGAGTTGTTGCAGTCGGAACGGACCGAACCGCCCCGGGCTGGACTTCGGATACGGCGTCACACCGGCGCGCGCGGGTGCGGACGCTCCGGTCCGCGGCCTGACGGCTGTGGCCATCTCTCGCGCACCTCCCCTTTCAGGGGCTCGGCCCCGTGAGCCCCGGCGTCACGCGCGACAGCCGGCCGCTTGACCCCGGAATCTCCCCAATCCGCCCAACACCCCTTGTTTCCCCCGGCCCGGAAGGCGTGGAGCGGCTGGCTCACCCTACCCGGCCCCCGCGCACCCTCCGTCAGCAGGCATAGTAGGTGGCCGGTCGGACAAGAGTGGCCCGGAGACCGTATCCACCGACCGGGCCGGGCGGGGAGAATCAGGCGGCCATGGCATCACGACGTGACGAGCTCAACGCGTACACCTTTGCGAAGCGACGCACGGTGGCCGCGTTCCTTCAGCCTTCCGCGACCGGCACCGAGGAGGGCGCGCCCCGGCCGCTGCGCGCCGTTCTGCCCGGCGTGGTGACGGCGGCGGTCGTCCTGGCGGCCTTCGGAGCCTGGGGCATGTTCAAGCCGGCGGCCCCCAAGGGCTGGGACGCCCCGGGTGCGCAGGTCATCGTGGGCAAGCAGTCGACGACCCGGTACGTGGTCCTGACGACCAAGGTCGACGGCAAGGACCAGACGCGGCTGCACCCCGTGCTGAACCTGGCCTCCGCCCGGCTCCTGCTCGATCCCGCCAAGGCCAAGGTCGTCCAGGTCGAGGACAAGGTGCTGGACGCGGGCAAGCTGCCGCGCGGCCCCATCATCGGCATCCCCTACGCCCCCGACCGGCTGCCGACCCCCGCCGAGGCGGCCAAGGCCAAGCGCTGGGCCGTGTGCCAGCAGCCGGGAGGCAACGGCCGGGGCGTGCAGACCGCCACGTTCGTCCTCGCCGACCGCGAGGCGAAGCTGATGGACGACGGGCGCCGGCTCTCCGACACCCAGGCCCTGTACGTCCAGAGCACCGGCCCGGCCAAGGGCAGGTACCTGATCGACGCGGCGGGCACGAAGTACCGGTTCCCCGAGGGCGCCGCGGACGCGAGCACGATGACCAACGCCCTCGTCGGCGGCAGCGCCGTCCCGCAGCCGGTCACCGACGAGTGGCTCGCCACCCTGGACTCCGGTGAGGACCTGGCCTTCCCGCAGCTGCCCGGTGGCGCCAAGTCCGGTACTCCCGCCGGGGTCAAGGGCCTGGCCAGCGCGGACGACAAGGTCGGCATGGTGCTGATGGCCATGACCGGCTCGGGCACGCAGCACTACCTGGTCCTGCCCGGCAAGGTGGTGCCCGTCTCCGACTTCGTCGCCTGGCTGATGATCTCCTCGCCCGCGACCGACGGGCTGGACATGCACGGCAAGCCCCGCGAGGTGGACCTCCAGTCCATCAACCCGGATCCCGTCGCCTTCAAGGGCGACACGAAGTGGCCGCAGAAGAAGACCGAGCGCATCAACGAGGTCCGCGCGGCGGGCGCGGCCGCCACCGGGGCCGAGGGCGACCGCGACACCGTCTGCAGCGTCCTGCGCTCGGTCGACGCCCAGGGCAACCAGACGGTGAGCACCTGGGCCGGGACCGGATTCCCCGTGGACATCACGGCCAGCGGCACCAGTGCCTACGTCACCCCGGGCACGGGCCTGCTCTACACCCAGACCCAGGGCCGTCAGACCACCGCCGGCGGCGCCCTGTTCCTGGTCACCGACACCGGCCTGCGGTACGCGGTCCAGGCCAACGGCGACAGCGACGCGGCCCAGCCCTCACCCGGAGCGAGCGCGAGCGCCTCGCCCGGAGCGGGCCCGGCGGCCGGCCAGGGCGGCCCGTCCACCGCCGACGGCCGTCCGGCGCCGAGCCAGGCACAGGCCCGGCTCGGCTACGGAGGCGTGGTCCCGGTGACGGTGCCGATCGCGTGGTCGGAGTTCCTCTCCAAGGGGCCGCGCCTGGACAGCAACTCCGCCCGTCAGCCCCAGGGTTCGTGATGCGCGGCACTTCCGGGGCGGCGGCCCCGAAGCCCGCCGCCGTGCTGCTCGCGGCCGCCGCCCTCGCGCTGGCGGCCGCGCCGCCGCCGACGCCGTACGAGGGGCCGGCCGAGGCCCCGTACGGAGCGGTGGTCCACGCCCCGCACCCCCTGCGCCTCGCCGGCGCGGGGGAGTGCACCTTCCCGATGAAGAAGCAGATCGAGGACCGCCCCTGGGCGCTCCAGCGGCTGCTGCTCGACGAGCTCTGGGCGCAGACCAAGGGCCGGACGAGCGACGGCAAGAGCGTGCGCGTCGCCGTCATCGACACCGGCGTCGACCGGGTGAACCCGCAGCTCAGCGATGCCATCGACATCGCGGCCGGGGCGGACCTCCTCGACCCCAAGGGCGACGGGACCAACGACACCGTCGGGCACGGCACCAAGGTCGCCGGGCTGATCGCGGGCCGGCCGAAGCCCGGTACCGGCTTCGTCGGCATCGCCCCCGAGGCCACGATCATCGCGATCCGGCAGAACGACGGGCAGGGCAACGGCAACGCCGAGTCCATGAGCGTGGCCATCGACCACGCCGTGTCCAAGGGTGCGCAGATCATCAACATCTCGCAGGACACCGACGTACCGCTCACCCAGGACTCCAAGCTCGGCCAGGCGGTGAAGAAGGCCATCGACGCGAACGTCGTCGTCGTCGCCTCGGCGGGCAACGACGGGCTGACCGGCCAGAAGCGCGCCACCTACCCGGCGGCCTTTCCCGGCGTGCTGGCGGTGGGCTCCTCGGACCGCAACAACGAGCGCGCCGCGTTCTCCCAGCCCGGCTCCTTCGTCGGGATCGCGGCGCCCGGCGTCGACATGGTCTCCACCGTCCCCGGCTTCGGCCAGTGCGTGGACAACGGCACCAGTTTCTCCGCGCCCTACGTCGCGGGCGTCGCGGCCCTGGTGCGCGCCGAGCACCCGCAGTGGTCCGCGCAGCAGGTGGTCTGGCAGCTCCAGAACACGGCCGAGCGGTCCGTCAACGGCCATGACGACTACGTCGGCTGGGGCGTGGTCGACCCGGTCCGCGCGCTGACCCAGGACCACGAGACCCCCAAGGCGCCCGTCCCCGACCAGGGGCCGCCCCCGGCGGCGGCTCCGGAGCCCGCCGCGATGCGGACGGGGGAGACGGCGCGGGAGCGGGACGAGCGCCTCGGCACGTACGCGCTGGGGATCGGCGGCGTGCTCATCGCCGTGATCTCCGGTACGGCGGTGGTGGTCCGTGAGGCCCGGAACCGAAGGCGCCGTTTGCAGTGAACGCGTGCGGTTCGTCCGCCCCGGCCACACAGGTGTGTTGGGTCAGGACGATGAACTGACTACAGTGATCGAAGGCTTCACGACTGTGATCGGGGATGTGGCGTGAGGCGGAGGGGGAACTCCGGGGGTGCACGTGGCTGAAAACCGCGCTCCTGAGCGACTGCTCCGCCGCGCAATCCACCGGTTCTGTCTGGTGAATTGAGAAATGAGGAGCTTCGGATGACCAACAATTTCGGCCTTGCTGACGACCCGGTCAAGCAAGCGATGAACAAGATTTCGGAGACCGCCGAGAGCGTCACCCGGCAGTCCCGAGAGCTGGCCGACATCCTCGCCACCGTCAGCGCCGGCTGGACCGGTGTGGGTGCGTCGGGGTTCACCTCCGCGCAGACGGTCGTCAACGAGGACCACGACGAGATCCGCCGCCTGCTGGGCGTCCTGCACCACGCGGTCTCGCAGACCAAGAACCTGAGCAACGCGCAGGACGACGACGTGGTCACGGCGTTCCAGGCGGTCAAGGCCGGCGCCGGCGGCGGCGGTGGCAACACCTCCGCCCTCAACGGGATCTGACCCGTTTCCCCCAATCACCTGCCCCGCACCGTGCGAAGGAGAAGAACATGACCGCGAACGACGGGCACACCAAGGTCCGGTATGAGAGCGTCCAGGTGATGGCGGACCGCATCCGCATCGTCTCGGACAACATCAAGAAGGACCTCGACGAGATGGGCGCCGCCCTGACCGTCGTCACCGACACCTGGGACGGCGAGGCGCACGCCCAGTACATCGAGCTGCAGCGCAAGTACAACGGCAAGGCCGACCACATGCGCGCCACGCTGCGCCAGGTCGCCGACCTCATCGAGCGCGGCAAGAACGACTACCGCGCCACCGACGTGAAGGCCTCGCGCCTGTTCACCGAGGCCTACTGAGCAACGCGGTACGCCACGCGCCACTCGGTACGAGAAGGGGGCGCGCCCGAACCGGGCGCGCCCCTTCGCCATGCCCGGGAAGGGCGGCCCGAGCGCTACGGCGCCTGGCGCGGACCCCGGTCCAGGTCGAACTCCCCGTCCCTGGCGCCGAGTACGAACGCCTCCCACTCGGCCGCGGTGTAGCGCAGCACGGTGTCCCGGTCCAGCGAGGACCGCATCGCCACCGCTCCCTCCGGCAGCCGGGCGATCTCGACCCGCTCCTCGTCCGGGTCGGTGCCGGGCGGGCCCTCCCACTCGACGCCGCTGATGTCGAGCGCGTACAGCTCGTCCTTCTCCTGCTGAGTGCCCATGAGCGGCCTCTCCTTCGGTGGTGCGGTCGCTGCCGATTATCGGGGGCGGCCGGCCGGTCGCGGGAGCATTTGCCCAACCCTCCCGCACCGCTGCCCGGCCGCCCCCTTCCCCCCGCGCTACACGCCGTGCGTGCGGCCGATCTGGATCAGCGAGGTCCCGCGCTTGCGCGAGACGAACGAGGCCCGGCCCGGCGGCATCGGACGGGGCCGCGCGTTGCCGACCAGGTCGCCCTCGGACGGATCGCCGGACAGCACCACGCCCTGCGCGCCCAGCTCCTTGATCCGCTGCATGAACGGCTCGTAGAGGGCGCGCGAGGCACCCGCCGAGCTGCGCGCGATGACGAACCGGACGCCCGTGTCCCGGGCGAACGGCAGGAACTCCACCAGCTGCGTCAGCGGGTTGCCCTGGCTCGTGGCCACCAGGTCGAAGTCGTCGATGATGATGAACACGTCGGGACCCGTCCACCAGCTGCGGTCGCGCAGCTGCTGGGGGGTGACGTCCGGCGGCGGCTGGCGCCGCGCGAACACCCCGGCCAGCGCCTCCATGTGCATCTGCAGGGAGCTCGCCATCGGCGCGTACTCCAGCACGTGCTCCTCCGGCAGCGCCCCGAGCAGGCTGCGCCGGTAGTCGCCGACGACCAGCCGTGCCCGGTCCGGGCCGTAACGCTCCGAGATCCGCTGGGCGATGAGCCGCAGCAGGTTCGTCTTGCCCGACTCGCTCTCGCCGAACACGAGGAGGAACGGGTCGGTCTCGAAGTCGACGAACACCGGCTCCAGCTCGGTCTCGTCGATGCCGATCGCGATCCCGCGCTCCGGGTACTCCCCGCCCTTGGGCAGCTGGTCGGCGTGGAGCAGCCGCGGCAGCAGCCGTACGCCGGGGGCCGCCTGGCCCGCCCAGTTCTGCTTGACGGCCGCCACGAAGGCCGCGGTGGCCTCCGACAGGTCCTCCGCCGCGTGCGAGCCGTCGACGCGCGGCAGCGCGCTCAGGAAATGCAGCTTCTCCGCGACCTGGCCGCGGCCCGGCATGCCCGTCGGGACGTTCGCCGCGACCTTGCGGTCGAACTCGGAGTCCATGACGTCGCCGAGGCGCAGCTCCAGCCGGCTGAGCATCTGGTCCTTCAGCGCGGCACGGACCTCCATGTACCGGGCGGCCGTGATCACCACGTGGATGCCGTAGCCCAGCCCGCGGGCCGCGATGTCCGTGACGACCTGCTCCAGGCCCTCGTACTCGCCGCGGAAGCCGCCCCAGCCGTCGATGACCAGGAAGACGTCGCCCCAGGCCTCGCCGGGCAGTTCGCCCGCCGCCCGGCGGCGCCGGTAGGTGCCGATGGAGTCGATGCCGTTCGCACGGAAGAACTCCTCGCGCCGGCGCAGCACCCCGGCGACCTCCGCGACCGTGCGCCGCACCCGCTCCGGGTCCAGCCGGGAGGCGATCCCGCCCACGTGCGGCAGGTCGGACACCGAGGACAGGCCGCCGCCGCCGAAGTCCAGCCCGTAGAACTGCACCTCGCGCGGGGTGTGCGTCAGCGCGAACGAGGAGATCAGCGTCCGCATGAGCGTCGACTTGCCCGACTGCGGGCCGCCGACCACCATCATGTGGCCCGCCGCACCCGAGAAGTCCCGGTACAGCACCTCGCGCCGCTGCTCGAACGGCTTGTCGATGAGCCCGAGGGGCACGACCAGTCCGCCCGGCCGCGTGTAGCCCTCCGCGTGCAGCCCGCGCTCCGGCGACGGCGCGAGCGCCGGAAGCAGCTGGTCCAGCGGCGGAGCCTGGTCGAGCGGCGGCAGCCACACCTGGTGCGCCGGCACCCCCTGCCCCTCCAGCCGGCTCACGATCACGTCCAGCACCGTGTCCGCCAGCGCGTCGTCGCCCTGCCCGCCCCGCGCGGCCTCCTCCGCCCGCGCCGTCAGGTACGCCGGGTCGGGGGCCGCGTACACCACCGGCACCGGCGCGGCCGTGAACAGCACCGGCCGCCGCTCCACCGGGAACAGCCCGACCGACAGGTCCGGCCCGCCCGACCGGTAGGTGCCCGACACGTACGCGGCCTTGAAGCGCGTCATCTCGTCCGTACCGAACTTCAGGTAGCCCGAACCGGGCACCGACGGCAGGTGATAGGCGTCGGGAACCCCGATCGCGGTCCGCGACTCCGCCGCCGAGAAGGTCCGCAGACCGATCCGGTACGACAGGTACGTGTCCAGCCCGCGCAGCTTGCCCTCCTCCAGCCGCTGCGAGGCGAGCAGCAGGTGCACGCCCAGCGAACGGCCGATGCGGCCGATCTGGATGAACATGTCGATGAAGTCGGGCTTCGCGGTGAGCAGTTCGGAGAACTCGTCGATGACCAGGACCAGCGAGGCCAGCGGCTCCAGCGGGGCGCCGGCCGCACGGGCCTTCTCGTAGTCGTGGATGTTCGCGTAGTTGCCCGCGGAACGCAGCAGCTCCTGGCGGCGCTGCAGCTCCCCGCGGATCGAGTCGCCCATCCGGTCCACGAGCGTCAGGTCGTCCGCCAGGTTGGTGATGACCGCCGCGACGTGGGGCATCTGCCCCATCCCGGTGAAGGTCGCACCACCCTTGAAGTCCGCCAGGACGAAGTTCAGCGTCTCCGAGGTGTGCGTGACCGCCAGCCCCAGCACCAGCGTGCGCAGCAGCTCCGACTTGCCCGAACCGGTCGCGCCCACGCACAGCCCGTGCGGACCCATGCCCTCCTGCGCGGCCTCCTTCAGGTCCAGCATCACCGGGGAGCCGTCCTCGCCCACACCGATCGGCACGCGCAGCCGCTCACCCGCCGAACGCGGCCGCCAGGTCCGGGCCACGTCCACGGCCGCGGCGTCACCCAGGTTCAGCAGGTCCGTGAAGTCCAGATTGGCGAGCAGCGGCTCGTCGTCGTCCCCGCCCCCCGTCCGCAACGGCGCCAGCTGCCGGGCCAGCGCCTCGGCCGCCGGCAGCGACAAGGCGTCCGGCGCACCCTCGTAGGCCACGCCCCCACCCGACTCCAGCCGCAGCCGGCCCGGCCGCACCACGACCGACAGGCCGCCGCGCGCCTCGTCCAGATCGCCCGCCACCACCTCGACCACCGTCACGCCCTGCAGACCCTCGGCCGCGGCGAACAGGGAGTCCGGCGGCACCAGACCGCTGCGCGAACCGGAGTCCAGCACGAGGACCACGTGCGGCTGGTCCAGCACCGGGGACGCCTCCCGGCTGAACCGGGGCCGCCCCTCCAGCCGGGAGCCCAGCAGACCCTCCACCTCGGCGAGGTCGTCGCCGAACAGCCGCTTCGTACCGGCCCCGTCGATCTGGCCCGGGAGCTGGTTGTGCGGCAGCCACTTCACCCAGTCCCACTCCGCCACCGCGCCCGGCGCGGCCACCACCGCCACCACCAGGTCCTCGGGGGAGTGCAGCGTCGTCAGCTGCGCCACCAGCGCCCGCGCCGTACTGCGCGCCGACTCCGGCTCCCCGGACACCGTCACGTGGTAGAACGCCCGCAGCGACACCGCCACCGGCAGCCCGTCCAGCGAGGAGTGCACCTTCAGGAAGCGCTGCATCGCACCCGCGGTCAGCGGCTCCAGCTCGTCCACCGGGGCCGTGTCCGGCGCCACCAGAGGCGTCGCCAGCCGCTGCGCGCCCAGGCCCAGCCGGACCTGACCGAAGTCCGGGTCGCCGACCCGCCGCTCCCACAGCCGCGAGCCCTCGGCCACCACCGACCACAACTGCTCGGGCGCCGGGTGCAGATACAGCTGCGCGTCGCGCTGCGCCCGCGCGGTCCGCCGCACCTGACGGCGGGTCTGGGCCAGGTACTTGAGGTAGTCCCGCCGGGTATCCCCCATTTGCCCCTGCGTACCCCGCCGGTGGCGCACCAGCTGGGCGACGAGCATGCCCACCGTCGACACCATCATCAGCACGCCCATGATGCGCATCATCGGCGCGGCACCCGGCATGAAGAAGAAGACGGCGGACGAACCCATCCCGAGCATCGGGAGGAGCTGCATCAGCACGCCCTCCTGCTGCCCCCTCGGAAGCTCCGGCGGAGCCTCCAGCCGCAGCTCGTCCGAAGGAACTTCGGGCGGAAGCGACCGGGGCGGACGTTTGACGACGATCTGGCTCACCGGAGAATCAATCCCTCGAAAACAGACGGGACGTCGCAACCGGCGCCCTCAAGTCCCGGGCGCGGAGGGGGTCTCCTCCGCGAAGAGGTGATCCTACTTGCCGACAGTCATCCACACTCCCGGTAGGGTGGCGCGCGCAGCATGCGCATCCGCGAATCGGCCGGAGCACCGCACGACGGCCCGGACCACCGGCACACCGCCACCCGCACCGGCGCGCACGCGGCAGCACACGCAGCGAACGACAGCGCGGCGCACCACACGCGCGACGTACACACCGACGCACCATCGACGCACACACCAACCGGGGGACACCAGGTGAACACCGCCGAGGCGACCGGCTTCCGCAGGGTCACCGTCGTGGCCCCCGACAGCCGCATCGACGTAGCCCTCCCCGAGGACATCGCCGTCGCCGACATCTACCCCGAGCTGCTGCGCCTCACCGGCCAGACCCAGCCCGTCGGCGCCCCCACCGGGTTCCACCTGGTCCTGCGCTCCGGCACCGTCCTCGACGGCGCCCGCACCCTCGCCGCCCAGCAGGTCCTCGACGGCGAGGTGCTCAGCCTGCGCCCCTTCGCCGAGTCCCTGCCGCCCGCCGTCTTCGACGACGTCTCCGACGCCGTCGCCTCCGCGGTGGTGCGCGACCGCCACCGCTGGAGCGACGACATGCTGCGCGGCGCGGGCCTGGCCGGCGCCGCCGTCCTCTTCGTGCTCCTCGGGTTCGTCCTCTGGTACGCCGACCCCGTCCTGCACGACATGCACGGACTGCCCGGGATCATCGCCGGCTCCGTCGGCCTGCTCCTCACCGCCGCCGCCGGGGTCCGCGCCCGGGTCTACCGCGACCGCGGCTCCGCCGTGGCCCTCGGCCTCGCCGCCGTCCCGCACCTGCTGCTCGCCGGCGTCGGCATCATCGCCCCCGCGGCCGGCCACGGACCCGGCCGCCTCCAGTTCCTCCTCGGCTGCGTCTGCGTGCTCGTCGCCTCCGTCGCCCTCGTCGCGCTCACCCCCACCGGCGACGCCCCCTTCGTCGCGGCCACCTTCCTCGCCGCCACCGGGACCGCCGCCACCTTCGCCGCCATCGCCACGGACGCCGGCGCCACCTCCGCCGCGGCCGTCTGCGCCCCCGTCGCCATCGGCCTCGTCGCCTTCCTGCCCGGCTTCTCCGCCCGCTTCGCCCGGCTCCCCATCGGCTACGCCGCCCCCCAGAGCGCCGTGGCCGAGTACGAGACCCCGGACCGCTACGAGACCGAGCCGTACGGTGACCGCTCCGGCGCCGACCAGCACGACGCCGCGGCCCCCCTCGACGCCGAGGCCATCGCCGCCCAGGCCCGCCGCGGCCACGAGATGCTCCTCGGCCTCGTCGGCGGCTGCGCCGCGGTCGCCGTCGGCGCCGCCGCCGTCCTCGGCTTCTCCGACAACACCTGGGCCCGGCTCCTGGCCCTGGCCACCGGGCTCGCCATGCTGCTGCGCGCCCGCCTCTTCCGCTACACCTCCCAGGTCGCCAGCACGCTCGTGGCCGGCCTCGCCGCCCTCGGCCTGCTCGTCCTGGGCCTGGCCATGCACCCGCCGGCCGCCCTGCTCCGCGAGCTCGTCCTGTACGGCGACCACTCCGGCCTGGAACTCCGTACCATCTGGCTCTCCGCGGCCGTCGCCGCCGGCGCGGCCCTCCTCGCGGGAATTGCGCTGGTCATTCCCACCAAGGGTCTGTCACCCTTCTGGGGGCGCCTGCTCGACCTCACCGAGGCGGCGGTCCTGCTCAGCCTGGTCCCGCTGGCCCTGGCCGTGCTCGACGTGTACGCCCGGGCCCGCTCTCTCACCAGCTGAGACGGGGCCCAGCGGCAGCCTGGTACGCTGTGTGACGGCCGTTTGTGTACGCGCCCCCGGAATCGTCTGGAGGCTGCGCTCAGCGGACCCCGCCTCCCGAGTTACGGAAGATCCCCAGAGAATTCGACCTGGGGCACTCGGTGGCAACGAAGACCTATTACGAGGAGTACGCGTGCCGCTCGACGCCGCAGTAAAGAAGCAGCTCATCGCAGAGTTTGGTGCCAAGGAGGGCGACACCGGCTCCCCCGAGGTCCAGGTCGCCATGCTGTCCCGCCGCATCTCGGACCTGACCGAGCACCTGAAGGCCCACAAGCACGACCACCACTCCCGTCGTGGTCTGCTGATCCTGGTCGGCCAGCGCCGCCGCCTGCTGCAGTACCTGGCCAAGAAGGACATCCAGCGCTTCCGCGCCCTGGTCGAGCGCCTCGGCATCCGCCGCGGTGCGGCCGGCGCCAAGTAAAGACGCTGTGAAGGGAGCGGCACCCACACCGGGGGCCGCTCCCTTTGCTGTACGTGCGCGACGGACCGGACGCTTTGTAGTCTGGAACCACGTGCACAACTGAAGAGGAGGAGCGCCCTCCCTACGCCGCCGGTCCTCGGTAGTGGCATCCGGAAAGCCCCAGGGGGCTTGAGCCCGGATGCTTCGATCGAAGACCGGCCCGCACGCAAGGAGCGCTTCTCCGCAACCGTCGGCCACCACACGGGTGGCGGACGGAGACGACGAAAATGGAGAACACGCTAGTGGAGAACGAGACCCACTACGCCGAGGCCGTCATTGACAACGGTTCCTTCGGTACCCGCACCATCCGCTTCGAGACGGGCCGTCTGGCCCGCCAGGCCGCCGGCTCCGCCGTTGCCTACCTGGACGACGACACGATGGTGCTTTCCGCCACCACCGCGTCGAAGAAGCCCAAGGACCAGCTCGACTTCTTCCCCCTGACGGTCGACGTCGAAGAGCGCCAGTACGCCGCCGGCAAGATCCCCGGCTCGTTCTTCCGCCGTGAGGGCCGCCCCTCCGAGGACGCGATCCTCACCTGCCGCCTGATCGACCGCCCGCTGCGCCCGTCCTTCAAGAAGGGCCTGCGCAACGAGATCCAGGTCGTCGCCACGATCATGGCGCTCAACCCGGACCACCTGTACGACGTCATCGCGATCAACGCCGCGTCCGCGTCCACCCAGCTGGCCGGCCTGCCCTTCTCCGGCCCGATCGGCGGCGTCCGCGTCGCGCTGATCCGCGGCCAGTGGGTCGCCTTCCCGACGCACACCGAGCTCGAGGACGCCGTCTTCGACATGGTCGTCGCGGGCCGCGTCCTGGACGACGGCGACGTCGCGATCATGATGGTCGAGGCCGAGGCCACCGAGAAGACCATCACCCTGGTCAAGGGCGGCGCCGAGGCGCCGACCGAGGAGGTCGTGGCCGCCGGTCTCGACGCCTCGAAGCCCTTCATCAAGGCCCTGTGCAAGGCGCAGGCCGACCTCGCGGCGAAGGCTGCCAAGCCCACCGGCGAGTTCCCGGTCTTCCTGGACTACCAGGACGACGTCTACGAGGCCCTCTCGGCCGCGGTCAAGGGCGACCTGACCAAGGCGCTGACCATCGCGGGCAAGCAGGACCGCGAGGCCGAGCTGGACCGCATCAAGGAGATCGCCGCCGCGAAGCTCCTCCCGGCCTTCGAAGGCCGCGAGAAGGAGATCTCCGGCGCGTACCGCAGCCTCACCAAGGCCCTGGTCCGCGAGCGCGTCATCAAGGACAAGGTCCGCATCGACGGCCGCGGGCTCACGGACATCCGTACCCTCGCCGCCGAGGTCGAGGCCATCCCGCGCGTGCACGGCTCGGCGCTGTTCGAGCGTGGCGAGACCCAGATCCTGGGCGTCACCACCCTGAACATGCTCCGCATGGAGCAGCAGCTGGACACCCTCTCCCCGGTGACCCGCAAGCGCTACATGCACAACTACAACTTCCCGCCGTACTCGGTCGGCGAGACCGGCCGCGTCGGTTCGCCGAAGCGCCGCGAGATCGGCCACGGCGCGCTCGCCGAGCGCGCGATCGTGCCGGTCCTCCCGACGCGCGAGGAGTTCCCCTACGCGATCCGTCAGGTGTCCGAGGCCCTCGGCTCCAACGGTTCGACGTCCATGGGCTCGGTCTGCGCCTCCACCATGTCGCTGCTGAACGCCGGTGTGCCCCTCAAGGCCCCCGTCGCCGGCATCGCCATGGGTCTGATCTCCCAGGAGATCGACGGCAAGACCCACTACGTCGCCCTCACCGACATCCTCGGTGCGGAGGACGCCTTCGGCGACATGGACTTCAAGGTCGCCGGCACCAAGGAGTTCGTCACCGCGCTCCAGCTGGACACCAAGCTCGACGGCATCCCGGCCTCGGTCCTGGCCGCCGCCCTCAAGCAGGCCCGCGACGCCCGCCTCCACATCCTCGACGTGATGATGGAAGCGATCGACACGCCGGACGCCATGTCCCCGTTCGCCCCGCGGATCATCACCGTCAAGATCCCGGTGGACAAGATCGGTGAGGTCATCGGCCCCAAGGGCAAGATGATCAACCAGATCCAGGAGGACACCGGCGCCGAGATCACGATCGAGGACGACGGCACCATCTACATCGGTGCCTCCGACGGCCCGGCCGCCGAGGCCGCCCGTGCCACGATCAACCAGATCGCCAACCCGACCATGCCGGAGGTCGGCGAGCGTTACCTGGGTACGGTCGTCAAGACCACCACCTTCGGTGCCTTCGTCTCCCTCATGCCCGGCAAGGACGGTCTGCTGCACATCTCGCAGATCCGCAAGCTCGCCGGTGGCAAGCGCGTGGAGAACGTCGAGGACGTGCTCGCGGTCGGTACCAAGGTCCAGGTCGAGATCGCCGAGATCGATTCCCGCGGCAAGCTCTCCCTGGTCCCCGTGATCGACGGCGAGGCCGCCGGCGACGACGCTGACAAGGACGACTCCGACAAGTGACGTCGCGTAGTTCGCGTGTGACGGCCCGCCCCTCTTCCGAGGGGCGGGCCGTCGCCCGTACCCAAACACTGCTCAAGGGCACGAACGGCATCGGCACCGTCCGGCGCACGGTCCTGCCCGGTGGACTGCGCGTCGTCACCGAGACGCTGCCGTCGGTCCGCTCCGCCACGTTCGGCATCTGGGCCAATGTCGGCTCCCGGGACGAGACGCCTTCACTGAACGGCGCCACGCACTACCTGGAGCACCTCCTCTTCAAGGGCACCGAGAAGCGCAGCGCCCTCGACATCTCCTCCGCGATCGACGCGGTCGGCGGGGAGATGAACGCCTTCACGGCGAAGGAGTACACCTGCTATTACGCACGGGTGCTCGACACCGACCTGCCGCTGGCCATCGACGTCGTGTGCGACATGCTCACCGGCTCGCTCATCCTCGAATCCGATGTCGACGCCGAGCGCGGAGTCATCCTCGAAGAGATCGCGATGACCGAGGACGACCCGGGCGACATGGTCCACGACCTGTTCGCCCAGACCATGTACGGGGACACCCCGCTCGGGCGCCCCGTCCTCGGCACGGTCGACACGATCAACGCGCTCACCGCCGACCGGATCCGCCGCTTCTACAAGAAGCACTACGACCCGACCCACCTGGTCGTGGCCGCCGCGGGCAACGTCGACCACAACAAGGTCGTACGCCAGGTCCGCGCGGCCTTCGAGAAGGCCGGCGCGCTGACCCGCACGGACGCCGAGCCGACCGGCCCGCGCTCCGGCACCAAGCGGATCCGCACCTCCGGCCGCGTCGAGCTGGTCAACCGCAAGACCGAGCAGGCCCACGTGGTCCTCGGCATGCCGGGCCTGGCCCGCACCGACGAGCGCCGCTGGGCGCTGGGCGTGCTGAACACCGCACTCGGCGGAGGCATGTCCTCGCGCCTCTTCCAGGAGGTCCGCGAGAAGCGCGGCCTGGCCTACAGCGTGTACTCGTACACCTCGGGCTTCGCCGACACCGGCCTCTTCGGCGTCTACGCGGGCTGCCGCCCCAACCAGGTCCACGACGTACTGCGGATCTGCCGGGAAGAGCTCGACAAGGTCGCCGCCGACGGGCTCACCGACGAGGAGATCCGGCGGGCCATCGGCCAGCTGTCCGGCTCCACCGTCCTCGGCCTGGAGGACACCGGCGCGATCATGAACCGCATCGGCAAGAGCGAGCTGTGCTGGGGCGACCAGATGTCGGTCGACGACATGCTGGCCCGGATCGCCTCCGTCACCCCGGACGACGTGCGCTCGGTGGCCCAGGACGTCCTGGCCCAGCGGCCCTCGCTCGCGGTGATCGGCCCGCTCAAGGAGAAGCAGGCGGCCCGCCTCGACGAAGCGGTCGTCTAGTTCCGTACGTTGGTCTGAAGTCTGTGAACACTGAGGGACGTGAAATGAGCAAGCTGCGCGTGGCAGTTCTCGGCGCCCAGGGCCGCATCGGCTCCGAGGCGGTCAAGGCCGTCGAGGCCGCCGAGGACATGGAACTGGTGGCCGCCCTCGGGCGCGGCGACAAGCTGGAGGCGCTGGCCGAGGCCGGCGCCCAGGTCGCCGTCGAGCTGACCACCCCGGCCTCGGTGATGGAGAACCTCGACTTCCTCATCCGCCACGGCATCCACGGAGTGGTCGGTACCACCGGCTGGACCGAGGACCGCCTCGCACAGCTGAACACCTGGCTCGCCGCTTCGCCGGGGACGGGTGTGCTCATCGCCCCGAACTTCTCCATCGGCGCGGTCCTCACCATGAAGTTCGCCGCGCAGGCCGCCCGGTACTTCGAGTCCGTCGAGGTCGTAGAGCTGCACCACCCCCACAAGGTCGACGCCCCCTCCGGCACGGCGACCCGTACGGCGCAGCTCATCGCCGCCGCCCGCGCCGAGGCCGGCCTCGGCGCGCAGCCCGACGCCACCGCCACCGCCCTGGACGGCGCGCGCGGTGCCGACGTGGACGGCGTCCCGGTGCACGCGATCCGCCTGCGCGGCCTCCTGGCCCACCAGGAGGTGCTCCTCGGCGGTGAGGGCGAGACCCTGACCATCCGACACGACTCCCTGCACCACAGCAGCTTCATGCCGGGCATCCTGCTCGGCGCGCGCCGCGTGACGCAGACTCCGGGCCTGACGTTCGGCCTGGAAAACTTCCTCGAACTCGGCTGACGGGCGGACGGCGGAACCATGCGCGCGAAGATCGCCTACTTCATCACGGCCGCAGTCCTGGTGGTGTACTTCGTCCTGGCCGGCAGCCGGGGCCTGCTGCTGATCCGGCACGGGACCTGGCTCACCGTCACCTTCGGGGTGGCGGTGCTGATCCTGCCGGTCATCGGCGTCTGGTTCCTCTGGCAGAACACCCGCTTCGTCACCCGGGCCAACCAGCTGGCGACCCAGTTGGAGGCCGAGGGCGCACTGCCCGTGGACGAGCTGGAGCGGGACAAGTACGGCCGGATCCTGCGGGACTCCGCCGACGAGGTCTTCGCGCGCCGCAAGGCCGAGACGGAGGACGCCCCGGGGGACTGGCGCAGCTGGTTCCGCCTCGCGGTGGCCTACCGCGACGCCCGCGACACCCCGCGGGCGCGCAAGGCCATGCAGCGGGCGATCGCCCTGCACGAGGCACGGTAACCACGCACCGTCACGAGACACCGTCACGACGCACCGCACCGCGCGCCGGCGGACCGCACCGACGCGAAAGCCGTACAGGACCAGGTCCTGTACGGCTTTCGCGTGTCGCACGCGCGGGACGGGCCGCGCGTGACGCCGGATCAGACGGGCACGGCCCGGTATTCGTCGGCCCAGGCCTCGACCGAGTCGGCGGCCCGCTCGAAGGCCTCGGTCCGCGACAGGAAGTCGGCGCTGTGGTCGGTCAGCAGCACCGGCAGCGCCTCGCCGCCGCGAGCGGCCACCGTCAGGGCCTGGCCCTGTACGGTCCTCGGCAGCCCGAGCCAGCGCACGGGCTGCTGGACGGTGCGGATCTCGGCGACCTGGCTCCAGGGGATCGAGCGGGTCCCGAAGAACCCGACCCGGCGCAGCCCCTTGGGGCTCACCCAGACCCCCGTGCGCAGCAGCCGCAGGGCCGTGCCGACCACGGCGAGCGAGGCGGCCAGGCCGCCCAGGGCGCCGGCCCAGGTGCCCGCGGCGACGATGATCACCGTGGAGAAGAGCATGAACGCGCCCAGCAGGAGCAGCAGGGCGGCGATGGCGACCCGCCAGGGCCCCGGGCGGTAGGGGCGGCGCCAGCGGTCGGGATCCTCGTAGGGGAGCGTCTCCCCGTTGTCGTGCGCGTCGGATGCGCCGTCGGCCGTCAGGAAGGGCAGGGGCACGGCAGGACCTCACTCACATGCACGTTCGGTTGGGCTGTGCCCGTGAGGCTACCGCCCCTCGGACGCCTCCGGACGCTGCGACTTCGCCGGGGTCTCGCTCGGCTGCAGTGCGGGCATGCCGAAGAGAAGGGAGCCCACGAGCCCTGCGACCACGGTCAGTCCGACCAGACTACGGGCGGCGATCTGGGTCTTGCTCAGACTCTCGCGCGGCGGCGGAGTGACGTTACTGCGGAATCGGTCGGCCTCGGCGACGAAGGCAAACGGGACGGGTTCGCGCCGGCGGAACATGAGCGACACTCCTCACGGTCGGGGCCCCGGGACGGCGGGGCGGATGGTGGACGTTCCACTCAGTAGGACGCGTGGGAGACCGGATCGGTGCCGAAATTCAGGACATTAACCGATTTTCTTGGCAACGCGTCAGATTCGGCCGGCCGCGGGGCGCTGAAGGGGTGCTCGGCGGGCGCGGCCCGCGAGGTTGCCCGTTCGGTCCTGTCGGCCGGTCTTTTCTCCCCGGCGCACGCCACCTTCCACGCGCCCTCGCTCGCGCCCCGCACCGGCCCGCGCACCCCGTGCGGGCGGGCGGCGGCGCCCCCGCCCCGCGGCGGGGGACCGGGACGGCCGGGGAGGAGACGGAGCGGTGCCGGGCGGGCCCGATGCCGCTCACGTGCTGTGTCTTCCCCGGCGACGGCCGCGTTGCCCCGTAAGGCCGGAACGGCTCGTTCCGCACGGATGTACGGGTCAAGTCCAAAGTGTCCGTATTGCGGCGTTTCGTAAAGTTCATCTAGGCTGATCAAACGGACCCGGCACTGCTTGAACCCCCGAGCAGGCAGTGCCGGGCTCCAACACCGTCATCACGTCCCCCGAGGGGACACCGCGAGCGTGGCAGCGAGTAGCGTGTTACCCATGGCTCCGATCTCGACTCCGCAGACCCCCTTCGGGCGGGTCCTCACCGCCATGATCACGCCGTTCACGGCGGATGGCGCACTTGACCTCGACGGCGCGCAGCGGCTCGCCGTCCACTTGGTGGACGCAGGCAACGACGGCCTGATCATCAACGGCACCACCGGTGAGTCCCCGACCACCACCGACGCGGAGAAAAACGACCTCGTACGAGCCGTCCTCGAAGCCGTCGGGGACCGGGCGCACGTGGTCGCCGGCATCGGGACCAACGACACCCGCCACACGCTCGAGCTCGCCCGCCAGGCCGAGCGCACCGGCGCTCACGGCCTGCTCGCGGTCACCCCGTACTACAGCAAGCCGCCGCAGGAGGGCCTCTTCCGGCACTTCACGGCGATCGCGGACGCCACCGAGCTCCCGGTCATGCTCTACGACATCCCCGGCCGCAGCGGTGTCCCGATCAACACCGAAACCCTGGTCCGGCTCGCCGAGCATCCCCGTATCGTTGCCAACAAGGACGCCAAGGGCGACCTCGGCCGCGCCAGCTGGGCCATCGCGCAGAGCGGCCTGGCCTGGTACTCGGGTGACGACATGCTGAACCTGCCGCTCCTGTCGGTCGGCGCGGTCGGCTTCGTCTCCGTGGTCGGCCACGTGGTCACCCCCGAGCTCCGCGCGATGCTCGAGGCCCACCTGGGCGGCGACGTCCAGAAGGCCACCGAGATCCACCAGAAGCTGCTCCCCGTCTTCACCGGCATGTTCCGCACGCAGGGTGTGATCACCACCAAGGGCGCGCTGAACCTGCTGGGCCAGCCGGCGGGCCCGCTGCGGCTCCCGCTGGTCGAGCTGACCGCCGAAGAGACGGCTCAGCTCAAGATCGATCTTGCCGCCGGCGGGGTACAGCTCTGACATCAGACTTCACAACTGAACAAGCGACACCATCACAAGACAACAGCTCGTGCACGAATGACACGCCCGCCACGTCCCTCGACGGACACGTGGCACGCGTGGTGAAGGAGAACCTTTTGAGCCATCCGCATCCTGAACTCGGTCCGCCGCCGAAGCTCCCCAAGGGCGGCCTTCGGGTCACCCCGCTGGGCGGTCTCGGTGAGATCGGCCGCAACATGACCGTCTTCGAGTTCGACGGCCGCCTGCTGATCGTCGACTGCGGCGTCCTCTTCCCCGAAGAGGAGCAGCCGGGCATCGACCTGATCCTGCCGGACTTCTCGTCCATCCGGGATCGCCTCGACGACATCGAGGGCATCGTCCTCACGCACGGTCACGAGGACCACATCGGCGCCGTCCCCTACCTCCTCCGGGAGAAGCCGGACATCCCGCTGATCGGCTCCAAGCTGACGCTGGCCCTCATCGAGGCGAAGCTCCAGGAGCACCGGATCCGCCCCTACACCCTCGAGGTGAAGGAAGGCGAGCGCGAGAACCTCGGCCCCTTCGACTGCGAGTTCATCGCCGTCAACCACTCCATCCCGGACGCCCTGGCCGTGGCCATCCGCACCGGCGCCGGCATGGTCGTGTGCACCGGTGACTTCAAGATGGACCAGCTCCCGCTGGACAACCGCCTCACCGACCTGCACGCCTTCGCGCGTCTGAGCGAGGAAGGCATCGACCTCCTCCTCTCGGACTCGACGAACGCCGAGGTCCCGGGCTTCGTCCCGCCCGAGCGCGAGATCTCGAACGTGCTGCGCACGGTTTTCGCGAACGCCAACAACCGGATCATCGTGGCGAGCTTCGCGAGCCACGTGCACCGCATCCAGCAGATCCTCGACGCCGCCCACGAGTACGGCCGCCGGGTCGCCTTCGTCGGGCGCTCGATGGTCCGCAACATGGGCATCGCCCGTGACCTGGGCTACCTGAAGGTCGCCCCGGGCCTCGTCGTGGACGTCAAGACCCTCGACGACCTGCCGGCCCACGAGGTCGTCCTGGTCTGCACGGGTTCCCAGGGCGAGCCGATGGCGGCCCTGTCCCGCATGGCGAACCGCGACCACCAGATCCGGATCGTCCCCGGCGACACCGTGATCCTGGCGTCGTCCCTGATCCCGGGCAACGAGAACGCGGTCTACCGCGTGATCAACGGCCTGACCCGCTGGGGCGCCAACGTCGTGCACAAGGGCAACGCCAAGGTGCACGTCTCGGGCCACGCCTCCGCCGGCGAGCTGCTGTACTTCTACAACATCTGCAAGCCGCGGAACCTGATGCCGGTCCACGGCGAATGGCGCCACCTGCGCGCCAACGCCGAGCTCGGCGCCCTGACGGGCGTCCCGAAGGACCGCATCGTCATCGCCGAGGACGGCGTGGTCGTCGACCTGATCGACGGCAAGGCGCGGATCTCCGGCAAGGTCCAGGCGGGCTACGTCTACGTGGACGGCCTCTCCGTCGGGGACGTCACCGAGGTCCACCTCAAGGACCGCCGGATCCTCGGCGAAGAGGGCATCGTCTCGGTCTACGTCGTGGTGGACAGCACCACGGGCAAGGTCGTCAGCGGCCCGAACATCCAGGCGCGCGGCTCCGGCATCGACGACGCGGCGTTCAACGCCGTCCTGCCGAAGATCGAGGAGGCCATCGCCCGCGCGGCGGCCGACGGCGTGGCCGAGCCGCACCAGATCCAGCAGCTCATCCGCCGCACGATGGGCAAGTGGGTCTCGGACGGCTACCGCCGCCGCCCGATGATCCTCCCGGTCGTCGTCGAGGTCTGACCTCGGCGTACGTAGCGACCTCACTGGAGCGGGGCAACCGGATTTGCGTCCGGGGGCCCCGCTCCAGTACGTTTACGTCTCCACCCCGCACGAGACCCCGGCACACACGTGTGCCCGGACGGATCGATGCGGGCGGGTGGGATTCCAGAGCAGGGAAACCTGATAAAGTCTGGCTCGCCCGAAAGGGAATGGCTCTCCAATGGCCATCCAATTCAAATCCAAGCCACTGCGACTTTCGAGAAGCAGAGCGCGGAAATGATCTGGTAGAGTTGGAATCGCCGGAAAGGGAAACGCGAAAGCGGGAACCTGGAAAGCGAAACCCGCTGACTGGGAATCGGACACGAAAGAGTCTGATAGAGTCGGAAACACAAGAACGAAGGAAGCGCCCGGAGGAAAGCCCGAGAGGGTGAG